>CAZXZW010000010.1:0-41087 GCA_964645745.1 uncultured Bdellovibrio sp.
GGGTTCAAAAAGATCTATTCTGTTTTCATCAAGACTTAACAACAAACAGGAGAAATCTAATGAACCTACAAAAACTAGCAGCTACGACACTTTTAACACTTGGTCTTTCAGCTTCAGCTTTCGCAGCTAAAGCTATCCCAGAAGGAAAGTTTGCTATCGACGGAATGCACTCAAAAATCGGATTTGAAATTCCGCATTTAGTGATTTCTACGGTTGAAGGTAAATTCGGTAAATACGAAGGAACGTTCTCAGTCGATAAAAAAATCGACAAATCAAAGGTTGAAGTTTCAATCGACGTTGATTCTATCGACACTGGTATTGGTCAACGCGACACTCACTTGAAAAGCCCAGACTTCTTCGATGCAGCTAAATATCCAAAAATGACTTTCACAAGTTCTAAAGTTTCTCAGAAAGATGACACTTTAACTATTACTGGTGATTTAAAAATCAAAGACGTTTCGAAAAAAGTAACTTTTGATTTAAAATATTTAGGCGCAGTTAAAGATGGTTACGGAGCTGAAAAATTAGCTTTCAAAGGTAAAACTAAAATCAGCCGTAAAGAATTTGGCTTAAAATGGAATCAAGCTGTTGAAGCTGGTCCGGTTGTAGGTGACGAAGTTGAAATTTCTTTAGCTTTAGAAGCCGCTGCCGTTAAAGCAAAATAATTAGATACTGAATCTGAATCCCTGTCTCGTCCTCCTTTGGTTTATGTTCTACCTCTTGAGACGGGGATTCTGTTTTTTACTTCTTCTGAGCCCATTCGATAAATGATCTGACTTTTGGTGAAACAAAACGCTGAGGCGGATAAACAAAAGATAAACTAACCGATCCCCCGATCCAAGTCGGCATTAAACGAACAAGTTTTCCTGATAACTCTTCTTCTTCACACAGAAAATTCGGAATCATTCCAATTCCATCACCAGCTAACACAAAAGTTTTCAAAGTACTCATATCATCAACGACGATTTGACCAACAGGTTCAATTTCAACCGTCACATTATTTTTTGTCAGTTTAATTTTTCTGTCGATACGAGAGAAGTTGACGAATTTATGTTCTTTAAGCTGCTTAGGCTGCTGAGGTTGACCAAATTTTTTAATATAGCTTGGACTAGCCCAGAGACAAGCTTCCGCATCAATAAATTTACGAGCAATTAATGTAGAATCTTTTAATTTACCAATACGAATCGCTAAGTCCACACCTTCACCCACTAGATCAACCACACGATTTGTTAAGCTGAGTTCAATTTGAAGCTTAGGATGTTCTTTTAAAAAACTTCTCATAATCGGTGGCAGTAAAATTTGCCCCACGTCTAACGATGAGGTAATGCGAAGCAATCCTTCAAGTTCAGATTTAGATGTAGAGACTTCGTTCTCTCCGGCTTGAATTTCCGCCATAGCGGCCACGCAGCGCTTGAAGAAAGCTCCCCCGTTTTCCGTCAGGTGAAGTTTGCGTGTGGTACGGTTTAACAAAGTAATACCCAATCTTTTTTCAAGACTGGCGACTTTACCACTAACGGTTGTGATTGGCATATTTAACAACTTAGCCGCTTGAGTAAAGCTTCCACTTTGCACGACTTTTACAAAAACATCTATTCCATCTAAATTCATAGTTTTTACATTATACTGATATCCGCACAATATTTCCAGTTTTTACTAGCTAATCAATTTAAAATAAAAGGCCTATCCTCATATCAACTGACTTATCCACATAAAGGAGATAATTATGAGCTCGCCAAAACTATTAATCACAGGTGCATCAGGACAATTAGGTCAAATGGTTGTCAATCACCTGGTTAAAAATGGAAATAAAAACTTAATCGCAACTACTCGTCACAAAGAAAAACTTCAATCTTTCATCGATCAAGGTGTAGATGTACGCGAAGCCGACTTCAACAACCCTGAAAACTTAACTAAAGCTTTCGCCGGAGCCGAACGTCTTTTACTCATCAGTACTGACGCGATCGGTGCTCGTATTGAACAACACAAAAACGCGATCAAAGCGGCCAAAGCCGCTGGCGTTAAACACATCATCTACACATCGTGGCCCAAAGCAGATACATCAGTGGCTTTAGTTTCAGCGGATCATATCGCAACAGAAAACTTAATCAAAGAAAGTGGACTCTCGTACACTATTTTAAGAAACTCGCTTTACGCCGAAAATCTTTTAGGTTCTTTATCAAACGCATACCAGATGGGAACTTTTTACGGAGCCACTGGCGGAGCAAAAGCTGCCTACGTTTCCAAAAAAGATTGCGCCGAAGCTGCAGCCGGGGCCTTAGTTCATCAAGATTATTCTAATAAAATTCTTGATCTGACTGGTCCCCAAGCTTACTCGTACGAAGAAATTGTAAAAATGGCTTCGGAAGCTACTGGAAAAAATATTCCCTACGTTGAATTGTCAGAAGCGGATTTGAAAAAAGGTTTAACTCAATCAGGCTTACCTGAATTGTGGGCGGATCTTTTTGTCAGTTTCGATACGGCTATTAAAAACGGAGACATTGCCAAAGTTTCTGATGCTGCACTTATCCTAACAGGAAAGGTTCCGCAGAATTTAAAAGATTTTATTTTTGAAAATAAAAAAGCTATCCAAGGCTAGACAGTAAAAGATTTAGAATTTTTCAGCTCTTCCCATTCAGGAATATAATCTTCCACATCCAGTGGTTTGATAATTTGCGAGGCCGGCGGGTTTACATACTCAGCCGGTACTCCATCCCACCCAACATACTTGCGAGAATTCTCATTTGCAGCGACTTCAAAGCTTGGCGTGTAATAAGTTTTTCCACCACCATTAGGAATATCCACCGAAAAATTCGGCATCGCTAATCCGGATAAGTGTCCCCATAATTCTTTTTGAATTTGCAGAGAATCATCAATAGAAGTTCTTAAGTAATCTGTTCCTTGCGAAGGATCACACTGAAACATGTAGTAAGGTTTTGCACGCAGGAATAATAAACGACGTGATAACGCTTGCACGATCGCAGGATGATTGTTCACTCCGTTTAATAAAACCATTTGATTCATGACCGGAACGCCGTGATCAACAAACTTCTCAACTGCTTGAGCCGCCTCATAAGTCACTTCGCGCGGATGATTAAAGTGCGTCATCAAGAAAACCGGTTTTGATTTACGAATGATTTTAACTAAATCATCCGTTACACGCATCGGAGCTACCACCGGCATACGCGTTCCAATACGAATAATTTCAATGTGATCAATTTTTCTTAAATCAGTTAATACGCGGTCTAGCGTGCTATCTGATAATGTTAACGGATCGCCACCAGATAAAATCACTTCTCGCAAACCTGTTGTTTTTCTAAAATAGGCTAAAGCCTTTTCATACTGTTCCGTTTTGATAAACGCTTGATCCGCACCTGTGAAATGTTTGCGCGTGCAATAACGACAGTAAACACTGCAGATATCTGTTACTAAAAATAATGCGCGATCAGAGTAACGGTGAATTACGCGGTCTACAGGATTGTTCGCTGTTTTCTTTTCGCCTAACGGATCTAATTGAGACGGAGAAAAATCTTGAAGCTCTTTTTCATGCGGCATTAAAATACGACGAATCGGATCGTGCACACTTGATCCAGCCAAAGCCGCATAATAAGGAGTGGACCTGATATTGAAAATTTCTTTTGAATTTTGGAAGGCGGCTTTCTCGCCGTCCGACAACTGAAACATTTTAGAGAAGTCTGTTTCGTTTTTAAATGACTTACGAAGTTGCCAACCCCAATCATTCCAATCGCTTTCCGTAGCCTGGAAAGTTTCTAAGTACGATGGTTTGAAGTTTTTTTCGAAGGTCATTTTCACAAATGTAGTGATAAAGGAAGGCGCGCTCATTGTCATCCCTGTCTTTCAGTCAAAAACACCTATTTTTCATAACTCTGCGAAATAACTTAAGATTGCCTCGATTCTCATTTTAAAACTCTAAAAGTTAGACGGGCATCTCATAGGGATACACAAATAAAATTCATTTTAGCCTAACAATTTCAGATGTTTACAGAGTACGCCTCATTCTGATCTATGGCCTAAGTCATGCTTTATAAATCTGTAAGTAATGGAGGCAAATATGAAACAGGTACTAACTTTAAATAAAAAATGGATCTTAACAGCATCACTATTAGCGGTGTTAGGTACTCAGTATTCATATCAGTCTTCATCACAAGATTTCAAATCAGCATCATCTGTAAAGAACTACGGTGAGTTCGTATTAGCGTCAACAAGCGGAGATAATACTGCGGCTAACAAGAAAGATCCTAATGATAAAAAAACGACGGAAGCCGTAAATCCAACTGAATGTGCGGATTGCAAAACTTTTGTTCTATCTCCAACAAATACTCTTAAGTTATCTTTAGAAGATTACACTAAATTATTAACTCAAATTAAATTAGAAGCTGATAAAGCAGCACCAGCTGCCCCTGCCCCGGCTCCTGTTGTAAATAATGATTCAGACTGTGAACCAGCTCGCGCTGATGAAACACGCGCTGAACGCCGTGAACGTATTCAATGTGAAAAAGATGAAAAAGCTCAAGCTAAATTAGATAAAGAAAATGATAAGAAACAAGCTCGTATCGATAAATTCGAAGACAAAATGGAAGCCCTTAAAGATAAATGTGGTGATGACATCGAATGCTTATCTTCAGGCTTCACTTCAGCTTTATCACGCAGAGAAAACTTAGCTTTACCAACATCGACTGTAACTAAAGCTTTCAATTCTGTTGTAGGTATTCCACTTAAAAAAGCATTAGCTTCAAATGATCCAGACGTTATGGTTAAGGCTCAATCTTTATTACAAGATATGCCAGAGCAATACCGTTCATTCAAACAAGCTGTTATCAATGCTGTTAAAGTTCAATCAACAGCTAACGCAAACAAAGTAAGTGCACAGTACGCAGCGGTAAATGAATTATCAAAACAAAATAAACCACAAGAGTACTTTGAAGCATTAGCGATCGCTCAACAAGATCACCAATCTTTAAACTCTTTAGTATTAGGTTACTCAAGCGCGATGGAACAAAGTTTAGACTTAGCTGGTGATGCTACAACGACAGCTTTCTACTTGAAATCATATGTACCTGACATGAAAAAGATTATGTCTGCGGTTTCTTCTGGAATCCCAAGCACGACTACAACGATTGATGCTAAGAACAACACTCGTGATTCTCGCAACGGAACAGTAGTAAATACAAACGGAACAAGCTCAACAGCTCTTCCTGAAAATGAAAAAATGACTCGCGATCAAAACAACAACGGTCAATGGGTTGCTCCGGTAGGCTCACAAGGTTTACAAATCGGAACGCCAACTAACCAATCACGTGGCGGACGCGGACCTCAACCTTTATAAGAATGAAATAAAAACTAAACATAAAAAAAGAGGAGTTTTAAACTCCTCTTTTTTTAATTATTCTTAGCAACGTTGTAGAAAGATGGCTTGAGATACGGAAAGCCTCGCGATAATCTCACGCGCTGAGCCTCTGGCCCGCTAATCAAGTAGTACTCAGGGAAGATATTATCTCCGCCTAAACCTAATTTATAAAAAGGATTACTTCTCCATAAACCTGAGAAGCCCGTGAAGAAATCGAAACGTCCGTAACCTTTAATTGATCCACCCGTATCACGTACAATGACAAAGCCATTATGAATTTCGCCATTCGGTAAAAGCAAACCTTGTAGAAGCGGAATGAAAATCACATCACCTAAGTGATAAATTGAAAGATCGGCCGCCACTGAGTAGTACGGATCCATACACATTTGCTTGTAACCTGTTTTACGATCACGAGCCGCCCCGCGACCATAAATGCATTTAGGACTATTCACATGATCAAATGTTCTGATACCCGCCTCATTACGACGATCAACGTTTAATAAAACTGTAGCTCCACCAGGAACTTCAACTTGGCAACTTCCCTGCATTTCACATGATTTATAAACACGACGACAACTGCTAACGATCACATTATTTTCAGAATCGATCAGATCCATTTTTTCACGTTCAGCACAGTTCACATGATCAGCATTTGTATATTTTGGGATGTAGTAAATTGTCGGTGTAATTAATCTTTGTTTTTCATCCTCAGAGAGGACTCTGATAGGAGCTGCCTTAAGACCATTCTCGTCTTTATGATTGGCACAGCTGACCACTAGAAAAACAAATACTAAAATTTTGTACATGGGTCATCTAGTATCAATCTTTGATGGAGAGTAAAACAATTTTTAACTGTTTGAAGTATTTACAGAGCCTATTTTCAATACAAACGTCTAGACGATTTTACCGTTCTTGAACTCTATTATATGGCTTGTAAACAGTTTTGCCTCTGAAATATTGTGCGTGATGACTAACGCGGGTACTCTAATTTCACTCAAGACACTCTGTACTAAACCATAGGCTTCTTGTTTGACATCGTGATCAAGAGCTGAGAATGGCTCATCTAATAACACCAGCTGAGGCTTGCTCAGCACGGCTCTCAAGAGAGCAACACGCTGTTGTTCACCGCCAGATAAATTCTTCGCTTGTGTGTTCCAGCACTTTTCTAATTTCAAAGTTTGTTTAAAATGCGACAGCATTTCTTGTGATTGTTTATTTAAATTATCTCGTGAGCGCATAATTAATGTTATGTTCTCTTCCGCTGTTAAATGCGGGAATAATTCATAACTTTGAAAAACGACACCCAGTTGGCGCTCATTGGGACTGAGATTTGACATCTCATTATTATGTAATACCCAACTCCAATTTTGTGGCTGGTACAACCCTAATAATATTTTAAAGAATGTGGTCTTACCTGAACCTGAGTGACCCGTGATCGCGGTCACCCCTTGATCTGCAAATTCCAAATGAGGAATGTCGATTTGAAATCCATCCGTCGTGAAGTTTAAATTCTTAATGAGACTCATGAGTTAAAAACCTCGTTATATGGAAAAAGATAAATACTAAACAGAGAACAATAAAACTATAAATAAAACCTTGCTCTAAACGATATGTCGATATCAAACGTTCTATGAACACACCAGAAAATAAACTTTGCGAACCAGCCGCTTTAATTAAAGCAAACTCAGAGAATGAAAAAATAAATAAAATATTTCCGGAAATAAAGAAGGATTTTTTAAGCTGAGGTAGAATAATTTGCTTTAATGCAGTCGTAAAACTTATCCCGTAGATACGGCTGACATCTAGCTGCGATTGAATACTTGTAAACTGTGGTTGAATATAACTTTTATACAGAGCCAAACAGTAAATTAAATTTAAACCTAAGCTGACTTTAAACACTTCCATCGTCAGAGATGACTTCTCGGCAAATAATAAATATAAAGCAAATCCTACGACCGTCGAGGATGGCAGTAAGAAATACATAATAAATTGGTTTTTCGCTTTAATGTAATTTAAGTAAATGATCGCCATCACTAAAATAAAAAATAGAGAAATCGAAAAAATACTTAATAACAATGAATTCGATAAAGCTGTTGCAAACTCATTGAGATAAAGCTGTTGATAGTTCACTTTAAATAAAGATTTCGCGACTTGAAACACATAACCAAAAATGTAGCTCGCGATATATAATGAAAACAGAACGAAACTTATATTCGTACTTTTAACTTTCTCGATAGCTGTTGTGATCTGAGAAGATCCAACGGTGCTTTTGTTATTTAAATAAAAGCCTAAACCTAACATCAAGATAATCTGAATAATAGCTACTACTGAAGCCGTCGCCCACTGCCCGTTGATATAAATCGACTCATAAATGAGAAGTTCAACGTTAGCTCCTCGTCCACCACCTGCCAGCAACGGCACTGATAAACTTGAGAAACATCCTAAAACAATAATAAGGAAAATATTAATTAAGTCCTGCTTCAATAAAGGAAGATACAATTTAAAATAGCGATCCCACCACGACACATTATAAATCTCAACAATTCCTGAATAGCGATCCACAAGAGCATTATAAGCGTTGTACAAAGCCACAGTGCTAAATCCAAAGTAAGTGATCACAAAAATTAAAACAATGCCGCTATGACCGAAAGGAAAGCTTTTAAAATACGAAAAGACAATCAGGATCGTAAAAATCGAAGGCAACAATGATGGCAACAAAGACGCCGTCATAATCGAAGAGAGCCATTTATTTTTAATCTGTGATAACCCAGGAACTAACAGCACAGAACCTAATAAACAGATGGCGGCTGTAGCGACTGACTGAGTCGCTGAGTTTTTAAAAGCAAAAATGAAATCCTCAATAGGAATATCTAAATGAACTTTAAAATAAGATAAGATAATAACAATCGGACTCAGAAAAAAAATCAAAAGCAGCGATGTTAAAAGCTTGCCGTTGATTTTATCCATCATTTTTTCTGATATCAGACCAAATGCGTAACCACTTATTGATCTCTTCTTTTGAATAAACTTTAAAGTCTAATAGTTTGAACACACGTAATGTATCAAACGCTGTGCCTTCCGTGATTTGTTTATCCATCGGAAGCATATAGTTCTTGCTCATGATAATACGCTGAGCATCTTTAGTTTGAATAAATGAAATGAATTTGTTAGCCGCTTCACAATTTTTACAACTGGCTAATAAGCCTACGAATTCCACTTGCACTGGAAGACCTTCTTTAAATTCTAAGGCTTGGTAGTTTGAATCATTTTCTTCTACTAAGTGGTATATCGGTGACGTGATGTAAGATAAAACCACGTCGGCATTTTTATTTTTAAACAGGCCGTAAGCCGTTGACCAACTTGGAGAAAAGCTATGAGCATGCGTATTTAGGTCTTTTAAATATTGTATAGCTTGGTCTTCACCTTGAGTACTTGCTACCCAAAGTAAGAACTGCAACCCCGGACTGCTCGTGCGAGGATCCTCAAAAGCTACTTTTGATTTTAAGCTGGGCATCAATAAATCTGGCAAAGAATTAATCTGGTGATTTGAATCGGCGCGCTTCACAAAAGCCACTGCTGACCAATCGTAAGGAATAAAGTTCATAAATTTATCTGAATTTTTAAGTTCATTTAAATTTAAACCCGAACTGCTAAACGTACTTTGAGAAATAGTATTTAAAGGAGAAATATCTTTCCATCTTACTTTATCCGAGAAACGTGCGATATCAAACTGATCAAGCCCCATCACAATATCACCCATCGCTTCTTCAGCTGAGAATGAAACTTTCTGTAATGTGATACCTGGATCTGACATTTCAATGAAAGAAATTTTCAAACCCGTGCGTTCTTCGAATAAGGCTTTTAATTCAGGTCCAGGCCCCCAGTTCGACATGAACGAGCCTGAAGCGTATATTTTAATGCTGCTTTTATCATTCAGCTGCTGATTGTCTTCACGATAAACGTAAAGAAGAAAAAGAATCGAAAAAATACCGGCTACATATAAAATAAACTGACGCACTAATTACCACCAAATGCCGCGATAGCGTTTATAGAAAAAGTAATCTAAACCTAAACAACGACCTGCACCCACCCACATGAAAGTGACTTGGCAGGCAATCATCATTCTGAAAAACAATTCCTGTTGAGAGTTTCCGATTGCGATATAATTTAAACACAAAATAAGACCGATGATCGAAGCCGGACGAACCACATACCCGATCAAGTACGAAAGCCCCACCGTCAATTGAAGACCGACGAAAATAAAAGCGTAGATATTCCAGTGTGGAATCACATGCTCACTTAAAAAGATGCGGTACCAGTAAGGCATCTTATCACTTGATAAAGCATCCACGATCATATCGCTGACAGTAGAGTTTGAAAGGATATGCATTTTCCAATCAGCTACAGCTTGTTGTAAATAAAAATATCCAACGAATATTCTAAGAAGTGAGATTGGCAAGAGATGACCAACGTATTTAATACTTTCAAAGTAAGCTTGTAGCATTTTACTCTCCGACTGATATAAAAAGCATACTCACAAAAATCTTTGGGGACAACTACTCAATAAGAAACAGTCCTCACACCCAGGCGATCTTGCCTTGCAGATAGCTCGACCATGTGAAATCAAGTAATGTGGAAGCATAATCCAATCTGATTCAGGACACAGCTTATTCAGAATCTGTTCAATCTTCACAGCGTCGTCTATTTTAACCCAGCCAAATCGCTTCGACAGACGAGTCACATGCGTATCTACCACAACACCACTGGCAATACCAAAGGCGTTTCCAAGAACGACGTTAGCAGTTTTACGACCTACTCCTGGAAGCTTCACTAAATCATCTAAACGCGGAGGAACTTCATTACCATGTTCTTTGACCAAGATTTCACAACAGGCTTTGATATTTTTAGCTTTGTTTTTATAGAATCCAGCCGAGTGAATTAATTTTTCCAAATCCTGCACATCCGCTTCAGACATGGCTTTGGGAGTAGGATATTTTTTAAATAGCGGTGGCGTAACTTTGTTAACACGCTCATCAGTACATTGCGCGGATAAGATGGTAGCGATCAATAATTGAAATGGATTTTTGTAATCAAGCGCACAATGCGCATCTGGATAATGTTTCTTAAGAGCTTTGAGAATAACTGGAAAGTTGGACTTTGGGCTAAGCTTGGTCACCGAAATCGCCAATAGCTTCTACCGGACAGCCTTCGATGGCTTCTTTAACCAATTCAGCTTCTTCTGGAGATTCAGGTTGCTTAGAAACGTAGGCATGACCGTCTTCTTCGTGCATCGCGAAGTTTTTCGGAGCCGTTAAAACGCAAGCATCACAAGCAATACAAGATTGATCCACGAAAATTTTTCCGTCTTTGTTTTCTTTCCATTTTTGCTTTAAATCAGCCACAGTTGCTCCATTATTTTGAATCACCTTAACCTAAGGTTAGTTCAGTCATTCCGCAATGTAAAAAAGTTCTAGGCCTAAGTCAATTTCATATAGCCCAACCACCAAAAAATACAAAATCTGCGGTATTATTAAGGGATTACTAAGCTAGGACAGCATTAAAAGGAGCCTATGGAAGATTCCAATATTATTCCCCGTTCACCAGAGCCGGTCGAATTGAATAAAGTTGTCGATTTTTTAAATAAAAATTTACGCCTCAATGTAGCTTGGCCTATCTCTAAAGAGTATCCGACAGCGGTCAGTTCAGCTAATTTGCACAACATGAGCATCATCACCGATGAGTCGGCAGATAAAATCTTATCTCATGCTCTTTTAAAGCCTTTCATTTGCAAAACGCCCCATGCCATTTTTAAAATTGGAGCTATCGGATCTGTGGTGACGGACCCGGCTTCGCGTCATCAAGGTTTAAGCACAAAGAACTTAGAAAACTGTATCGCCAAAGCCAATGATCAAGAGTGCGACTTTGTCATCTTATGGTCAGATCAATATGATTTTTACCGCAAGTTCGGTTTTGAATTAGCCGGATTTGAACATTCATTTACTATTTCAAAAACGCCACCAATCGTGAGCAAAGATTTCAAGTTCATGAAAAGCACACGCATTGATCCCTCGGCGATTTTAAAACTTTACAATCAACATACGGTCAATAGCGTGCGTACCGTTGATGAAGTTCACCAGTACTTAAATATTCCTAATTCAAATGTTTTCACGATGTGGACGCCGCAAAATCAATTGGTAGCTTACGCGGTTGAAGGCAAAGGTGTAGATTTACAAAATTACATTCATGAATGGGGCGGATCAGTTCCAGATATCATAGATCTTTTAAGCTACATGGTGCAATCAGAGAAAAAAACTTACACATTCATGTGCCCGCACCACAGCATTAATTTGAAAAACAAATTAGCGAGCATTGCTGATTATGCCAACGATGGCTTCTTGGGAATGATTAAGATCAATAATTTTGATCGCTTGGCCGCTAAAATCAAAAAAATGTTTTTAACTGAAGGCTATGATCAAATTACATTAGAAAAAAAGAATGGCGAAATTATTTTCGGCCATAAAACAGATTTGTACACTTTAAAAAATGAAGCCGATTTCGTTAAAATTGTCTTCGGACCAACCATGATTCGAGACATGGGCTTTATCGCTTTAGATACATCACAGGTTCTTGAAAAAGTTTTTCCTTTACCACTATGGGTTTGGGGATGGGATTCAGTATGAAAAATAACTACCGCACATTATTAGCCTTTTTAGTATCGTGCACTCTTTTACACTCTTGTATGAAAAAACAAGATTTAGATTCGCAAGATTTGGGACCAGCTATTAACTCGGATGAGTTGCAAAATAAAATGAGTGATAGCATTGGTAATCTCAATTATTCTGATATCAATAAAAATGAGATCAGCACGTTTACGGCGACGACAATCTTTGAGGAGACTCAAGTGAACAAGCGTTACAAACAAGATTTGTTCGTAACTAATGTGACCGAGACTCCGACTAAGCTTACGTTAGATTTCTTGTTTAACAAACAAGACTTCAACAACTCTGAAAATTCTTTATCTAATCAGCCCTATCAGATGGTGATTGAAGCTTCGAGTACGACAGCACAAAATTTAGCAAAAGCGGCTAACATTCCTCGCGCCATTGCTAAGAATGTCCAAACTAAGGCTGACACTCCGGTTCCTTTCTTCCTTTACCGTGCCTACGCTTACTTCGCTTTACAGGGCTGCCGTGAAGACAAAGTGACTTGTCACAATTTAAAAATTGAAAAAAGTAATATCTTTGTGCCTTCTGATCTAGCTAGCCCAAAAGTTTGCCCTGATGTTAACGCGTGCGTGCTTGAAGGCCGAAAAATTGAATTCGACATGCTTGATTCAGCTGTGGCTACAACAGATGGCAAGCCTTACCGAACTCACTACACTTTCAAAGTGGTTCCGGGCTTCCCGTTTTTGTCTAAGGTCAGATCATATTGTGTTCGCGGCCTGATCGATAATGGAAACCGCAAGGTTTTAGCCGAAGACTGTATGACGATAGACAACTTTTCATATGGACAAGAACCGTAATATTTAATAACAATGGAGCATGAAAAAAATTGCTCTTATTATGTTAGGAGTCGGAGGCCAAGACGGCTCCGAAACCACAGAAACTGTTAGTGCTTCAATTTCTTTGTCTGAATTTTCTGCTCAGACAACTTTCTTCAGCTTCGATGAAGAATTTGCCTGTCAAAATCATCAAACTCGAACTTTAGTTCCCAGTGTAACTCGCAATGCTTTGGTTGAATCTGGCCGTTTAACACGAGGACAAACCAAATCTATCGATGAACTTAATCCGGATGAATTCGATGCTTTGGTTTTACCAGGTGGTTCTGGAGTTCTGAAAAATTTAACAACGTATGCGACCGATGGCGATAAATTCAAAGTTCACGCTACACTTGAAAAAATTATTTTAAAGTTTCACCAACAAAGTAAACCAATCGGCGCTATTTGTATTGCACCGTTTGTAGCTGCGCAGGTTCTCAGAAAATATAAGCCTCTGATCACTTTAGGCGAAACCTCTGATATTATTCCTAGATTAGAAAAAATGAATATCCAACACGAAAAATGTCCCAGCAAAGATTACATCACAGATCGAGACTGCAAATTATTAACAACACCCGCCTACATGAATGATCACGTCACACCTCATTCAGTTTATACGGGCATTCGCTTAATGATTAAAGAACTCGTAGAAATGGCTTAACATGAAAAAAATCGCAAACGGCTTAAAATACTTAATTCTTCTTTTAGTGGTTATTATTTCTGGATTGTATCTCTACACTAAAATTCACTTCTCACCCCTATACAAAGGTAAAATTCACTTAACTGGATTAAGCGCCGCTACCGACGTTTACTACGATAACTACGGAATTCCTCATATCTCAGCTACAGGAAGCCGCGCCGATCTTTACAAAACTTTTGGTTACACCATCATGCAAGATCGCTTCTTCCAAATTCAAATGCAAAAAATGATTGGTTCAGGTCGCTTATCTGAGTGGTTCGGAAATAAAACCATCGAAACAGATAAAACTATTCGTTCAATCGGTATTAAACATTACGTGACGAAATGGTATGAAAAAAATAAAGGCAAAATAAATCCAGAATTAATCAGTGATTTGGAAGCCTGGTTATCCGGAGTTAACGCCTGCGTTGAAAGTTGTCCAAGGCCCATTGAAATGGTTTTACTTGGAATTAAGCCTGAGCCCGTAACCGTAGAAGATGTTTTAGCCTTCAGTGGAATTATGTCTTTCTCTTTCTCTAAAGCTTACTTCAGCGACGCCATCATCACAAAACTATCGACACAAATTAGCGACGATCAATTAAATGAATTAGTTGGCGGAGCGATTCAAGCCAAAAAATCTCAGACTAAAACTTCGTTCTTTGATTTTAAACCAATGAATGAATTAGATCCAGAAAGCTTCATTCCAAATCTTGATGGAAGCCAAAGCTGGGTCATTTCTCCTGAGAAAAGCGCTTCAGGCTTTGCGACATTAGCCAACGATCCTCATATCTCTTATTCTAATCCCAGTGTTTGGTATGAAGCTCATTTGAAATCACCAGGCTTCGAATTATATGGTCACTTCGTTCCGATTATTCCTTTTGCTTTGATCGGGCACAATCGCGATAAAGCTTGGTCATTAACAATGTCGACTTCAGATGAAATCGATTTATTATTAGATCCAGATAAAACTCATTATACAAATCGCACTGAAAAAATTCTGGTTAAAAATGATCAACCTGTTGAATTAACAGTTCAAGACACAGCATTCGGTCCGGTGATTAACAATCTTTTAAAAAGCAACCAAGATGCGATTATGGCTTGGCATTACTTCCGCGATGATAACTACACAATTGAAGCTTTTTATGATTTAGCTCATGCCACAACATTAGATCAATTCTACGCTGCGATTAAAAAAGGACGCGCACCAGGATTAAACGTCAGCTGGGCTGATAAATCAGGAAATATCGCGTGGAAAATTTTAGGCTACTTCCCAAAAAGATCTGAGCCATTCTGGAAAATTCATACCGTGACAAAACAAGAAATCGATAGCCTCAGTAATATGAGCCTTGCGGTGGATGATAAAGATATTCCACAAATGGAAAATCCTAAACAAGGTTACATCCTGAGCGCAAATCAAAAGCCTCCGGTTGATTATGACGAAACAAAAATCAGCGGCTACTGGGAACCCAGCGAACGATTCAGCGCGCTTAAGTTGGATTTAGATTCAGCTCCTAAAATTGACTTAGACATGCAAAAGAAAATGTTCTTGAACAATAACTTCTACGGATCAGCTCAACGTTTGAAAACTATGTTAGAGCAAATCAAAACCGACGATCAGATCAAGAAAACGCTCCAAGCTTGGGATAGCCAAGCTACAGTAGAAAATAAAGCACAAGGCTTCTATCACATCTGGATTGATAACTTGATGAAGTTAGTGCTCGAGAAAAAATTAAGCCCGGTTGAACAAGATCAATTCTGCTCGACTTCAAATTACTGGAAATTCGCAACTCATATTATTGATAACCCAGCTTCGGGTTGGTGGAATGGAGCTTACCAAACCTTATTACAAACATCGTTCGATCAGACTTTAGAATATTTCCAAAAAAACTTTGGCGACACAGCATCTTGGTCATGGGGTAAGCTTCACCAAGTCGAATTCGAACATCCATTGGGAAAAGTAAAGCCATTGAACTATTTCTTTAATCTTGGGCCTTACCCTGTGGCTGGCGGCTACATGGTACCAAATGCTTACCGTCACAAGCTTTGCACAAATGCATTTGCCGTAACCGGCGGAGCATCAACTCGTCGTTTGATTGATTTCAAAAATGTGGAAGAGAGTGTTGGTATCTTGCCAACCGGAAACTCAGGCGTTCCGTTCAGTAAACATTATAGCGATCAAGTTCAAATGTACCTTAAAGGAGAATTCCGTCCCCAGCTGATTCAGTGGGAACAGATCCAAAAATTTCCCGATCACGTTCAGTTTGTCACTCAGTAAAATTTCTCACAAGTCGGTCGATCTGTATCTGATAATTTCATACAGATCTGCCCAGGTCGCCCTGCTTTTCCTGGAGTTGGAATAATATTACAGTTTGTACGTTCAAAATTTTTAAATCTAGCTTTGTATTCGGCTAAATTAAAATCTTTAGTACTGATCCATGGAAAAAGTCCTTCATGAATTTCGCCAATTTCTCCGCCTGGTGCAGTATCCATTCTTGTATTAACAAAGAAATCTAAAGAATGACTAGTTTCTAATAAAAAAGAGCCTGATACACCAGAGTCTTCCCCACTTTCAGGAGCGCAGGCGCTATGCGGTGGATGAGAAATAAAACCACCATTGAATCCTTCGTAAGCATTCCACCCACCGATGCCTTGACCGCCCTGTTGACCATTCATCGTAACTTGCAACTTACCAATCACTTCGTTGGCGATAATATGAACCGCTCCGCCGTCAATAGCGCGAGTCTTAAAGGGCGCTTTCAATTTTTCATTCGAAAAAGTTTGAATCAAAGCTCCTGATTCAATAACGATGAGTTTTGCATTTATGTTCAAATTAAATTGATTCGTGAAAATTTTGGTATTTGATTTTAAGTAGACCTCATCAGCAGCAATTTCTAAATCTTTATCCAAAGACATCGTCTCATCTAACTGGAAAATCACAGGTTCACGTTGAACCTGCTGCTGAACCACTTCCGGCTCCGATTCAACTTCATTTTTTTTCTGAACTTTTACACAGGCAAACAACGACACCACGACACATAATAAAATTAGATTTTTCATTCACACCTCTGGACTTATAAAGATGCAAACAAGCACTACGCTTAAAAGCAAATCAGTCGTCTCACCAAGAATAACACGTCCGGCATCCGGACCTAGATCGTGTGAACAGTTCTTGCATTACCCTCTGTATATACCATGGAGGGTGATATGAAACCGGAGAATACTTTGAAAATTTCTGACATCAGCTACTACGAGAATGTAGATACTGTTTTCCAAAAAGCTTTCGTATCGATTCAATGTAACTGCGCCTTGTGTGCCAACAATCTTGAAATTACTGTATCTAGTAAAGATAACGGCGAAGTAAAAGAAGAAGCATTCTGTACAAAATGCGATATGAAGTTAAGATCTAAAAGTCACACGCTTCAATAAGTCAAAATTTACGTTAGAATTTTGACGTTTGAATTAAATTCGCCAAAGATCTGACAATCCTGCACTCCAAACGACGATTGTTTGACTGCCTTAAAAGAAATCATCTGATAAATTGACCATTTGTTTAAACTGACTAGACCAACATCAAGTTGGTTTACGATCTTCTCCGACGGCGCGTTTTGCGAAAAAATATTCGCGCTATGTCCATAATAAGAAACATTCGAATACTTCGGAATATCAAAACCATACTTCACCGCCGACAACACAAACACCGGCAAGTTCAATTGATCTTGTTGAAGCTCAGAACAGTTCGACATGTCGTAAGTAAAGAATGGCGATGCAAATCCAGGCTTCGCTTCAGTCGAAGTAAGAATAAGCTTAGCCTGATCATCCACCGCTTGCTTCTGATAGTACCCATATTTTTCAATATTCGCGGTTTTAACGATGGGTCCCCATAAAGAAGAATCATTCACTGATGTAGCTGGCTTTAAAGTATTTAACTTATTTTGCAGAGCTTCGATCCACTCTTTTTGGTATTTTTCTAAAATAAATAAACGAGATGAATTCCAAGCCAATTGCCCTTGGCCGATTAAGAATGTTTCCAGAACTTGATTCACCAATTCTTCAGTCGGAGCATCTAGAACGGCACACGTATTTTTTGTTCCACTATTAATCTGAACTTTTTTAAATTGCTGCTCTGCTGTTTCACTTTGAACTTTTAAAATCGCGGCACTAGTTAATAGACTTCCTGTTACGCTCACCGCTTTGACTCCAGGATGACTCACTAACAATTTTTTAAAGTCTGCGACATCACTAACAACGAATTGAATCAACCCCTCATTAACTTCAGCTGACTTTAAAATTTCTTTCCATTGAACAGCGGTAGAAACCGCTTGAGATGAGACTTTCACGATTACTGTATTACCAGCGAGTAAAGCCGAAATCGCTTTTTGAATGAATAAACGGTTCGATAAATTCCAAGACAAAATAACGGCGACGACTCCGTTCGCGAAAAATATTTTCTTCGCATCAGCGTGATCACATGCATTGACTAATTCTTGTTTGAAAAGATTTAATTGCTGCAAACCCATTTCATAATTCGCACGTGTGGTAAAATATAAAGACAAGCCTTGATCCAAAGCTTCGGATAAAATGATTTCGTCTTTTTTCAAAATGTATTGGGCTGTGATCTTTTCTAGAACTTTCAAGCGATCTTCTAAACTTGAACTCTTCCAGTCTGCGAACGCACGGTTGGCGGCCTGAATAGTCTTCACTAAATCAATAATCGAACTCTTCGGATGAGTATAAAGAACATCTTGCGTGAAGGGATTGATTTTTGTGATTTGAGAAGAAGAAGTGTTCATGAACTTAGCAATATCAAGAAATGAAGATCGAGGGAAGGAGATTAAAGAGGTGAGCCGACTGGATCTGTTTTGGTGTCGTCGGCCCGACCCAGAAATTCGTCAAGCAACGAATCTCTTATTATAACAACGGCGAAGTTACGGCGACTATGAAGTCGCCACCTCCGCCTTAGTTATGCTAAATGATTTAACCATAACACCACCTCCTTTCGCGCTGTAAGAACAGCTCTTACAGAATATCAGAATTGCCTATTTTTTATATTTTTTTCTTTATCCTTATTAAATCAAAACACAAACCTAGACCATTGTCTTAAAAGGCTATGCTTCAGTCTAAAAATTCCAGATTCAAAACGTATTCTTTCGATTCGCTTATGCTTCTAAGTTGTAATATTCATATGACTAAAAACTACACAAAACTTGCGTTCGTATTCGCTATGCTTCTTGGTAATTTAACATTCGCTTACAACCAGAATACGGTGATTCAAGCCGCTCAAAGAGTCGGAATCCCACAAAATCAAATCAATAAAATCACAGGCTACATGAACAAGTACGCAGCCAGCATCCCAAATAAAAACTATGTCGCCTTTGTTGATTTCAGCAAACCTTCAACAGAGCGCCGTGGCTTTCTGATTCAAACAGATACAGGAGCTACACAAAGCTTTCTTGTCTCTCATGGTATTAATACGGGCGGACTCTATGCCGAAAATTTTTCAAATGTGAATGGCTCTAAAAAATCTTCACTTGGACTTTATTTCATTAAACAAACTTACTCAGGCGATAATGGATACTCAGTACGCGTAGCCGGTCTTGAGGCTTCGAATTCAAACGTAGAAATGCGTAACATCGTGATTCACCCAGCTGATTACGTTTCTGATTCCTATATTCAAAACAATGGAATGCTAGGACGCAGTGAAGGCTGTTTCGCGATTGATCGTGCTATCTCTAAAGCCTTAATTGACAAGGTTAAAAATGGAAGTCTTTGGCTAGCTTTTAATTAGAGCAGCGACGATTTTAGATTGAATCGATTTCATTTCGTCGTCAGATAAACGTTTCGCGCGCTTAAAATCTAGATCAGGAATACTCCACGCTGGAATTAAATGTAAATGGTAGTGAGGCACTTCAAAGCCCGCAACAATCGTTCCTACGCGAGGACAGCTCGTTACTTCTTTTTGAGCCTTAGCGATCTTCTGCGCTACTAATCCTACACGCGTGTAAGCCTCAGCAGGAACATCAAACCAATGGTTTACTTCTTCTTTAGGAATCACGATCACGTGGCCAGGATTCACTTGATCTAAAGCCAGAATCGCGATGACTAATTCATCTTCGTGAATTTTATATGAAGGAAGTTCGCCGTTAATGATTTTCGTGAAGATAGAAGCCATGATGCCCTCTTATTATTTAAGTTTGATTTCGCCTTTTTTCGTGAATGGAATCGAGAAAAATCCTAAATCCACGGCGCCTTTAAGTTCGTACTCTTTCGTCAGAGTCTTATTTAGAAAACTTGTGATGATATTATTGATCGCTGAGTATTTAAATTTTAATGGAACAACTAGTTCACTTGATCCGTTAGCTGCAACCTTTGCACCGTGAGCAAAAACGCCTTCGGTTACCGGCTTACCTGACAAAACCAATCCATAAGAAATCTTACTGACGTCCAAAGCAAAATCATTTGGGTTTTGTATATTTAATTTCAAATCAAGATCGATGTCTTCAGCTGACATCTTAGAGACAGAAAGATCCAGAATTTTAACTTCTGGATCTTTAAGATTTGCGTTTAACAAAGCACAACCGGAAAAGGTCATGCTTGTTAAAATAAGAAGACTTGTGAAAAAAGATTTCACTAGCGAGCGTCTACTGGTTTCCAGTTAAGACCTTCTTTTCCTTGCCATTTACCACGAGGGCGGTAGATACGATTTTTTTCGTATTGTTCGTCAGCATGAGCTACCCATCCAGCGATACGTGATACAGCGAAGATCGGTGTAAAGATATCAGTTGGGATTCCCATAGCGTGGTATACAGTTGCAGAATAGAAATCTACGTTCGGCATTAAGCCTTTTTCTTTTTGCATAGTATCGTCGATCAACGCAGACATTTCATATAATTCTGGTTTACCGATTTTAGCTGTTAATTGTTTAGAGAATTTTCTTAAGATCGCTGCACGAGGATCGCCATCTTTGTAAACGCGGTGACCGATACCCATTACTTTTTCTTTAGCTGCTAAAGCGTCTTTAGTAAATTGTTGAGCTTTTTCGATTGTTCCGATTTTAGCTAACATCACCATAACTTGTTCATTCGCTCCGCCGTGTAAAGGTCCTTTTAAAGCACCGATAGCAGATACGATAGCCGAGTGAAGATCAGATAAAGAAGAAGCTGTTACGCGAGTCGCGAAAGCTGAACAATTTAATTCGTGGTCAGCGTGTAAAATTAAACAAGTATCGAATAATTTTACTAATTCTGCATCTGGCTCAGAACCTTTTAACATGTACATGAAGTTCCATGCGATCGATTTTCCAGCTTTAGGAGCTACAACTTCACGACCGTTACGGATCGCTTCAAAAGCTGTAACGATAGATCCCATTTTAGCCGTTAAACGAACTGCTTTACGACGGTTAGCATCTGGTCCGATGTCAGAAGCATCTGCATCCCAGTGAGCCATCAAAGAAACAGCTGTACGTAACCAAGCCATTGGGTGAACGCCTTTAGTTGGTAATGTTTTTAAAACGTTGATGAACGCTGGGTCTAAAGCCATGTTCTTGTTTAAATCTGCAGAGAAAGTTTCTAATTCAGATTTATTTGGAAGACGATTGTTCCAAAGCAAGAATGCAACTTCTTCAAAAGTAGAATTTGCTGATAAATCTTCGATTGTGTAACCACGGTAGTTTAAAGTGTTACCTACGATAAAAGAAACAGCTGTTGTACAAGCAACAACGCCTTCTAAACCTTTATCAATAGCGCCTTCATAAATAGTAATATCTGCCACGGGGGACTCCTTCATTTATTTTTATTGATTGGAATTTGAACCTGATAAGTAAATCAAAATCGACTGATTTTGGCTAGTCATTTATACAAGTGAATGACCTCATGAAATTTAACTTTTAATTTACGATTTTGCGAGCTTCATAACATTGTCTTTAACTTCAACGACAATGACCGTCTGGTCCTTGAGTGGTTGCTCTAGTCCAGACTTAATTTGCGCCTGAATGAACATCTGATTACGCAGTTCGTGCACTCCGCCTTTGACAGTTTCTTCGGCGACTGACACCAATTCATCCGTATCTAAGGCATTAACCAAACCCTCACTGAGCAAGCAAATACGGTAACCCGGCTTTAAATCTACTTCTAAAGAACTGTAATCTATTTTACGGCCCGCAGAGATTCCCGGACTGTCTGATGAAATGATTCTGATCGATTCGTGAGCCGCTAAATCAGTCGATTGAATGATTCCTGCGATTTTCCCCGTACAGGAGAAAGTCATGGTCATATGACGGCGATCGACCACGGCATAGAACAACTGAGTCTCATCCTGTGGAGCAGCAATTTTACCAAGCTCATCCGCTAAGATCTTCACCGTTTCTTCGACACTCAATGTCTTACGGCCTTCCAGAAGCGAAGAGTGCTGCAACACGACAGACAAAAAGGCTGCCGACATAGCATATCCGGACGACGAGGCCAGCAAAATACTGAACTTCATTTTATCTTCATGAGCAAAAATATCGAAGTAATCCCCACCCTGCTTAGTCCCGTAAGTAAACTTACGACTGATTTCAAAGCCCGCAAATTGCGGAAGCTCAGTGGGAACAATAGCTTTATGTAAATTATTAAGAGTTTTTACATCTTGTTGAGAGGCGCTTAGAATCATGTCGAGATTATTTGAAAACTTAACCAATTCTTTTTGGTAAATTTCAACTTCACGATTTTTATAACGAAGCTCATTTTCGAGCTCTAAAATTCGTTCTTTAAGTTCAGCTACTTCGTTAGACTTCGACATCCTTTTATTTTAGGAGGAAGTTCGAGGGCTCACAACAATTTCGAAACTAGACTGGACTACATCTATCCTAAATATGTTTTAGCCAGGTCCAAAGAAGCTTTTTCTTCCTTAGCTGTGTTCAAAATATTCTTCGGTAAGTAAGCCACGCTAGAGTCTTCCAGCTGAGCTTTCAGCTCGGCTTCTTTTGTTGCTACTTGCTGTTTCAATTCCTCTTTCATGGTAGAACCAAATGAAAGACGACGAAGAATCTTCGCTGTTGAATAGTGTATTTGAATTTTCGAAGGTTCAAATGTTTTACGAGCGTAGAAATGTCCCCATACTGCATTTAAGATAAACTGAACTGCATAAATCACAAATAAACTGATCGCGATAAATTCAAAACGATACGCAAATAATGTACGCGAGAACAATCCCATTACCGTCATGTATTCATAGATATACAAACTGATAAATGTAGCTACGATTAAACTTACAATTTGTAAAACATTAAAATAAATAGCCGTCATTCTTGTTTCGCCATCTAATTTTACAGACAGTTTAAAATATTTCAAACTACGTCCTGCAAACACTCCAACGATCATTGATCCCGCGATAATCGTATGAACTTCACCTTGAGAAATGAAGTACAGTGCTACTGCAATCGGAATATTAATTAAACTTAAGAAGTAACTGCAGATAATTCCGAAAGATAATCCGATTTGCCAGTGAGGCGCGTAGATAAAGGAAACGGCTCCAGCGACCCCGCCTAACATTTGGAATTGGTAACGGAATGGATTTAAATACAAAGCCAAGATCAAAACAAATAAAGGCCAATTCGCTAAAGGGGAAAAACACAGTTTCATCAAAGCTGTTTTGAAATCAGTTAATTTAAAATCGTAAGCTAATAAAGCTTCGTGTTCGGCGCGTTCAGAAAAAAGAGACTTCATGACGTTCTTAACTTGAGTAAATATCATATCGAATTATCTTTCCTTTAATGTTTCCAGCAGGCTTTAACAAAGGTTCTGCCGATAACGGTCGTTTCACTACACAACGTTTAAACTTCTTAGAGCCTAATGCTATTTCCAATACGTTTGAGGCGTCTTCATCCGATCCGACCAAGTTTTTAAAGAAGACCATCTCTTGCTTAGGTAAAGCAGATTTGGTCTTCGATGGAAACATCGGATCAAAATAACAAACATCAAACTCTTCTGTATTATTCTGAAGAAAATTTTGAGCATGATCAAACACGAATTTCAAATTTGTTTTATAGTTCGCGGTTAAATTCTCTAAAGCCGTCTTAAGCGCAACGTAAATGAAAGGATTTCGCTCCACACCAGTCACTTGGTAACCTAACTGAGCTAAGAAAACAGAATCCACTCCAAGCCCGGCAGAAAGATCTAAAGCGCGTTTTCCGAATTTCCCAGCACCTAGTGCGCGGCTCATCGGCTCAGAGTTAATTCCGCCTTTAAACTTTGAATAGTTAGTTGTGTTACCTTCGAAATCTATCTGAAACTTATTACGAACCTCGTCGAAAAGCTGCGGACAAGGGCTCGTGTATTCGATCGAAATATGTTTTACGGTATTTTCAAACGGTTTAAGAAAAGCCGTCCATTGATCGCACACATCTTTGTATTGCTCATTCAACAGACGATGTTCGATCACAGAGGACCCCGAAGTTGGTTATAAACATTCCAACATAATTCAACGATTAAAATTCCTACCATCAAGGCAAAAGCGCGGCTTCCCACACGGCGAACTTTCATTAAAGCCGATCCAATGGGAGAATGAGTTTTCGTAACCTGAATGAATGTCGGAAGTGACCAGAAAATCAAAACAGCTGTTCCAAACCAAAGCCAGAAACGACTGGCGTAGAAATAATGATAAATCACCCACAGCACGATGAAAAAGCTCCACCAAGCAATCAAAAATCTTTTTGATTTATCGAAACCCATTTTAGTTAATGTATTTTTAATGCCAGCTTGTGATGTTTCAAATAAATTAGCGAACTGAACTGTGTACAGCAAGAAAAGAACCGCTACGCCCCAAGCTGTTCCGAATACAAGGATCTCTGTATCTACGCCAGATCCCATTGACACTTGATATCCAGAGCATAAAGCCGGGCCTAAAATTAAAAATAAAATGAATTCAGAAAAATGACTGAACTTGTAATTATTTTTATTTAAAAAATTTCCAACTAAGAATAATCCTAAAGTAATACCAACGACTCGGATGGCCTCATGTTGATGAAGACAAACTGGCACAGCCAGCGCGATCGCGATGATGGATAAGATCCATCCGATATGATTCGCTGATTCAGCTGTCGCCCATCCTAATAACAAAGGCTTAGGACCACTTGATTTAATAATGCGATCAAAACCTGAAACATGATCTAGAACATCATTACGAATATTTAATCCCGCAAATAAAAATAAAGATGATAAGGCCGCTAATCCGAAACTAAATGGATCGAAGATTCTATGAAAAAGATAGTTTTTTACGGCGACATAAAATAAAGGAACCAAAAGGAGGAAGAAATAATTCCACTTAATCAGAAGACTGAAAATTTTTAAATGCGAAGGCTGTTTGATCTCTTGCAGAGTTTTAATTTCGAAAGTAACTGATTCTTGAACCGTACCTGTGTTTAAAGATTCAAGAGGCAAAGCACGCTCCGTGTTTGAAAAAGTTCCCCAGATGTGACTTGCAAAGCCCGCATCAGTCTTCTTCAACGTCACAAAACGACTCATGATGATTTCTTTCTGAAGTATAACAAATCAGTTAACGAGTTTAAAATCGTGATCAACTGCTGAGATGAAGAATCATCTAACTTCAAAGCCACAAGCTTAGCTTGTAACTGCTGAACGTAGTGATGATACAATTTAATTTTTTCTACATTGATCGCATCGAACTCAGCTACTTTTTGAAGGAATTTTTCTTTTCCTTTGGCTTCATCTGCATCAAAGATTCCGTAGAAATCATTAAGATCTTTTGACTTCACCATCTTGTCGATTTCAGGGCGACTCATGTCAGCGGCTACGAAAGCGCCGAATGAATTTAAGTAACCCGATTTTAAATCTCCTAGGATCGCTTTACCTTCATCATTACGAATATCGTAATCAAGCAAGTCATCACTGCGTTGGAACAACTGTCCTAACAAAGTTCCCATTTCATCTAAGACGGTATGAAGTTCTTTGTCGTAATTTTCCAAAGCGATAAACGGAGCTTTTAAACACCATTTGAATAATGAAGCCGTTTTTAAATTATGAATGCGATCTAACTGTGGAACAGAAATAAAAAAATCTCCGACGACTGAGTCTTGCAACCATTCACCTTCCAAAAGATCCGAAATGATTTCACTGGTGTATTGAACCAGCTTGATGTTTCCATGACCCGAAAGGTTCACCATCACGCGCGCAAGCAAGTAATCCCCTGCAAGCACAGCATATTCTGGTGTGTACTTCGTCCAAGCGGCTGGTTTGCCACGACGAAGTTGCGAGCGATCAATCAAGTCATCATGTAAAAGCGAAGCGTTGTGGATGAATTCGATAGTCTGACAAAGTAAAGTTTCAGTTTCCGTAGACAATTTAAGAGGCTTAGAGACGATTTGAATAAGTTTTGAGCGAAAACCCTTACCACCGGCAAAGAGGTCATCGTACAAAGAATTGAGCTTAGGTAAATACGCCGGAAAATCCTGCGGACTAAAAATTTTAACTGCCATAAGAGCCTCTATATTCCTCTAACTTTAACTTGAGTCAAGGCGTAGAACTCGAGTAGCATAAATTATGTCAGATAATTCAAAGTTTTACGAAAAGGGACTACGATTTCAATGCCAGGGTTCAGGCAATTGCTGCACCTCTCACGGTGAATTTGGTTTCGTCTTTTTAACAATCGATGACCGCCGTAGATTCGCTAAACATCTTAAGCTTTCAACTGCTGCATTCACACGCAAATACTGTGATTTAAAAGATGGCGTTTGGCACCTAAAAGAAGACCCTAAAAACCCGGATTGTATGTTCTTATCAAAGAAACGCTGCTCGGTTTACGAAGCTCGCCCGACACAATGTCGTACTTGGCCGTTTTGGCCTGAAGTGATGAACCCAAAAGCTTGGGGAAAAGAAGTCGCTAGCTTCTGTCCTGGAGTCGGCAAAGGCCCGCTTGTGAGTAAAACTGAAATCGAAAAAATCATGCTAGAAGATTACGAGAACACCAAAAAATTCGGAACTTAATTAGAACAATTTTGCCTCACGAGGAAAAAATGAAAAATACACTTTACACTGGATTTGCATTGTTTGCCCGAAGAATACGATCCCTCGTCAAGCAACCGGTATTTATCGTTTTAACGATTATTGGAAACTCTCTCGTTGTTGCTTCAAGTTTGCTTTTATATCACTTTGAACATGGGCTTAATCCCAAAATTAATTCTATACTGGATACGATTTGGTGGGCAGTAGCCACAGTCACCACTGTAGGCTACGGAGACATCAGCCCCGTAACGACCTTTGGAAAAATCATTGGCATTTTTATGATGATCATCGGCACAGCACTGTTTTGGTGTTACACCGCACTGTTCGCCGGTGCCATTATGACGGAAGAAGTTCACGATTTAGAAAGACTGAATAAAAAATAATTTAACTTAATTTATTTTTAATAAATTCTAAAATTTCGTTCTTCGATTTTTCAAACTTGTTTGAATCCGTTGTATACAATTCCATTTCGCCTTTATTCGGATAATAGCCGAACACTTGCTCGCCTTTTTCACAAACGCCAAGACAACCCGAAACCATCACACGTACTTTTTTATGAGCTTCATTATAATTTTTAAGTTCCAATCTTAAAGCTGTTTTTAAGTTATCAGCGTTATCCGGTTCAGAAAAATCTTTCCCGCATTTACTGCAGATAAACAAACTGCCTTCAGAAAATTTTGGACTATACTTTTTCATTTAAAACCATCTCTTTCAATACTGAAAACTGAATCTTATTCAATTCTGTCATAGGAAAGGCTTTTTGCAAAGTATGGGTTTTTAAAACTTTTTCGTAAGGCAAAACCGATAGATTAAATTGATCAACTACATCTGAAATCGAATAAGTTGTCGATGGAGCAAAGACGATTATTAAGCTTTCACCTTGGCGCTCGTCCGGTACGGCTATTAAAGCACAGCTATTCGGGTTGAGCTCTTGAGCCAACAGCACTCTCTCAAGCTTTTGTCTGAGTTGAAATAAAGAGACTCCTTCACCATTAATCTTAATTTGATCATTACTTTTATTGATGAACTTAAATCCTTGTTCGTCAATTTCAACCACATCTTCGGACTCGTAGAACCCGGCTTTAGTGATTAAATCTTTTTGTACAATTTTTCCGTCGACTATTTGCAAACAGTATTCAGCTAAAGAATTACTTTTTATTTTTAACTTACCTTCCGTTGTTTGCCCGATCTCAACTCCAGGAAATGGCTTATAGGCTTCACTAAAAGCTTCGCGTTCAGCCATCATAGATGAAGTCTCGGTCATACCAAAAGTGATAACGATTGGCCAACCTAGATCTCGTACAGACTTTTCAAGCTCAGGTGATAAGTGAGCTCCACCGACAAAAACATATTTGATCTGCGGTGGACACTTCATTCTATTTTGGACTAAATCAAATAACTGCGTGGGAACTAAAGAAAGTAATTGAATGTTATTATCTACTAGCCATTCCAGCGAAAAAGACTTCCATGAATTAAAGTAAACTTTCGCCTTAACCAAATGGGCTCTTGCTAGTATAGATAGTCCGCCTACGTGATAACTTGGAAGAATACTTCCCCAAGCCATATCTGCCGTCAGTTTAAATTTTTCATTCACCCGCTGAGCCGAATTCATAAAACTTGGTTTTAAAATAGCGTATAATTTCAAACTGTCATTTCCACTAGTTGAACTGCCTGAACTTGGAATCAAGAAGTAACCCATAGAATTTATTTTAGATTCGAAATATTCCTTAAGCTGTTCTAACTTATTCTTATCTGCCTCCGGTAAAACCGGGCTATAAAGAATATGGTTTTCACTGCGACCGCGGTAATCGATCAAAGGCTCCCAGCCTAAATGATTTAACTCAGTATCAAATCCAATGCCGAATCCTTCTGTATAGAAACTCATTTCTCCGTTTTGAATATTGAAATATTTTAAAAATGGAGATTCTTCGTATTGATCTAAAGTCATAAAGCCGTGAATTTTAGACTCATGCTTCTGCGCTTCGATTAAACCGTGAATGACTCCTACCGGGTGATCCATAGCTGAAGTTAAATAGAGCGCATCTTGATCGACCTTCGCACGAGCTGGCTTTTGAACTTTCGTTGGCCACGTTGATGCTTTTTCAAAATCACAGGCTAATTTCAATGGTGACGTTTTCCAACGAGCCTCATCAAAAAGATAAGGATCTTCAACACACTCAATTTTACTTTTCGTGTCTGGAGTAAGTAAAGCTACAAACTGATCATACAAATCCGCCGTCAAACTACTATTGAAATCCAAACGAATACTTTTAAAACGAAACGCTTCTAAATTTAAAAATTGCGATAAAGACTGAATATCAGCGTCGCCTTTAATTTTTACGGTATGACCGTAATAGACTTCACTCACTTGGCGATAATCAGAAACTAAAAAGTGATTCTTAACCGTATTACCTGAATTCAATTTAACTTTGTTTTTGCGTGCCTCAAGATCTTGGTTAGCTAGCTCCAAAGCTCGTGTAAACAATGGTCCGCGCGTGTGTAGCTCCGCCTCTAGATCTAGATCGCCCAACGTAGGCCACGGACAAATATCCGCCACACCGAAGTTTTGGAATTCATCGACGATTTTAAGAAGAGCACCAGCTTGAACCAAACCCGCTGTTTTCGCGTTGGCCGCTGTTTTTCTTTTTAAAAAATAACGATGAATAAATAATGGCATTAAACCCGCGTTCCCACAAAGAAGAGAATACTAAACAGCATCGCATAGGCTGAAGACATAGCTAAAAATTTATTGTATTCAGCAGAAGGATTTGTGCGAATGACTTTCTTCATTACTGAAATACCTAATGGTAAACACAACATCGGTACTGCATAGAAATAGATTTTACTTTGGAATAACCAATAGTAACCTGCCATGTAAGGAGCCACGATCAAGAAACAAATCCACATTTTCGCTGGCCCCACTCCAAGACGCACAGCTAATGTTTTTTTGTTCACTAATTTATCTTCATGAATATCGCGAAGGTTATTGATGGCAATAAGCACTGTACTGAGGAAACCAATTTGCAAACCTAAAATAAAAGCAGGCAACGTGTAGCTTCCCGTTAACAGATAATACATTCCACCCACAGCGACCAAACCAAAAAAGATAATCACAAATAAATCACCTAGCCCGCGATAAGCTAAAGGGAAAGGCCCCGAGGTGTAGGCGTAGCCCATAGCGACCGAAATCACACCGATGATAACAATCGGAAGGCCTCCGTGAATCACCAATGGAACTCCAAAGCCTACTGAAATCGCAAAGCAGAGCGTCGCAGCCCACATCACTTGCTTAAAAGTAAAAATCCCCTGCTGCGTAACGCGCGTTGGGCCAATGCGCGTTTCTGTGTCAGCCCCTTTTTTATGGTCCATAGCATCGTTAACGAGATTAGTTCCAATTTGAATAAAAAAACTGGCCATGAGTGCGCAAACAATAATCCACCACTGGATTTGAACACCTTCAGACATCACTAAACCTGTGCTGGCCACAATAGGCACCACTGCGGCTGATAAAGTTTTTGGTCTAGCGGCCATAATCCACGATTTTGCATTACTCATTTTAGTCCTCACAATATGTCATCAATCTAATGCATTTTTCAGTTTGTTTCCAGATAATATATCGCATATATTTTTCTTGAGGTGCCTCATGCTTACTTTTATTCTGATCGGAATCATATCTTTTGCCCTAGGAGCCTTGATTTGCGGCTTTTTAGTCTACAATGCTCAAGCTCGCAAAGCTCATGAATGGCAAACTAAGTTCGAAGTTCAGCAATCTTCTTTTGAATCTCAAAAGGCAGAAACTCAAAATCTAAAACAACAAATGACTCTTCAATTCGAAAATTTGGCGCAAAAAATCTTTGATGATAAATCCACAAAAATGACAGATCAAAACTACAAACAACTTTCAACGTTGTTGGATCCGTTAAAAGAGCGCATTAAAGATTTCGAGAAAAAGGTTGAAGACACTTATTCTCAAGAGCGTTACGAGCGCGGTCACCTTAAAGGCGAAATTTCTAAATTGATCGAATTAAATACGACGATGTCTAAAGAAGCTCAGAATTTAGTGTTAGCTTTAAAAGGCGAAAATAAAACCCAAGGTAACTGGGGTGAGCTTATTTTAGAAAATATCCTAGAGCGCTCTGGCTTACGTAAAGGTGAAGAATACTTCACACAAGAAACATTTCGTAACGCTGAAGGTGAAATGTTACGACCTGACGTGATTGTGCGCCTTCCAGATGGAAAACATTTAATTGTCGACTCTAAGATGACTCTCAATGCCTATGAGGCTTACTGCTCGTCTACAGATGATGCTTCTCGTGAAAAAGCTGGCTTAGCACACGTGGAATCTTTAAAACGCCATGTGAATGAATTATCAGACAAAAAATATCACCTGGCTGAGAAAATGATTTCTCCAGACTTCGTCATGTTATTCATGCCGCTTGAACCGGCTTTTGCCTTAGCTTTCCAATTAAAACCGGATTTATTCAATCAAGCTTGGGCTAAGAACATTGCTATTGTAAGTCCTACGACATTACTAGCAACGTTAAGAACTGTAACCTCGCTATGGAAACAAGAGCGTCAGCAAAAGAATGCGATGGAAATCGCTAAGCGTGGGGGCGATCTTTACGATAAATTTGTGGGTGTTGTGAATGACCTGGATCAACTCGGCAAGAAAATTAAATCGGTTTCTGAAACTCATGATCAATTGATGGGTAAAATTTCAACTGGCAAAGGAAACTTAATCTCTCAGGTTGAAAAATTGAAAGAACTTGGGGTAAAGACTGAAAAATCTCTTCCTCAGATTTCAGAGTAATCAAGACTCAAAAAGAAAAAGGCTAAGATTTCTCTTAGCCTTTTTTATTTCTGAATTTTAAAACTGATTATTTACAGTTTAATAAATCTGCTAAAGTAAATTTTCCACCTGAAGCTTCACGAACTGCTTCTTCTAACGATTTACCTTCTTTTAAAGCTTTTTCATATTTCTTAACAAAGTCCGCTGATTTAGCTGCAAGTTCACCGCTCGCGATGCTGGCTACTTTATCAGATACCTCTAAGATCTCAGCTGCTTTAGCTTGTTGTTTTTGTTTATCAGCTGCTGATTTGAAATTTGATTCTACTAAATGAGATGAAAGCGAAATAAGCTCGATGCTTTTTTTAGCTTGGCTTTTCTCAACTGCACTTGAACCACTCGCTTTTGAAATAGAAGCAAGTCTTGCAATTTCAGGCAATACTTTACCCGCATTAACATCGATTAATTTAAGTAAACCATTTGTTTGTTCTGAACTTAATGTTGTCACATCTTTTACAGTAGCCTCGATTGATTTAACCACGATCTTGCGCACTTCAGGGCTAGTTAAAATACTTTTACCCTCGCTCTTAAGCTTTTCAACGTAATCGACCGCATTTTTAACTTTCTCACGAGATTGCTCTACCGTTAATCGCTTAACTTCACGAACACCTTTTTGAGCTGATGCAAATTGAAATACTAGAACCAATGACATAAAAATTGCTTTTTTCATAAATACCCTCTGTTTCCTTGATCGTTAAAATTTCACCAAGACTTAAATCATTCTTTATCAAACTAGACCTTTGAACTTAGTCGTTCCCAATTTGAGCCAAGATTTCTTGGTTTTCTACGTATAGACGGTTACTTAACAACGTATTCATACGGATAAAGCGACGTGTTTCACCTTCTACTTGGCGAATACCTTTTACCGCCGCGATAATCACTTTTTGTCTGAACGTTGGATCTTTTACGTTTAAATCTTCGTAAGTATCTTCTGTGCTTTCATTACCTGACGCTGTAGCCATTAATCCAGAGAAAGCCATTTCAGCCATTTGCTCGTCAGTTAACTTAGCATCTGCTTTCTTAACTAAACGCTTTAAGCCTGCACTCACTAAAATGTCGTTGATTGCTTTATCGATTTGTTTTGAGTTCTCGATGTAGTCATTGAATTTTTTAGCTGTTAAAGCTTTGCTTTTTTTCGCATTTTCAATCAACTCTTTAGAGAATTTTTTTTGGTCAGATTTAAAGCTTAATAAAGATCTATCTAACTTCAATGTTGCTACTCGTGTGTTATCAACTACTGCGCGTGCTTTATCCATCATTGTCATTTCAGATTTACGAGCCATTTTATAGCTTTCGATGAATGTTAAAGATTTATTAAGTAATGTGTACAATCTCATAACTTCTACGCGTTGAATATTGTAGATGGGATTAAAATTACCATCTTTAGCTTTACTATTGGCTTGTAATAAATAATCTGTTTTTTCAACCTTCTTTGCATTCTTGCTTCCAGAGAAAGTCTTGCTTGTAGGAGCTAAACTTCCAAAAATTGGGCCTAAAGAAAGACCTTTAACGACATCGCCAACTTTGAATTCTTTTTCTGGGTTAGCAGAGCGAACTTTTACACTTTTTTCAATTAATGCACGATTAATCAACTGTAAGTATGTACTGTTTTCAGTTTTAAAAGATTCTCTAATTGATTTTGGTAAATACTCGTCACTTGTATTTAATGTATCAACAATGTTTTCATACCAAGTTCCATCACCGATGAAATTATCGTATGCTTTTTCATAGGCCATTTTATATTGCTCATCGTACTTAATGAATTCTTTTTCCATCGGTTTTTTAGCCGTTTTAATCCACCATTTTTCAAATACATCTGGATCTTGTTTTTTCGTGTAATCGCCCATAGCAGCAAAGTTAAAGTTCTTAAGAACATATGAAGAAACAGCTTGTTCATCGATTTTTCCATAGTAAAGATTTTGACTATTTGTCATTGTCTTACAAAAATGGCTACGATCGTCGTCTTTTTTCAACAAGCTCGGTGGGTTAAATTCAGGAGTTAAGAAGTTAACATCCGCTAGTTTAAGATGATTTAAAGAACCAATTTGCTCACCACAAATCATTTTATAAACCATTAAGTCAGTGACTTTGTTAAACTGATATTTTTTACGAATCGACCATTGACTGTAGTCTGCTAACTCATCCATGCCTTTAAATACAGAGTGTGCTGCAGCTGCTTGTGAGAAACTCGCTAAAGGATCCATGATCGGCAATGGGTTACCAATTTCTTTGAATACCGAAGTAATCATTACTTGGAAAACTGAATCGTAATACGGACCATTATAACCACCAGCTGGAGCCATTGTTGTTGGGCTTGAGTAAACGGGAGCATTCATAGCACCAACTTGGTTATAAACTTTACGTAACTGCACAAGTCCATCAACCATAGTCGCAGTCTTACCAGAATTTAGTTTTAATAAAATCTGAGAGTAAATAGCATTTTCATTGTGACGGCCATTAAACTTGCTATTCAATTTTAAATATTTAGCAGCCACATTAAGAATGTTTTCTCTTTGTAATTTTTCTGCTTCGATCGGGTTTGATAAATACTGATCGTTAAACTTCATAGCCGACTCTTTAAGAAGCGGACCTGGTCTAACTCCGTAGAATGGCAAATTACGCTTTAAAGGATACTGAGAAATAATTGATAAAGCACTTGGAGCTAATTCTCCTTTAGAAACTTGAGTACCTACATTCAGCGTCGTATAAAGTTCATCTGTGAATTTTTTGTAAAATTGGTATGAGAAATCAATTTGATTTAAAAGCTTTTTAGTCATTTCTTCCCAACCAGCTAAATCAGAATCAGCGCTTTCATTTAAATGACTTCTCCATGCTTGCATTTCTTCTGTGTAGTTTTCGATGTCTTTCGGAAATGTTTCTTTTAAATTACTAACTGATTCTCCGAACTTAACTGTTGGACCTAGTCCATTATATCCAAAATGAGGCATGATTTTTTCATCGATTGTTTTTGAACGAGATGTTGTCATAGCTTTTGTATCGTCCCAGTTGATGTTGTCTGCGGCTAACCAAGCAGCATTCATATTCGGAACATTTTTACCTTCAAAGAAAGCGGGCTTTAAAATGTTGCTGATTGGGCGATTGATATAGCTTGATAATAAGTGGTCTACCGCAACGAAAGCACTTAACTTCGTTACTGTTCCTACGAACTTTAAACCTTTACTCACCCACTTTGCTTCGCCAGCGTAAGGGATACATGTTAATACAATGTCAGCAGAGCTGATATTATAAGCCATGCTTAATAAGGCTTTACGAGTTAAGTATTTTTCAGCAAATGATTTAACAGCCATACGCTCAAAAGCACGGTAAGCTGAATTTTCAACTAACTCAGTCACAGCTTGTGAAGCAAATAATGAAATAATTTGTGGGAAATATTGATTTGTTTTCTTACGAACAGTCCATTGCTTCATAGCCATGTTACATGACTGTAATGATTCCTCGTCTTTTTTACCTTGAATCCATTTTTGACTACAGCTCACAATAGATTGTCCGATATCAGATACGATACTAGAAGCCATAGATCCTACAGCCATACCCGCATATGATAACTTAACCATCATTTGTCTTTTTGTAGAGGCGTCTAAAGCTTGGAAGCTTGCTTTTGATGTGTGGAAGTTTGTGAAAATACCGTTAGCCTGCATGAAAGCGTAGAATGAAATGTGAGCAATAGGATCTTTTAAAGACATGATATGTCTTTCCATGGCTAGCGGATCACCTTGTGATTTAATCCACATTGCATTGAAAGTCACCGCACCCGAAGCTACGAAGAAAGCAAAAGTTTCTGGAGCAAATCTTTTCGTCGTTGAAATGAAAACTTCTTTATTTGTTTTAAGACGGCTTTGCTCTTGAAGAATACGTTCGTTTTCTTGCTGATGTAAGGCTTTAAAGTTTTCGATTTTTTCTAAACCAGCTACATAAAGTTTCAATTTTTCAAAATTAGTTTTCCCGTATTGTTGACGTACTTTTTCACTTAAAGCTGTTAAATACGCCGTCTTAGTTTCAGGATTCAATTTTTCAACTGCAGATACGTACGTTAATAATGTTTTTTCAGATAATACTGTATTATGTGTTTTAGCTTTATTAACTTCTTTCAAAAACTCTGTGCTAAAGCTTAAGTTCATCAAAACGATCTCTGCTTTAGCTTTTTCTTCTGGAGTCTTAGCATTTTGGAAAACTTGAGTTTGATTTTTGATCGCTAATAAACGTTTCGTTTCTAAAATTTCAATTTGTTTAGCATCGATAGCGTGAAGGATCTCGTATCTACGAGCTACTTCTTTATTTAAAGAAGTTATCGTGTACTGACCGATAGCTTCTAAAAAGTCACTTTTCGCTTGAATTTGCTTCTCTTTAGCCGCTAAATTCTTTTCCATCTGGAAAAGCTCAGCACGTAATTTAGAAAGTGCATTAGGATCAGCTTTATCATTAGGAGTAAACGAGAATGCTCCTACGTTAACTTCTTCAGCTTTATCTGTATTCATTACTACTGGAGTTACAACGTCGTTAGCGCCTGCTGGTCGGATAGCTTTATCACCTTTTTGTGCAAAAGCCGTAGCCTGAACGAACAATAAAACTAAAATAGCTGATTTAGATTGTACTAACATAAGCACCTCGTTAGTTCTCAGGTTGCAAATAGTCGGCACAGTTTTTAAAACCAGCTCAAATATAACCTGTTAGGTTGTTTTAAAACAAAACAGGTTTAGATTAGGAGCAAAATGTGTTTACAGTCTGTTAGAAATTTGACAGGTCACTGTCTCAGTATGAGATCTTACTTCCCATCGTTCAAAGGAACTGCGTTCTTGTTATACCACGTTGAAAAGACACCTTTTGAATTGTAGTCTTTACTTAAGAATCTTTCTGCTGATACAGAAGCATCATAAATAACAACGGCTTTCGCACGCGGGCTACTCAAATTAGAAAAATCATTAGAATTTCTGATCTGCAATGTTGATAACAAATTATAATAATCAATACTCGCCTTGTAGCCAATCAACCAGTTGATATCTTCAGTCGTTAACTTTTGAAGTTCGGCTGGCTTCGCATCTTTTTTACCGAACAATCCTCCAAACATTCCCGTAAATCCTTGCTGACCTTCAGTGAAACTTGGATTTAAAGCATTCTGATCAAGATCAGCTTCAAATAATTTATTTAAAGTCTTATCTAAGTATTCTTTAACCTTTGGTTGTTCAATAAACTCTTTAGGATTCGTAATATTAATTTTTGCTAAGTTTTGTTCTATCGCACGAATCTGTCCATAAATAGCCGATCCTGTACTAAATGAGAAACAAATTTCTCCACAATCCGCTAAGCGATTATTTAAATGCTTAGGATTATTATCTCCGCCGAAAGTAAAATCGGGTCTAACAATACCGGCACGTCTCATCTTTTGATAAGTCACAGCCGCTTTCATTTCACTGGCATTTAAATCAAATAAAACTTCGACGCGGTTATATCCACCAACGCGCTGGCTGGCATAGTCTACATATTGCTTCACAGAAGCCCAAGCAATACCTGTCGTATTGGTTTCACCTTGACGGCGAGCCCCTGGAGTATCGCGATCAATAAAGTATCCACCTAAACGCAACATCCCGTGATCATTTCTCCAGTCTCCTTGGTGAATAACCGCAATTCCCATAGATTCAGATTGGATTCTAGATAACTCATCATAGGATTTGGCATTCGCAAGAATCGCCACCACTTTTTTACCACCATAATCAATTTCAGCAGTCGGAAGATTTTTATTAAAAAGAAACTTTTGATAAAAAGCATTATCACTGAAAAGTCCAGCACACATATTTTTAGCCTGTGCCGTGTGAGCAAAAATAATTAGAGCACTAGCTAGAACGAATTTCATTTTTTTCATTACATACCACCATCATTAATAAATTGTTTATCACTTTCTCTAATCAATCCGCTCGTTAAAGCTTCTTCCATTAAACCTTTTCTAAATTTAGGATGAGCCACATTGATCAAGCTGACTGCACGCTGTGCCTCAGTTTTTCCTTTTAACACAGCCACGCCGTACTCAGTTACTACGTGAGTTACACTCTCATGAGGTGTCGTGATCGGACCTTTATATAAATCAAGTACGATCGTTGAAAGCGCCCCTTCTTTAGCTGTAGAACGAATAGCGATAATAGCTTTTCCATCTGCCGAACGAGCCGCACCGGTCATGAATTCAACTTGTCCACCAGGACTTGAAATACGCCCTTTAGGTCCCATTGTCGCGTTACTTTCTCCGAATAAGTTAACTTGAAGAGCCGTATTGACCGCATGGAACTGATTTGTTGCTGCGACTCTTCCCGGAGAATTCACAAACTCAGTCTCTTTAAATTCAACTTTCGAGTTATGATTTAACCATGTATAAAGATTTTTAGAACCGTAAGCAAAACCTGTTTCCGCACTGGTCGCGATGTTTTTTTGCATGATATCCATCATCGCATCGCCAAACATTTCAGTAGAAATTTTCAAATCTTTAACTCCGTGACGCTCTAATCCCGTTGCTACACCACTGAAGATATTTCCTATACCGATCTGAAGCGTCGATTTCGAAGGAATCAGACTTGCGATATTCTCACCGATTTTAGCATCTACATCTGATGGAGGGACAACCGCTGGACCTGCAAGCTCTGTATTACTTTCAAACTTAGAAGTAATACGGCCTGTATGAATTTTATTATCACCCATCGTATAAGGTACATTTGGATTTACTTCAGCAATGATCTTGATATCTGGACGATTTTTTAAGATCGTCATAATCATATCATTATTAGGTCCTAATGAATGATATCCATTCGCATCTGGAGGCGATACGCGCACAACGATCGCGTCGTAATGGAAATCTTTTTGCGTAGGATCTTTCATATGATTCGTAAAATCTGATAAATTTCCAGGAATAACTGCAATTTTACCATCGGCATAAAGCTCACGCATATTTCCACCTAGGAATAATGCGTGCACACGGAATTTTCCGTCTGTCGTCTCAACACCTTTTCTAAACTCTGTCGCACTCACTCCGTTAACTAAAACGTGTAAATCGATACCTTTATTTAACTTAGATGCATGATCTACTAAAGCCGCTACTGCTTCTGGACTTGCTCCTGCCGCAATCGGTAAGAAAATTTTAGCTCCGTCAGGAATAACTTCGACGGCTTTAAGTGCGGGCTTAACTTTAGATTCGTAATTTTTAAGAATACTTGCATACGGAACTTTAGGATCTGGAACAAGATTCTTATCAAGAACTTCATTAAATGATTTAAGACCTAATTCACCATTAACAAAAACACCGATCGCATTGTGACGCTCATTTGCCGCGTGCATAAGACGACGTCCGATTTCGAAATGGGCCATCGTTCTTGAAATACCTAATTCAGCAAAAAGATATTTTCTGTCTGCATCCGTAGCTTCTGTTTTTGTTGTTCCAAGTTCGATTCCTGTTTGCCATGCAACGCAGTTATCTGATTTACATTTTCCACGCTCTTCTGGATGCTCTAAAAAATATTCAATATTTGTTTTTTCATTTTTATTAACTTCTACTAAGTGAGCGAAAGCTGCAATACCTGTACGATCGTAATCAGGAGACTTTCTCTCTTGTAACATCCATCCTTCATAATACTCTGAATATTTTGAGATATAAGGATCTGGCTTACCCCATCTGTAACCTGGTTTTGCTGGATCAGCCCAACGACGCATGATAGCTGGTACGTAATGCTCAGGACTAGTTAAGCTTTCTTTAACGTACTCAAGAACTAATGTTGTTGTTCCTTCTTTATTTAATGGTGTATCTAGATTGAATCGTTCACGATACTCTTTAACTACTTCAGGACGACTGATATCGATAGCAACAAATAGTCTTTTAATTTTACGATCTTGCGGGCCTAATTCTAACCACTTATGTGGTAAGTTGAAATCTGCCGCAAATTTCAATAAAGCTTTCGCAGACTCAGCTCGAGCTCCATCACTTAATTCTGTTTTAATAATTTTTTCAACATCAACCTTCTTAGAAGCCGTTGTCTTATTGAATAAATCATGACATTTCATCTGCGCTTGCGCAGATGAACTACTGATTACAGTAAAAAATAAAATAGAAAACAGTAAAACTATATTTTTCATATGAGCCCTCAAAGTGGTAATAGCAAATCTAAGCACCACTTTAAGGGTTCTATATCGAATATAAACCTTTACACCGTTTTAAAATTAAACGGTCTCAGGCTTATACCAACATTTGTTTACAGTCTGTTAGAAATTTGACAGCGAATTGTCTCACTTTGAGATTTAGTCAAACAAGAATGCACAACTCGTTCTGTAGATATCAGCGCTGGCTAAGCCGCCTAATAAGAACTTCACAGCTGCAGCGCGGGCTTTCTTTTTTTTACCCATATCAATGCGATCTAAATCATGTTCGGCATGTTGGTCTTGCAACAAAGCAAAAGGCTTATCTGTTACAAGATTAATAGCTCCGAATTTAATATTCGTTTTATTTTTCACATTAAATTCAGTGATTTCACGCGCTAATAAACTCTGTTCAACATCAATCGTATCAATACCTAAATCATTAACTGCAGCTAGGTAAGCTCTATTTTGCTCAATCGGAGAAAAAGTATTTCCATGTGTCGATTGAAAGTTAATTTTAATATCGCTATTTTCTTTCAATGTAACCTTCTGTAATGAAGGTTTAAATTTATTTAAAATGTTTTCGACCTGAACTCTTCCTTGCTTGTCTAAGAACCTTTTCGGAACAGATAAGTCATAAACAGAATTCTTATCTGAAACGGCTCCGGCAGATCCCATAAAAATAACTGATTCTGTTTTCTTATGCATAAATGCACCTATCATCATCGTCGCTAATTCACCCCAAACTGTCTTATCCGAACTAATTAAAAGAATTTTTTTAATTTTTCCTGTTTTTGTATTTTCTATATTAATAATTTCTGCATTTAAACCTGATTGGGCATCTTCAGCGGAAGTTTGAGAAATAAATTTCCAATCCTTGTTGTCTTTTAAGGATTCAATCCAAGTGCTGCTGTAACCAAAGCTAATCACTGAATAATCTTTGCCGATTTTATTCGTTAAGCGTAAAGCTCCTTGAGTCATAGCATAACGCTCACGCATCTCTGACTTGAAGTCGTACTCAACAACTGGCTCTACGTTGTCATTAATCGAACGAATCATAGTCGCATAGTGCTGAGCATAGCGGTACGACGTAGGTATTTTAAGAATAAGTGTCGGCTTCCCAGCACCTTCTTGAACTAAGTATTTTGCAATTCCCCACTCTTCGTACAAACTTGGAAGCTTAGTAATCGCTTTCAATTGAGGATACTGTACATCCAAATTTTTAAAGAATGATTCATTTGTTCCTGAGAAAACTTTAACGTTAACCAAGCCCTTTTGAATCGCTTCATAGGCATAACTGCCTATGCGTTGTTGCACATAATTTTTCACATCTGAAATAGCATGACCTGTTGCAAGATTAAGTTTATTTCCTTTAATAGGCTTAACCATAATCTCAAGATTAATATTATGCTGAACTGATGTTGTTACACTCTTACTGTATTTTTGAATGACCTCAGGACTCACAAAATCAGCTGTTTTCAACTCTTCTGCAAAATCACGAATTAAATGCTGTTCAACTTCACTAGGCGCGTACTGCG
>CAZXZW010000011.1:0-40398 GCA_964645745.1 uncultured Bdellovibrio sp.
TGGGCTGGTGGAAAAAATATTAAAAAAACCGCAGATAATAATGTGAAAAGCTTCATGAGATACCCTCTTTTTCGAAAATGCTGTCATAAAATTCTTCACCTCGTCAAGATTCAATTGCCAGCGGTTAAAATTCCCTCTAGAAATAGAGGGACCTCTCAAGTGTTAAAAAACGTTTTAAGTTTATAACTAGGAGTAAATTCATGGCTTTCTTCAAACCATCTGTTCTTGTGTTCGCACTCTTTGCATTCAATACTTTTTCACATCTCGCGTTAGCTGAAACGAAAACGCCACTGCGTATCGGTTTAGTTTTAGATAAAGGTGGAAAAGATGATAAATCTTTTAATTCAGCGGCCTATGCCGGTGCAAAGAAAGCTGAAAAAGAATTCGGAATTGAATTAAAGTACGTAGAGGCTACCGACAATAACTCTTTAGAAAGTTTACACCGTAACTTTGCTCAGAAGAAATATAATTTGATTGTCGGAATTGGGTTTGCTCAAGCAGATGCTGTAAAAAAAGTAGCGAAACTTTTCCCTGAAACAAAATTCGCTATAGTCGATGGTGAAAGTAATGAAAAAAACGTGAAGTCCCTTTTGTTCGAAGAACATGAAGGATCTTACGTTGTAGGTTATGCCGCTGGAATGAAAACAAAAACGAATGTGATTGGTTTCTTAGGCGGAATGGATATTCCCTTAATCCGTCGTTTTCAAAAAGGTTTTGAAGCCGGAGTTAAAGCCGCGCAACCGAAGGCCACTATCATCGTAAACTATATCGGCGCCACAGGTGAAGCTTGGAATAATCCAGCGAAAGCGAAAGAATTATCATTATCTATGATTTCACAAAAAGCCGATGTGATCTTCCACGCGGCTGGGGCTTCTGGCGCAGGATTATTTGATGCCGCCAGTGATAAGAAGATTTTTGCTATCGGAGTCGATTCGAATCAAAACTGGATGAAACCAGGAGTGATCTTAACTAGTATGTTAAAGAAGGTTGATGTGGCTGTTTACGACGTGATTAAGTCGGTTAAGAATAATGAATTCAAAGCCGGAGTAACTCGTTTTGGTGTTGGTAACAGCGGTGTTGATTGGGCTTTAGATGAACACAATAAATCATTATGGAATGAAGCTGAAATCAAAAAGATTAATAAAGTTAAAGCCGATATCAGCAGTGGAAAGATCGCTGTTCCGGATTATTACAAAACGAAGTAATGGCTAACATTGAATTTATCAATATCAATAGAACTTGCGGTCCTATTGATAACCAAACTCGAGCTTTAGCAGATGTAAATTTAAAAATTACTCATGGCACAGTTCACTCGATTATCGGTGAAAACGGTGCGGGTAAGTCCTCATTAATGAAAGTTCTAGCTGGGCTTTATATTCCTGATACCGGTTCCATGAAAATTGACGGTCAACCTTATAAGCCTACACAAGCGCAAGATGCCTTCGCTCAGAAAATCGCTTTAGTGCATCAACATTTCCAGTTAGCGGAAGACTTAACCGGGTGGGAGCATATTCGCTTGATTGCTTATAGCTCTGGAGTAACCGATTATAAATCAGTGACTGATGAAATTATTAAAAATTTCAATTGGAAAATTGAACTTCAAAATAAAATTAAAACTTACAATGTAGCCGATCAGCAAAAGTTAGAAATTCTAAAAGTTTTGATCTTAAAACCAGAAATTATTATTTTTGATGAACCAACCGCGGTACTAAGCCCACAAGAAGTCGAAGAATTTTTAGCGTTCCTTCTGACTTTGAAAGCGGAAGGAAAGACGGTTATTTTAATCTCTCATAAGCTTCATGAAATTAATCGTGTGTCGGATCACGTGACTATTTTACGTAAAGGCCAAATTGTCAGCGAGCTCACTAAAGATCAAATCTCGATTTCTAAAATGGCTGAGTTGATGATCGGACGTCCTCCGGTGCAAACAGTAAAGACCAGCCTAAGTCATCAGAGTGGAATAAATTATCAAAGTTTAGGGTTTCCTTTATTGAAATCAGAAATTTTAGGTATCTACGGGATCGAAGGAAATGGTCAAGCTGAACTGATTCAGGATTTTATCCGCGAAACGAAAAATAAAAAATTAAATTTAGCGGATATCACCGAAGATCGTTTCCGTTTTGGTCTTTTTAAGAAACTTAATTCTCTAGATCATTTTTTAATTAAGAATAAAAAAGATTTCTATCGTTTTGGATTTCCTCTTGTTAAAAAAGCGAAGACCGCTTTAAATCAACTGATGCAGGACTGGAATGTTCATCCCAAAGACATCTCTATGCCGATGGAAAGGTTTTCTGGCGGTAACCAGCAAAAGTTTGTGATCGGTAAAGAACTTTACAATAAACCTGATATTATTTTGGCTGCTCATCCCACTCGCGGGGTAGACATCGGCGCCCAAGAGATCATTTATCAAAAATTCTTTCACGAGCTTGAGCGTGGGGTTAGTATTTTATTAGTGACGGCGGATTTTGATGAATTGATCAAGATCAGTGACCGCATCGCCATTATTTATAAAGGTCAGCTTCATGGACCTTATAAAAATGGGGAGCTGACGAGTGCAGAGATCAGCTTAATTATGAATGGGGCTGAAATATGAAGAATATCAATTTTGCCGCCATCTTAGGTTTGGTCGTTGGTTTAATCCTTTGCTCAGTGATGGTATTGTTCTTTAACGAGAGTCCTCTTCATTTCTTAAAAGTTTTAGCCGGAAGCTTCTATCAATCCAAATTTGATATGGGTTTAACTCTTTACTATGTGACGGTATTTATTTTCTCAGGTTTAGCGTTCTCGATTCCATTTAAAGCGGGGTTATTTAATTTAGGAACGGAAGGGCAGATTTTATTAACGGCTATGATGGCTGCAGTCATCGGGCAGTCGATTAGTGCCAACTACTTAGTCGTGATCGCTTTAACTTTGATTTTTGGGGTAATCAGTTCTTGGATCGTGGCCGGCTTTAAAGCCTACCGTAACAGTCACGAAGTCGTCGTGGCGATCATGTTGAATTTTATTTTTGCCGCCTTATCTTCTTATATAGTTCTTAATTACTATCAAAATCCGAATTCTCAGAACCCAGAAAGTTCTTTAGTCGGCGAATCTTTACAAGGAGCTCTTAGGGATCCATTGAAAGTTTATTTTGATGGTGCGCCAGTCAGCACCTTCTTAATTATTGCTGTTATCTGTTCTGTTCTTGTTTGGGTTTTGGAAAATAAAACGAAGTGGGGTTTAGAAATTAAGGCCTACGGAGAAAATCCAAGTGCTGCTGAACGTGCGGGAATCTCTCCGAAAAAAATCATCTTCCTGGTGCTTAGTTTAGCTGGGGTATTTTCCGCTTTGATTGGACTTACGGAAATTTTAGGAAATACGTTCCAATACAAAATTGGGTTCTCGGCTTCTTACGGATTCTTAGGTATTGTGGTGGCGTTATTAGCTCAAGGTCATCCTATCGGAATTATTTTCTCATCTTTCGTGATCGCCGTTCTACACAAAGGGGCTTCCGATTTAGATTTAGAAACAATGCATTTAACGCGTGATTATTCTAAAGTGATCCAAGCTATTATTATTTTATCTGTTGGTGCTGCGGTGTATTTTGAAACTTCATTAAAGCAATTATTTAAAAAAGTGAGAGGGAAGTAATATGCTGGATATTATTTTATCTACTTTAAGACTTTCCCTTCCTGTTTTGCTCGCGGCCAGTGGTGGATACTTCACCGAGAAAACCGGAGTCGCACAAATTTCTTTAGAAGCTTATTTATTAACAGGCGCATTTACTGCGGCAGCTGTTGGCTATATGACTGGATCAACGACTTTAGGTTACGTGATCGCGATAGTGATGGGGATTTTAGTTTCTCAACTTTTCAGTTTATTAGTTTTAAGATTAAAAGCTAATGCTATCGTGGTGGGAACAGCGCTTAATTTATTAGTGATGGGTGTGATTCCTATTATTAGTAAAAATATTTTTGATTCGACGGGATCAACTCCTTCGTTAAGTATGGAGGGGGCAGGTCTATTAAGTCTGATCTATCCTTATATTTTAGTCGCGGGCTTATTAGCACTTTGTTACTACTTAGCTGAAAAATCAAAGTGGGGCTTAGAAGTTAAATTTGCCGGGCAGAATAGTGAAGTTTTGCAAAGTGTGGGAATCAGTCCGACTAAAGTTCGCTGGCAAGCGATCACATTTTCAGCGGCGATCACAGCCGCGGGTGGAGCTATTCTTTCAACTTATTTAGCCTCATCTTATTCTCCCATGATGAGTGCAGGACGCGGATTTATCGCCTTGGCGGCGGTGATCTTTGCTGGTTGGCGCTTGCGCAGAGGATGGCTTGTAGTTTTATTCTTCGCTTTTACGGAAGCCATGCAGATTTATTTGCAGAGTTTACAATTGGGTTTTAAAATTCCCAACGAAGCGATTCAATCTATGCCGTACCTCATTACGCTGTTAGTTCTTTTGTTTTATCGCAACAAAAGTTCAGCTCCACAATTTGTTTAGTGAACATGTTAAGTCATGAAAATAAAAAAGGGAGCGACGGCTCCCTTTTTATTTTTATCGATTTTGCGATCTAGATTATCTGTGTTTGAATAATCCACCTAAAGTTTTTTTAACAGTTTTGACGTCGTCGTCTTCGCAGACAAACTTAACTCTTTTTTTAGGAGCATGACGACGACAAGAGTGATGTCCTGAAGAATTGTCTTCCTCTTTCTCTACAAATTTACAGATATCACATAATGGTAATATGATCTCAGCACGAATTTGTAAGTAACCTTTGTGTTTCGAATCAACTAAAAGATTTTTAGGGCGGCTTGTGCCATCAATTTTTTGTTTTTTCGTGATGTATTTGAAAATCTCTTTTAAATCTTCTGGTAAATTTCTGTGATCAACATAAACCCAAGTGTTTCCACCATCGCGGCTGACACGTGATTTTAAGGAACCAAAGATCATACGACCGCAGCTATTGTGAGATGTATCAACGGCGAACTCCCAGATAATTTTAGACATATCACAAGTTGGAGCTTGAGGTTTTGGCTCTACGATACAAGATTCTTTCGTAGCAGAACCAGAAAGTTTGCCATCCGTACAGACACGTTGTTCTGATTTGCAAACTTGACCGTAAGGAACACTTGATTGAGCAAACACAGTTACAGATGATCCGCTCTCAATCGTTTTACCATTCAGCGTACAACTTTTCGGTTGTGGACTTGTACAAGAAGCAAAAGTGTACGAACCTGATAATATACCGTTATTACAAGTACGTTGTTCTGATTTACAAGGTTGGTTGTTATTACCACCACAAGAACGGTTGTTGGCATTCGAAGCTGATGATGAAGTTCCTGTTGCGCGGTTGTAAGCAATCACCGAAGCACCATGAGCTACGGATTGACCATTGAAAGTACAGCTTGCAGCTGGTTGAACTGTACATGATTCATTTGTATATGAACCTGATAACACACCGTTCGTACAAGTACGCGCTTGGCTCACACATGTTTTTCCGAAAGCGACCGATGATGATTGGAATACTGTAACTGATGAACCGCTTTCAATAGTTTTGCCATTCAATGAACAGCTTTTCGCTGGAGGAGCATTTTCAACTACGCACGTCGCGTTGGTTGCTGTTCCGGTTAAGACACCATTGTTACAAGTGCGTTGTTGTGATTGACATGTTTGACCGTAGGGAACGCTTGCTGAAACAAATAATGTTGTTGAAGATCCGTGTGTAACTGTTGTTCCGTTAATTGAGCAATCAGCGGCAGGAGTCACAGCGCACGAGGCACTGTTGAATGATCCTGATAATTGACCGTTCGAACAAGCGCGCACTTCACTTTTACAAGATCCACCAAAAGGAACAGATGTTGAAGAGTAAGCGATCACCGAGCCATCATGAGCAATTGTTTGACCGTTGAAAGAACATGTTGCTGGCGCTTCGACAGAACATGAAGAACTTGTGAATGATCCAGAAAGTTGTCCGTTCACACATGAACGCGCTTCACTTTGACAAACTCCACCGAAAGGAACTGAAGATGAAGAGAAGGCCGTTACAGATTCTCCGCTGATAATTGTGCGTCCATCGAGAGAACAACTAGCTGGTTGTCCAACTGAACATGAAGAGAAATTATTAGATCCAGAAAGTTGTCCGTTATAACAAGAGCGCGTTTCAGCCACGCAAGTTTCGCCGTAAGCTACTGATGATGAAGGGAAAGCGGCTACGTTTTCGCCGTGAGCAATTGTTCTTCCATCAAATAGACAGCTAGCTGGAGCATCAATATTACAAGCTCCGAATTGGAATGAACCGGATAAGGTACCATCGTTACAAGAACGAGTTTCCGATACGCAAGATCCACCGAATTGTGAGGTTGAAGTTTGGAAAGCTTTAACCGATTCGCCGTGAGCTAAAGTTTCACCGTTGAAAAGACAAGCGCGCGGAGAGTTTGTTTCGCAGCTTGAGTAAGCGGCACTTCCTGAAAGAACTCCATTATTACAAGTACGAACTTCAGTGACGGTTGAGCAGGATTGTCCAAAAGGAACAGTGGATGAAGTGTAAGCTGTAACCGATCCGCCGTGAGCTATAGTTTGACCATTAAATAAACAACTCGCGTTTTGAGCATCGACACTACAGGATGCATAAGCGAAGCTTCCGTAAAGAACACCGTCCACGCATTGACGAACTTCCGACACGCAGGATTCGCCAGGTTTAACGGTTGAGTTCTGATAAGCGACAACACGGCCGTCATTGGCAATAATTTGTCCATTAAAGCTGCAGGTGACGGGGGCTGATATGGCTCCCATGACGTAACCACCTGCTAGTAAAATAAGACTAAATACGTTCATTTTAGAATACATCGTCATGTGTAATCTCCTTTAAGTGATGTTTCTTAGAATAAAGGAGATTTTAAAAAAAAAGTTGAAAAAAACATCGAAGTTTCAACATCATACGATCGTCTTGAGAATGTAAAATAAAGCGAAAATAAGTTAGACGGTATTCCTTAAAATATAGGTCAAAATCGAGTAATTAAATTGACACCATTATGAATACAATTACGATCAGGACCATGAAAAACAATAGTGTCATCATCAGTCTCTTCATTTTAGTTCTTCAAGTGTTTTTAGTCTCTACGGCTCAGGCTCAGCTTAAGACCGATGGACCTTACCAAGTTTCAACTGGTGAATACCGTTTTGATGCTTCGGTCGATACAGAAATTTTAAAAGATCGTGAAACGGAAATTTGGGCTCGCGTTTTTTGGCCTAAAAATAAAGTAGATGGAACTATTCCGAACCAATTGCCGTTGGTCGCTTTACTTCACGGTAATCATGGAACTTGTGGTACCGGTGTAGATCCTCGTTTAGATGAAGGTTCTGACTACACGGATACAGGTGAATGTCCAAAGGGTTGGGTTGTTACACCAAATCATGAAGGTTATAATTACTTCGCGGAACAGTTAGCTTCTTATGGATATCTTGTGATTTCAATTAATGCGAACCGTGGTATCACTGCAGGAAGCGGCGTTTCGGGTGATAGCGGATTGAATTTAGCTCGTGGTCGTTTGATTTTAAAACATTTGGCTTTATGGCATAATTGGTCGACGCAAGGAAGTGCTCCTCAAACTTTAGAAGCTGATGTGAACAGCTTTATTGGTAAAGTGGATTTCTCTCACGTAGGATTATTTGGTCACTCTCGCGGAGGAGAAGGTGTTCGCGCGGCCTATAATTTATATTACGACACAGACAGTTTCTGGCCGGCTAAGATTCCAAACTTAAAAATCGAAGCGATTTTTGAAGTAGGGGCTGTGGATGGACAAACCAGTCGTGTGTTAGATGCGCAAAATACAGTTTGGAATCAACTTATTCCGATTTGCGACGGAGATGTATCCAGTTTCGATGGGATTCGTCCTTACAATCGTATGATGCAATCGGCAGGACAAACGGGAAGCGGTCAGAAAAGTATTTATTACGTATACGGAGCCAATCACAATTTCTTTAATACTGAATGGCAAGATAATGATTCGTACGGTTGTAATAAACATGATGCTCTTTGGAGTAAGACGGATTGGAAATCGCAGAAACAACAAGACATCGCTCGTAAAATCGTTCCTGAATTCTTCCGTGCGAACTTAGGTGTAAGCAAATTAAAAAGCTTAAACAACGCTTTAAATCCTTTAAATACAATTGATGCGGCTATTTCGGCGATCACGCATATTGAACGTGATTTTACCGTAAACCCGAACTTAGACACGCAATTAAGATTTGATGATTTCATCACGACGGATATCACGCGTGAAGCAACGTCGGATATCACATTTGTCACACAAAAAGGTTCAAACTCTTTAGCTGGGACATTAAATTTAACTTGGAAAAAAGCTAACCCGACAGATGAACCTACGATTCAGCTTCATCAAGCGTCGTTCGTTGATGTGTCGAATATGAAAACGTTAGACTTTAGATTCAGTTTACCAGGAGATAAATTGTTAACTGCTCCTGTGAACTTCTCAGTGTCTCTAGTTGATCAAGCGGGTGCGGTTAGTAATGCGGTTCAGTTAACAGACTATGCGATTAAAACATTTAATCCTTTCCGTTCAACGTTATACCAAACAGTTCGTGTACCGATGGATAAATTTACAGGATTGAATTTAGCTCAACTTAAAACAGTCCAGTTTAAAATGATTACGCCGGATTCTGGAAATGTTTATCTTGCGCATGTTCGTTTCTCGACGATGGCAGCTGAAGTGATGTCGTTTGATGAGCCTCAAGCCTTCAAGCCTTTAGCAGCGAATTCTAAAGCAGATGCTGGTGGTGATCTAGCTACGGACTTAAACAGTTTAATTTCTCATGCGGCTGAATTGAATCAAATTGTTCAAGTTAAAATTATTCCACAGCAAAACTTGATGGAATCACAAGTGGCTGTCACTTTTGCTAGTGCGGCTCCATTTAAAATTCGTGATGCGCTTCCTATTTTAAAATTTGGTGAATACAGCTTTAGTTTATCTCATATTAAAAAAGTGGGCGATGCTTCTCATATTACGTTCTATCTTTCTTTAAGTGATTTAGAACTTTTGAAAAAAGCTCAAGGCGATATTCGTATCTCTTATAAAGGGAATGCGCGTGAAGAGTGGATCTTCAATAATACAATTAATCAATAGATATGAAATTCGAAAGTCAGTTCTTTAAGTCATTTCAAAACCTAGAGAACTCTTTTCTATCACAGGTCTTACCTACGCCGGTCAAACAACCTCAGATCATCGGATGGTCTGAATCGGTGGCGAAGGATTTAAATCTTTCGCGTAACGAAGATAAAATCACGGAAATTCTTTCGGGCAATTACGTTTCACCGGATATGAAGCCTTACTCGGCTCGTTATGGTGGTCATCAATTTGGTCACTGGGCGGGGCAATTGGGTGACGGGCGAGCTTTGACCTTAGGTGAAATTAATCATCTGGATATTCAGCTTAAGGGGGCAGGTAAAACGCCTTATTCACGCCAAGGTGATGGACGTGCGGTTCTTCGTTCATCGTTACGTGAATTTGTTTGTAGTGAAGCCATGCACGGCTTAGGCATTCCCACCACGCGCGCTTTAAGTTTGGCTGTGACTGGTGATCAAGTTATTCGTGATATTTTATATGATGGAAATCCAGCTCCCGAAACAGGAGCGATTGTTACACGTGTGAGTCCATCTTTTATTCGTTTTGGAAATTTTGAAATCTTATCGGCGGATCAGCAATTTGCAGATTTAAAAAAACTAACTAATTTCGTAATTACAAATTTTTATTCAGATATTGCAAAATCAGATAAAACTGAAAAACAAAAATATGCAGAGTTTCTAAAGCAAGTAGCTATTCGTACTGCGGATATGATGACTCATTGGATGAGTGTGGGTTTTGTTCACGGTGTGATGAATACGGATAATATGTCGATTTTAGGTTTGACCATTGATTATGGTCCTTATGGTTGGGTCGAAGAGTTTGATCCTGATTTTACGCCGAATACGACGGATTTTCATCAACGTCGTTACCGCTATGCTCATCAACCGCAAATTGCTTTATGGAATTTAAATTGTTTAGCTAACGCCATCTTTCCACTTATCGAAGATAAAGATTTAGTGGTCGAAGCTTTAGGTCATTATCAAAAAAGATATGAATCAGTTTATTGGGATAAATTATCTCATAAATTGGGATTGAATTTAGCTCATACGGAAGAGGAATCTCAGTTTTTAACAATGCTGTTTGATTTACTGCATGAGACGCAAGTGGATTACACTTTATTTTTTAGATTCTTAGCTCAAGATAAAATTGAGTTTAGCTTTTTAGAGACGATTAAAGAAAATTCTTATAAAAAAGATTTTACCTCAGCAGACGATCAGCGTTGGCAGGGATGGATTCAGGAATACAATTACCGTCTACAGTTACAAGCTAAGCCTGACCGTGTAGCGGTGATGAAAGCTGCGAATCCCAGTATCATTTTCCGTAATTACTTAGCGCAAGAGGCCATTGATGCCGCGGAAAACGGTGATTATTCTTTGATTGAAAAGTATTTGAAGGAATTCAGTGAACCTTTTAAAGATCGTGATTTAAAAACGGATCCATTGACGTTTAAACGACCAGCCTGGGCTGATAATAAACCAGGATGCTCGATTCTATCTTGTTCATCTTAATTTAAACTAGAAACACTCTGTGAATGAGTAATCTGTCGTAATACCGTCAGTTCCGGTGATGGTCGCTTCGCCACATGTATTGGTGAAGTTGACGGTGGCTGTTTTTCCCGTCGATGTCCAAGAACTAGGTGGTGTAAAGCTATCGAAATCTAATTCCATAGATCCACTTTTTGGATAGCAGCAGGCAGCATCACTCCAAGTGGCCGTATTGAATTGGACTCTGACGCGTGCTTGAGACTTGAAAAAAACATATGTAAAGCCATTTAACACGCGATTTGCTGTGCTTAGCTTTCCCGTGGCTGTGAGTTGAGTCGTACCATCTGTTTCGCTTGAGTAAAGATAAACATCATATAGAATATTTCCATTATTTTTGCGAGTGACTTGCATGTTGTCGATACGTAATCCACGAGTTGTAGAGTTTGTTTGTACCGTTTTAATTCCATAGCCGTGTAGAGGTTGTCCGGGGAAACCCGTATTCAATTGAGTTGAAATTTCAACGGTGTCACCGTTAAGCATGCTATAAATAACATTATCATTGTCTTTGGTTAGGCGGCTGGTTTCTTGTGTGTCCGGAATCGGTTGAGCACAAACTAATGAAGCATCATCATAATAATAACTTCTCCAAGTTCCCGAAATCGAAATCGTGCCGTTATTGAAAGTACACGAGTTCCAATTGTACGTTGCGCGATAATCAGTACCAGCATAGTAAGCACAAGATCGGAAAGTCGGTGAGGTGTTACAAGTAGCATTTAAAAAACTACCTTCAGTTTCCATGAGGCTTGAGTTAATTGCCGAAAACGCCGCTTCGGTAGCAGCGACATCCATACGTGAATAAGTGTTGGAAACATTTACTTTTTCATATTTGCTACAGCTTAAAACAAAAAAGACACTAGCTATTAAAGCTAATGTCTTTTTGTTACGTTTAATCAATGATGTTGTCATGACCGTATGCATACTTAAAATCATAGTTTAAAAACTATTCGTGTGCACCTTTAAAGATAATGTCGATCGCGATTCTTTTCTCGATATCGTTAGCTTGGATTGAAACATCTTGGTTCGATAAAAGAGAAAGGATCTCAGCTTCAGAAGCTGTCATCGGACTTTGGTAAAGCATTAAGGCGCGGATAGCTGTTTCGTTACCAGATGAATCTGTCATACCGTATTTAGTTGTATAACAAGTATTGATGGCAGGAACTCCAGCTTCACGTAAACTGATCACTTCACCAGCGTCAGAAACACCATTTCTGTTTTTGTCGATCCATACTTTTACGATAGATTCGTACTTATCACCATCCCAAGGACCAAAGTATTGCTTCTTCGTATCTTGCGAACGACAATCTTTACCAGTTAAAGCAGCCAAAGCTTCGAAGCCGTTTGTGTACTTGTGACCGTTGATTTCAATGTTAGACCCGAATAATTGTTTACTGCTTTTTACTTGTCCTTGAGCATCTGGAATCACTAAGAATCCATCTTCCGCAAATTCAGAAACCACGCGTTTCATTGGAATACCAGCTGAAGACACGGCATCTTCTGTTTTGATGCGTCCACCGATCCATGCTGTTTGACGAGCAACGCCGTCACCCTTCATGTCGAACTTAACACCTTCAGAAACACTTGTTGTAATAATTCTTTGTTCAGGATGTTGTGGAGTTCTTTGACCTAAATCTAAAACGATCGGCGTGTACTGAACAGAGAACGAAGTTCCTTTCATTGATGACTGGCTGCAAAGATTAGCTAATAATTGTTTTGCGGAATTGATACCAGAAAATTTAAGACCTGAAGTTGGATCTGTGTAATCAGCTGATAATCTTGAAGCGACCGTGTTGAAGTTGGCTAAAATTGTTTTTAAATCAAGAATGTCAGAAACAGTGTGTTCAGTTGTTTCTCCGCGAACGTGATTCTCATCAATTTTAACAATTTTATTTGTCGGTGTATCTAAACCAATTTGTGGACCACGGAAATCAGCGAAGTAAACGTTAACGATTTGAACTTCGGAAGCTCCTGTTGCTACACCATTTTCAAAAATAGGTAAAGTGACAGGGCCGGCACTCGATAAAATGCGTCCTGGAATATATGTTTTACCAGTTCCATTAGCTGCTGAACCGTAACGGCTTGTTGCTAAGTTGTTTGAATTCGCGAAGTAGTCGAACACCATATAATGAGCCACGTGAGTTAATTGTACGTTACCTGCTAATGGCATCGGTTTCGTCGCATTTGGTAAAGCTAAGGCCCAATCATAGTATCCGCCATTACCAGTCAGTGTTACTGGTAATTTTACGGTGTCATAGAAACAAGATTGTCCTGTTGCAAAACGAGATTTTGCGGCGTTGAAGTCGACTTGATAATATCTATTATTTGAAGTGGGAATTGGCATAAATTCTACGCCAGATGAATTAACAAAAAATGGACGAGATATACTTAAGCCAGCACGTTGGTTGGCGACTTGAGCCACTTCGTCTGTAAAGTTACCAAATGAATAACTTAATTTAATAGGTTGAAGAGTAGGATCGGCAGTAGCAGCAGCTTTAACTTTCGCTAATTCCCATTTTTCACGAGATAGTTTTGAACCGTCCGCCAAGACGATGTCTTGACTACAATCAATTAACTCATTTAAACGGATGGCGTCTTTACACATATTTTGAACTTCTTCAGTTCCTGATACCGCTAAAATATCAGACTTCTGAAGAACTTCTTCTGATGATTGTGTGAATTTGGTAATCGCGGGTGCGCAGTTCTGAAATGATAAGTTAAGGACTGCTCCGGCAACGATAATTCCGAATGCTGTCGACTTTCTCTTATTAAGATACTTAATAGATGGTTTCATATAGCCTCCCCAGACTAATACTTGTATCGGAGTCAGTTAAATTTACTTGAGGAGTCTTTTTTATGAGATATGAGTCTGCAAAGCTATGCATCGGTCTTCCAAAATATGAGCTTTGATATACCTTAATAAAGTGTTTTAGAAATCGTCACTCGCTCAAATTCGTATACAATATCGCCGGTATTTTTTTATAAAATAAATTGAAATAATAGGCATATGCATGCGATTAGGCTAATAATGAGACGATTTCAATATATATAGAATAATCTAAATTTTTAAGCGCATAATTTCTAAAGAAAGCTGAGCTTTAACCGATGTATATTATGGAATTGATTTTTGTATAACTAAAAGGGGTTTATTTATGAAATTGAATTTTAAGGTATTATCCGTTGTAGGATTGGCTGGAGCTTTTCTGATGTTTGGATTTCAGAATTGCGCTCAAACATCATTTACTCAGCTTCCTTCGTCAAATCAAGATACAAAGTCGATTGTAGGTGCGCAAGTTCAAAGCGATGACGATAGTCATTGTCAGAGTGTTCCGTTGAATGCTGTGCAGATTAATCTAGGCTCTACGGCTGAAGGTCATCAAATACTGGGTTATAAAGTTGGCGAAATTAATTGTTCATATACATCTTTTTTAGTTAAAGTTTTAGCCTACGGACAATTCGAAACTTATCTTGTATATCATAAAAAACATAATTCAAATCAAATTGATTTAATTTCGAAATCTGAGCAAGGGCACCCGGTCTTTGTTTATCCGAACAGCGTTTCGGTAAGTGCGAACAATAAGTATGTTATTTATTCGCCACATAAAATTGTCGATCGATCACCTACGCCGATCGTTCCAGAATTTATTCATCGTCGTAATTTGACGACCGGAGCTATAGATATCGTTAATACGACCGCGAATGGTGATTTGATTAGTGTAGTTTATCCCGAGCATGGCTTTAATAAAAAAACAGCTGAATCTAAAGATGGAAATATTATTTTATTTGAATCAGCAGCGGGACGCGGTGGAATTCATCTTCATCAAAAGAATATGACGACAGGTGAATTAAGACGAATTACGGGTAACGATGCCGCTGGGCAAATCGATTTAACATATCCGGTATTGAGTTATTCAATTTCTTTTGACGGTTCGAAAACATTACTGACAAGAGGTAGCGAGCAAACATCAGGAACTGGCGAATATTTATTATTAAAACATGTTCAAGGTCAAACATCTATTTTAACAGGTAACGGAACAGCCAGTCACTACGACGGAGTAGATGAAAAAGTTGTAGGAGTATCAATCGTGGCTGGACAAGGGAAATATGTTTATTTCGAGGGAGACTATCGTGGTGGTCGCCGTCTTCAAACCCCTAATCGCCAGATTATTAAAAAGGATTTAGATACTGGTGTTTCGAAAATTGTTTCACGAAACGAACAAACAGGTCAGATCGGGGCTAACTGGTCTTTGCAAAGTGTGTCTGAAGATGGTCGTTATTTCTGTTTCTTGTCGACGCCGACAAGTTTAACCAATGAAAATGCTCAAACACTTGTGGCTGAAAATATTCAAGCTTACGTTAAAGACACAGAGACAGGACGAATCATTAAAGTTTCAAATTTAATAAATAATGGTCCTGATTCTTCATCTTCACGTTCAGCGGTTTCATCGGGTCTTAATGCGAATGCCTGCGCCATCAGTAAAGACGGATTAAATGTAACTTATGGAGTCGGCGAACTGATTTATCAAACTAAGATCAATTGGAATTCACAAGCTACAGGCGCTCAAGATATGTAATTGTTAGGAACTGGCGCTAGAATAGTTTTTAGCACAATAGCGCCAGTATTTTTTTGTCAGAGTTATAAGAAGAGCTGGCATGCAAATCCCCCATATTAAATAAATAGGATTGATCGGCTCTAACAAAAAACGCGCGGGGATTGAAGCCACCATGGCAAATGGAAGAATGAAAATCATAATATAACGGAAGAATCCATTCATTACAGCTCCGTAAATTCCATCAGGACGAAGTCCGAAACGGAACAGCGAGAACCAAATGTACTGAAGGAAGTCTGCACGCTGAAATAAAATTGTCGTGGCATTTAAAGCAAAACGCCCGCAGTAGATCACACTTAATCCTGATGGCACCATGATCAACAGCCAGAGAATTCTAAACCAATTAAAATCAGGTAATTGCGCCAAGGCCCAAACTAAACCTGCTCCAGTGATGAAGAAACAAGGTAAGTGAGAAATAGAAATCTTCTGCGATGTGAGCATGAAGATTTCGTTCACAGGCTTGGTTAAGAGTAAATCTAAATTACCTTTACGTAAGTCTTCGGCAAATTTGACAAAGTTTGGGTCCCATAAAATCATGTAGATTGAGTCTACGAACAAAGCTAAGAAAATAAAGACGCGCATCTGATCTAAATTCCATCCTGCTAATTTGGAAGTGTGTTCGTAAAGTACTTCATAAAGAATCAATTGAGTTGAATACCAAATAAATTCGGCACAGATCAAGACAAAGAAGTTAAATCTAAATTCGAGGTCGGCTACGAAGCTAGCTTTAAAGAATGATTTATAAAGTGTATAGTATTTTTTAACTGTATCGGCGAAGCCCATTAGGCACCGGTCCCAGTGTATTCGCGTAATCCTTTGCTCCAAAGCAAACGGCACGCGATAGACGATAACACAAATGAAACGAATAAAGATAAGAAGCCTTGCTGGATTAAGTTGATATCGCATCGTCCAGTGATATACGCGACGGGGATATAAACACCTGATGAGAAAGGTAAGATCAATAATATTTTCGAAAGAACCGGAGGCATCAAATCAATGGGAATAAGTTCTCCGGCCAAAAGCCAAAGCGATAGGTTTTTAACTAAAGTAAATGATTTTACTTTAGTCATGAAGAAGGCAAACGTACTAACGATAAAGCTTAAGTTGTGAATGAGGAAGAGGTGACCGATGACTAAAAGGAAAGCCAGAGGTAATCGCGCGTAATCCACAGGTAATTTATAAATACTGGTGATGATCAGTGGAATCACAATTGAAACTAAAGTCGTCGTGAATTTATAACCCATCAATTGAGACAGATAGTATTCATAAAAACTAATTGGACGGGTTAGAATGATATTAATATTTCCATTAGCTACCTCTTCAACCATCATTGATTCATACATCCAGCTGATGCCAACACGGCCTAAGAACGGAGCCCACACCACGTAGGCTAAATACATATTACGATCAAAACCGCCAATAGTTACAGCGTCGGTCGCACTGAAGATAGCTAACCACAAAATAAGTTCGATCCCCACCGCGATCAGCGGTTGAAGCAAGGAATCAATAAAAAAATTAAATCTGTACTCTAAGTTTGTAACAATCGCGAGGTTACAAAAGGCCAGATTCCTTCGCCAAAAAGCGATGAATGACTTCCTCAAAATCTACCTCGTCAATTTTTAAATCGGCAACTTCGCCTTGTTTCATAATATCCGCAAGCTTGTTCGAAAGCTCGTGAGATTCATAAATTAATTCATGTTCACGCGTATCGTTTTTATAACGATAAATAATCTTCTTTGAAATTTTAGCTTCCGCAGTGAAAGATTCAACCGTTCCATTGTAAACCAATTCACCTTTGGAAATTAATAATAAATTATCAGCCAGCTCAGAAATATCATCCATGTAATGAGACGTTAGAATCACCACCGGTTTATATTCTTTCACATAGCTTTCAAGAAAAGTACGAATCGCATTTTGAGCCACAATATCTAAACCAATCGTTGGTTCATCCAAGAATAAAACTTTAGGGTGGTGAAGAAGGGATCCGATGATTTCCATCTTCATGCGTTCGCCTAAGCTTAATCTACGAAGCTGTGTATCTAAAACATGGGTGCAATTTAGCATGTTAGCTAAGTAAGCCACACGTTTTTTAGATTCACTAGCTTCGATATCGTAAATATTGGCAAGTAAAGCGTAACTATCACGAGCGGAAATATCCCACCACAATTGATTTTTTTGACCAAGCAAAAGACTCATTTGTTTAAGGTAATCATAATCACGTTCGTAAGGGTTGTATCCTAAAACAGATACCTGTCCTTCTGATGGAAAAATCAACCCGGCTAAAACTTTCAAAAGAGTTGTTTTGCCAGCACCGTTAGATCCGATAAGACCTACGATTTTTCCTGGTTCAATTTGAAGGTTGATATTTTGAAGCGCCACTTTTTCAGTGTATTCGCGGTTCCATAATCCTTTAATAGATTCGACCACGCCTTCTTTTTTAGAATACGTTTTGTAAACGCGTTTTAAATTGGATACTTCAATAGCATACTTCATGTTCTCTAGTCTGAGGCATGAAGTGTGTTTTTGGCAATACTTGACTTATATTTTATTGTTTCGCTTTTTGAATTTGGGCCAATACAGCGCTAGAAGACGTTCCACCTTCAGATGTACGTGCTTTCATGACGCTCAAATGAGGTAAGGCCAGTAAACTTTGTTCATCGAATAACGGACTGAAAACTTTTAGATCATTTAAAGTCATGTCTTCTAAAATCACATTATTTTTCAAACAGTGATTCACAACTTTTCCAGTCACTTCATGAGCCTGACGGAACGGTAAACCTTTTTTAACTAAGTCATCAGCAAGGTCTGTCGCATTTGATAAATCTCCGCGAAGAGATTTTTTCATGTTTTCCGGTTTCCAGTTGGTATTTTGAAGCATGATTAAAGTTAAACGCACAGATGATCGAACCGTATCTAAACCTTCGAATAAGAAGTATTTATCTTCTTGAAGATCGCGGTTGTAAGAAAGTGGTAAGCCTTTAAGTAAAGTTAAAGATCCCATCAAAGCGCCGTAAAGACGTCCCACTTTTCCGCGGATCAATTCAGCCACGTCAGGATTTTTCTTCTGAGGCATGATCGAGCTACCAGTCGTTACTGAATCTCCCATTTGGACGAATCCAAATTCAGGCGTGCTCCAGATGATTAATTCTTCACATAAACGTGATAAGTGCATCATGATCAAAGAGCCATTCGTCAAAAACTCAACGATGAAATCACGATCAGAAACCGCGTCTAAAGAATTTTCTGTGACCTTATGGAAGTTTAAAGCTTTCGCTACCATTTGACGATCGATCGGGAATCCTGTTCCAGCTAAAGCTGCAGAACCAAGAGGTAAAGTATTAATACGGTTGTAACCTTGAGTAAGACGTTCGTTATCACGATTAAACATCCAGTAGTAAGCCATCAAGTGATGAGCTAAAGAAACTGGTTGAGCATGTTGCATGTGAGTAAAGCCAGGAAGAATAGTTTCTAAGTTTTTCTCAGCTGTCGTTAAGAAGTATTGTTGAAGAGCTTTAAGTTCTTCAGAAAGCTGAGTCACTTGATCGCGTAAATAAAGACGGGTGTCCGTTGCGACTTGGTCATTACGGCTACGGGCTGTGTGAAGTTTACCAGCAACGGCTCCGATTTTTTTTGTTAAATTGATTTCGATTTCTGAATGGATGTCTTCAGCGTTCGGATTGAAAACGATTTTGCCTGTTGAAATGTCTTCGTGAACGGCGTTTAAGCCATTCACGATTGCAAAAGCTTCTTCTTTTGTAATGACTCCGACATGTCCCAGCATAGTGGCGTGAGCGATAGATCCTTTAATATCAACATCCCATAAACGAGCGTCGATACTCATTGAAGCCGAAAATTTTTCGACTTCTTTGTTTGTGTCTTCTTCAAAAGCTCCGCCCCATAACTTCATAACAAGTCCTTCAATTACATTTCTGTTTTAAATTTTTCAGCTAAGTGACCGAACATACGTGGCTGCATACCGAAGTTCTTAACAGAGCCCGTGCTTTCACGTTGATCGAAAGTCGTTGAATCAAATGAAGCTAAATCTTCAGAGTAAAGAGCCCATTTAGAACTACGACCTAAAACTGTTGTTTGGCCTTTGAATAATTTTAATTTCACTTCACCAGTTACACGTTCTTGTGTTTTTTGGATGAAAGATTCTAAATCCGTTTTAAACGGATCCCACCAAAGACCTTCGTAAGCAAGCTTGCTCCACTCAAGATCAACTGTTTTTTTGAAACGGATTTCATCACGAGTTAAGACTAAGTTTTCTAAAGCTTGGTGAGCTTTTAATAAAACAACTGATCCTGGGCATTCGTAGTTTTCACGAACTTTAAGACCCATCATGCGATCTTCCATGATGTCGATACGGCCAATACCGTGATCGCCAGCGATTTTGTTAATTTTTAAAACTAATTGAGCAGCAGACAACACTTCGTTGTTCACTGAAACAGGGATCCCTTTTTTGAATTGGATCGTCATTTCAGTGGCAACATTTGGAGAATTTTCAACGGCTTTTGTCCATTGGAAGATTTCTTCTGGTGGAGCGAAATCTGGTTCTTCTAAGCGTCCGCCTTCGATAGAACGGCCCCAAAGATTTTCATCGATAGACCAGATTTTTTCTAATGATTGAGCTATTGGAACGTTATTTTTCTTAGCGTATTCGATTTCCCAGCTACGAGTCATATTACGTTCACGAACAGGGGCGTGGATGGTTGCGTTTGACATTAAAGAACGAATGCCGAATTCGATACGGTATTGATCGTTACCTTTACCCGTACATCCGTGAGCAAATGAAGTGATTCCTAATTTTTTTGCTACTTCAACCGCTTTAGCCGCGATTAACGGACGAGCGATTGATGTCGACATCGGGTAACCTTGGTAGTCACCGTTAGCTTGTAAAGAAGTGAAGCAGTAGTCTTTTGCAAACTCTTCTTTTGCATCAACAGTGTAGTGTTCTGTTCCTAAGATTTTTGCTTTCTCAGCAGCTGTGTCTACGTCAGCTTGAGGTTGACCTACGTCAACTGTTACAGTGACAACATCTTTGTAACCGTACTCTTGGCGCATAAGAGGAATACAAATAGAAGTATCTAATCCGCCAGAGTATACGAGTAAAACTTTTCCATTATTTTCTGCCATGTTTGGCCTCCATTTTTGATTCGATTTTGTCGTTTTCGATATGCAAAGTACATGTGAGTATTTATGCAGTCAAATGAAATCTATTGATTAAAATACTTGACTAATGCATAAAAATCCATAATTATGCACGACATATGCATAAAAATGTTTCCGGGAACTTAGACAAAAAAAATCTTCCTACTGTATCTATCGTAGGTGCGCGTGGCTATTCTGGATTAGAATTAGTTCGTATTTTATTAAATCACACAGGTGTAGAATTGAAATATTGCTTCGCTACAGAGGCATTTTCATTGAAGAATTACTTCTCAAATCCAAAAATCAATTCTGTTGAATGTTATGCGCAGTCTCAAATTTTGAATTACAAAACGGATATCGTGTTCTTAGCAACACCGGCGGAAGTTTCTATACATTTGGCTCCGCAGTTGATTGAAAAAAACAAAAGTTTAGTCATCGACGTGAGTGGAGCATTCCGTTTAAAAAACAATTCTTACACAAAATGGTATGGTTTTGATCACGATCAAAAGGCTTTGTTGGCTCAAGCTGTCTATGGGTTGAACCCTTGGGCCGCTCCAGTTGCAACAAGTGACAACAAATTGATCTCAAACCCGGGTTGTTATGCAACTTCGATCATGATGGGTTTACTTCCATTGTTAAAATCGGACGCCATCGAAACAGATTCAATCGTAGTCGACGCGAAATCAGGAACTACGGGCGGCGGTAAGAAGCCGACGGAAAACTTATTGTATTCGGAAGTGGACGGGGAATGTTTGCCTTACAAAATTGGTAAGCACCAACATTACCCAGAAATCCAAGAGTACTTAGAAAAATTCTCTGGCCAAAAAGTGGATTTCCATTTTTCAACTTCGTTGTTGTCAGCAAGACGCGGAATCATTTCTAGCATCTTTGCTAAATTGAAACCGGGAGTAACAGAAGCGGATGTAGAAAAAGCTTTTGCGAAACATTATGAAAACCAACCGATGATCCAATTTGGAAGTTTGAAAAACAATCCACAATTGGTTTCGTTGAAAAAAGTGGTGGGAACAAACAACACGCATATTTCATACACGGTCGATGGCAACAAATTATATGTATTTTCTGTGATTGATAATTTGGTCAAAGGCGCTGCCGGGCAGGCCATTGAAAATATGAACAAAAATTTCGACTATCCTGTCGATATGGGTCTTTCCCAATTGGAGGCACTACAATGATGACACCGGGACCGGGCTTAAATAGAACTTTATTACCGAAGGGTTTCTCTGCAGGTGGAATTAATAGTGGCGTTCGTCGTTACCGTCCTGACTTAGGAATTATTATCTCTGATTCTCCAGCGGTAGCAGCGGGCGTATTTACATTGAATCAATGTAAAGCGGCTCCAGTTGTATTTAGCCAAGCACGCGTGCCATCTAACGACGTACGTGCGATCATCACAAATTCTGGTCAAGCTAATGCTGCGACGGGTGATGTTGGAGTTGAAAGAAATCTTATGATGGTTTCAGCGACAGCTAAAACTTTAGGTTGTTCGATTGATCAAGTTCTTGTGGCGAGCACAGGCGTGATCGGACACCAATTAGATACAGATAAAATTTTACCAGCGATTCCTGAATTAATTGAACGCGCTCACGAAACAGCAGAATCTTTCGCCAGCGCGATCATGACGACAGATTTAGTCCCGAAAACAGCTACAAACGAATTGCAGTTATCGGGAGGTCTCGTTCGTATCACAGGAATCTCTAAAGGTTCAGGTATGATTCATCCCAACATGGCGACTATGCTTGGATACATCATTTCTGATGTGAAGATTTCGAAAGATTTCGCACATAAATGTTTAAAAGACGCTGTCGATATCAGTTTCAACATGATCAGCGTTGATGGCGATTCATCAACTAATGACTGTTGTTTCTTGATGGCTAACGGAGCCAGTGGTGTGGAATTAAAAACTGAAGACGATGTTCAGAAATTCCAAGCTGCGGTCAATGAACTTTCAATTTTCTTAGCTAAGTCGATTGCGGCCGACGGTGAAGGCGCATCTAAATTAGTCGAAGTTGAAATCATTGGTTCAGATGATAAAGAAATCGCTAAACGTGCCGCACGTGGCGTGACTTTATCTCCGCTGATCAAAACGGCGCTTCACGGGGAAGATCCTAACTGGGGTCGTATCTTAGCACGTTTAGGTGCTGAACAGGTGCCAGCAGATCAATTAAATAAAATGAGCTTAAGTTTACAAGGTGTAAAAATTTTCGAAAACGGACAACCGTTAGCTTTTATCCGAGACGAAGTAAAAGCGTTGTTAAAACAATCGAACATTTTTATCAAAATCGATTTGAAGTCGGGCGACGTGAGACAAACTGCCTGGGGTTGTGATTTATCTAAAAAATATGTTGAAATTAATACGGAGTATTCATAAATGAAAAATTTGGACAGAGTTGTTTTAAAATTAGGTGGTTCGTCTCTACAGGATCCTAGCGCTTTAAAAGAAGTGATCGAATCTATTCGTGGCTATTTACGTTACGAATACCAAGTGATCATCGTTCACGGTGGTGGGCCGATGATTAATCAAGAATTAACAAAGCAAGGGATCTCATGGAAGTTCATCAATGGCCAACGTCAAACGACAGGTGAGATGATCACGGTTATTGAAGATGTGTTAGTGAACAAGGTAAATAAAGAACTAGTCACAAGCTTAAATCGCGCCAATATCAATGCCGTAGGCATTTCCGGAGCCCAGGACGAAATGTTATTCTGTCGTCAACTTGACGACGAATTGCAATTTGTTGGCGAAATTAATCAAGTGAATACATCTGCGGTTGAAGTCGTTTTAAATCAAAAAGCAAACACGATTCCCGTGATTGCTCCGATTGGAATTGGTTCTAGTGGCGAAAAGTACAACATTAATGCAGACTGGGCGGCTGCGAAAATCGCGATCGCTTTGAAAGCTAAAAAATTAATTTTCTTAACAGATCAGAATGGAATTTTGAATCAGTCAGGTGAATTGATCGAAGATGCCAGTCTTGATTTTTTAACTGATCTTATCGAAACAAAGACTGTGACCGGCGGTATGTACACGAAAGTGTTAACCATTAAAGATGCATTATCACATGGTGTTCCGCAGGTTCGTGTACTGAACGGCAAAAGTTCAGTGGACGGATTATGGAGCGATTTCATAGGAACAATGACGCATGTTTAAGTTAAAGACGAAGCACTTTTTAACGGGCGAAGAGCTTTCAGTCAGTGAATTAAATGACTTGTTAGATCTGGCCATTGTTTTAAAAAAGGATCGTCGTGGAACTGCTTTTGCTAATAAGACGATTGGTTTGCTATTTGAAAAACCATCGTTAAGAACACGCGTTAGCTTTACTGCAGGGATCCAGGAAATGTCTGGAGATGTGATTGAAATTAACAGTGCACTTCGCAAAAAAGAAAAGCCGGAGCACACCATTAAAGTACTTCAAGGATATTTAAACGGACTCATGGTGCGTACGTTTGAACACGATATCCTCGAAGAAATGATTGAGTTTTCAAAAATTCCAATCATTAATGGATTATCAGACCTTCATCACCCTTGTCAGGTTCTCGCGGACTTGATGACGTTGAAGGAAAGATTCGGCAACCTCAAAGGGTTGAAGTTCGCCTACATCGGCGACGGTAACAATATGTTACATTCGTTGATGTTGTTGTTACCACCTTTGGGAATTGATGTGCACTACGCTTGTCCTGAAAAATTTCAGCCAGACGTAGAAATTGTAAAACGAGCGCAAACTCGCGGTACTGAAGGCGGAGCGAAAGTAGTACAGTTTAAGAATCCAAAAGACGCTGTGAAAGGTGTTAACGCTGTTTATACGGATGTATGGGCTAGCATGGGATTTGAAAAAACAAAAGAGGACGAAGCAGCTCACTTAAAAAACTTTGAAGGTTTCCAGGTGAATGCGGATTTGTTCTCTCATGCGGATAAGAACGCTATTGTTATGCATTGTATGCCGATTAATATTGATCAAGAGATTTCGGAAGAAATGATTAATCATTCTCGATCGGTTCTTTTCGAGCAGAGTGAAAACAGATTGCATGCTCAAAAAGCCCTGATGATGGGTTTGTTTAGTCCCTAGCATGGATGATGGGGTATAAATATGGAGGCAACAATGAGTGCAAATACAGACGCTAGAAGTCGTATAACTGCTTTAAAGAAGTTATTGGATGCAGGCTTAGCGACGACTCAAGAGGAAATTTGCGATGAATTACGTAAATTAAATTTTGATATTACGCAAAGTACAGTATCTCGTGACTTGCGCCGTTTGGGTGCCGTTCGTATCGTAAATTCAAATGGCGAAACGATTTATAAACTTCCTAATCAATTTAGTAATGCGGGATTAGTCAGTGTTACTGATTCTGTATCTAGTGGATTATTAGGTTTAATTAAAGATATTAAACACAATGGCTACATCATAGTTATTCATACGACGCCTGGTTCAGCGAGTTTAATAGCAAAACATATTGATGATGTTCAGCCGAACGGAATCTTAGGGACAATTGCTGGTGATGATACGATTTTCGTTATCCCATCTTCAAAGGATCAAGCTGAGAACACAATCAAAGCGATCCAAACTGAATTCGAAAAAGACTAGTCTAATAAGTATTTTTTTTCCTCTGCTGTAGGAATGCGGCAGAGGTCATTTTTTCCAAATAACTTATATCTATTTTCTGCTACTAAATCATAAACGAAGTTCCGGATGAATGCCGGAATCACGTAAAGTATTTTAATCCAAAAAAACCAAGCGCTAACATCGGATAAAGATTCGATGACGGCCGAACTTTTCTCTAAGATCTGTCCATTTTTGAAATAAAGAATCGATTTCAAATTCAAACGTTGGCTATCTGTTAATACTTCGGCCGCTTTTTTTCCCTGTAAAGCCGAGTAAAACATCACGTTTTGATTGTCTAAACGAATCAAGAAGTTGATGTAGCCATTGCAAAGGTGGCAAATCCCATCGAAGAAAACGATATTCATAGATCTAAGGTATCATTTTGAGTGACTTAAGCAATCGAACCTAGACCTTGTCTTTAGACATGAGACAAAAAGGTGCTTTTTGAAATGAACGGGTGTTAAATCATAAATGATAACCAAGTGATCATACGCAAGGAGTGCTTATGAGTTTTACGGCTAAAGAAGAAAAAAAAGTCATCGATATATTAAATACGATTTTAGAGTGTGAACTTGCCGGTGTTGTTCGTTATACGCATTACGCCTTAATGGTTTTCGGTCATAATCGTATTCCTATTGTAAAATGGTTACGTGATCAAGCAGCAGAATCTTTGTTGCACGCCAACACGGCCGGTGAACATATCACAACTTTAGGTGGCCATCCTAGTTTGAAAATAGGTCCCTTGATTGAAACTCACAAACATTCACTAAATGATATTTTAAAAGAAAGTCTTCATCACGAGCAAAGCCAGATCAAAAATCTTTATACTTTGTTAAAGTTGGCGGAAGGAAAATCGATCTTTCTAGAAGAATATGCTCGTGAAATGATTTCTGAAGAAGAGCTTCATGTTTCTGAAGTTAATAAGATGTTACGTGCTCAGCCTAAGTAATTAAAGGGCATCGGAAGCTGCGGTCGCAACGGCCGTAGCGATCTGATTATTCAGACTAATTTTTCCATATTGTAGCATGATATTTTTATTCGTAATTTCGTTAATCTTCTGAAGTTGCGTCACCTGATTATTCTTAATCACAGCAAACACCAACTGTTGATCACTTGTTTTTTCACCAATAAAAACCATTAAATTATTTTGTTTGTCGATAAATAACGAACTCGTCATCGAGATTTGATGTGTATTTAAATTCTGAATTAAAGCTAAATCGGGCTTTGTTTCTACTTTTTCTAAAGTTAAATCTTTCACAGAGCGGTTGAAGCTAACATGGGTGATTCCGGGGAAAGAAACACGCTTGGCCTTTGTTGTGATGGATTCATTTGAGTGTAGGAAATGACAAACTATCACGAAGCTGATCGCTAGACAAGAAAGCTTGAAAGAAGTGGTTTTAATGAATCCTATCGCACGCATAGCAGATTTCAAATGCAATAATGATGTCCTTATATATATGCCTCTAAGTAGAATGATTTGAATCTGAAGTGGTATAGCCTGAAAAACTCTTTTTCACCGTGACGTTTTTTGGAGCTTTATAGCGACTTTGGTTGTCTCAGGGTGAGATATATTCGTTTAAAATTGGTCTGTTTATCGCATAGTTATCTCACGGTAGGATTTTTCACTAAGGAACGTATATGAAAAAAATGATTCTAATAGGTATGACTGTTGCGATGGGAGTTTCAGCTTCGTTTGTAACTTATGCCCAAAATAAAAGTTCTTCATTAACTCAGATCATCGAGTCGGTGAACGGCAATAATATACGTATGCGCTATTTCCGCGATAAAACTTCAAAACTCGTTATCACTCGTTCGGATGCCGACATTTTAAGTGATGGCGACATTTCTAAAGTTCCTCAATCTAAAAGAATTAATGATAAACACCGCCAGAATCAATTGTATTCAGGCATTAAGTTAAATCCTTATGCTGTGAACTACACAGTTATTCCAGATGAAATGAAACATCGAGTAACTTTAAAAAATAACGGTGTAAAAATGAGAAGTATCTATTATGTGACGGATATTAAAACGGGTCATTCAAGCTTTGGTATCGTAGCTGATATCGGACCTGGTGGTCAGATTACGAATGGCGAATTCTCTGTGCATCAAATTTTAGACTTAAACCTTCCGGTCGATAAACCAACCGGCACAGGTGGTAAAGATGCGAATGATATCGTAACGATTATCTTCCCGAATTCTGATGAGATTATCGCGTTGAATGATATTCAAAGATATATTGATGAAGTCCTTCAAGGGGCCTTGCAAAATCGAATTAATCAAGAGTGTATGAAGCTATTGAAAAAATACTCTGAGGATCATAAGACTCAAAATTTAGTTAAATTGGTAGAAGCGATTAAATCAGAAACAATGTCAGTGAAGAATTACGACTAAGAGGAAATAAAAAACATGAAAAACATGAAACACAATAACACACTTCTTATGGCAATGACTTTGACTCTTGGTTTGGCGTCGCACGCACAAAAGGGTACGAATGTCATGGATCAGTGGTCGACCAACAAGGGTAATCCTGTTACAACGACTAAAACTGTTAATCCTTCGAAAGCGGCTCCTATGCCGACAAAGAATTCAAATGAATTAACTCAGTCAGTAAATGCAGTTAAGCCGATCATGGTTACAAATGAACCGTTGCTGTGGGAATTGAAAATGCGTGAGCCGGTTGTAACTCAAAAGATTAAGCACAAAAATGCGAAGACGGGTAAAGTATCGGAAGTTATCATCGCTGAAAAAACTGGACCGGTAGTTGAAAGTAATGAGAGTTATCAAAAGCGTTTGCCCCGCATGAAATTATGGACGGCTAAAGTATTTGAAGTTATTCGTAATGAAACAGATTTACATAAATTAAGTAGTCCCATTCCAAAAGATATGGCTTACTTTTGTCCACAGTATAAAAATTTAAATGAAACTCAACGTATGACGGTTTGGGGTCAGATCATCGCGGCGATGTCTTACCGTGAAAGTGGTTGGAAGCCAACGACAACATATGTTGAGCCTGATCATAAAATTGATCATATCACAAAAAAATTCGTTCGTAGTGAAGGTTTACTTCAGCTGTCTTATCAAGACGTAACTAGCTATGATGAATTGGATTGTGGTTTTGATTGGAAAAAAGATAAAAATTTAGCTCCAAATAGTCCAGACAAATCGATTTTAGCTCCGTACAGAAATTTACGTTGTGGTATTTTAATCTTGGCTCATAAAGTGAAAATGAATCAACAGATCAGTACTCCAGGAACTTACTGGTCAGTTTTAAGACCAGTATTTAATCCAAAATATGATTTGGATGATCCTCGTCGTGGTAACAAGAACTCTAAAATTGCTTGGATTGCTGAACAAACGAAATCACTAAGCTTCTGTAATTAATCAAATCTGAAATTAAATATAAAAAAAAGGGAGTCGAATGACTCCCTTTTTGTTTTTCTTCTTTAAGAAAAAAATTAGATATCTGAACCGATAGCTTTTTCCATCTTTTTTTCGGCAAGAAGGAATAATACGCCCACACCTGCGCCAAGGATAGCGAACTTGATGAAGAAGTTGAATGGAACAGCGGTACTGTAATCAGAACCTAAGTATCCGGCTAAGTAGCCTCCGACGAATGAAGATACGAACCATAAGCCCATCATCATTGAAACCATACGTTTTGGTGAAACTTTAGTTACAAGAGATAGTCCGATCGGTGATAAGTATAATTCACCTAATGTGAAGATCCATGTTGTGATAGCTAACCAGAACATGTTCATTAATGATTTTTCAATAGTGATGTAGTCTGATGCGATCGCCATAAATAAGAAAGCGATACCAGCTAAGAATGAACCAACAGCCATTTTGCGAACTGAACTTGAAGATTTTCCTTTTTTAGCGCGGAAAGCCCATAAGATATTCATCAATGGAGCAAAAGTTAAAATGAAAAGCGGATTGAACGATTGGTAGTTGGTTGCTTTTAAGCCTAATCTTGCGAAATCAGCTTTTTCGTCAGCCCAGATCTGCAATGTATTTCCTTGTTGTTCGAAGATCGCCCAGAAAGCAATCGTCGCCATACAAATGAAAACCAAAGCCGCAACTTTAGTGCGATCAATTTGATCTTTGATTTGGTAGATCGAGTAAACAGCTCCGGCAACGATAGCCGCAATCACGATGAATTTTAAAGTCGCTGGTAACATCAAGAAACCGATGAAGGCTGCAACAGTTAAGAAGAAGCTTCCGATCGCTTTGAAGCTGAAAGCTGTTCTTTCTTTTTTATCTTGGATAATAGTTTCTTCATCGTGAGTATTTAAATATTTTTGACCAAAGTGGTAAACCAATAAACCGACTGTCATTCCGACACCGGCGAATGTGAAACCTAAGTGAGCGGTAGCGGCTTCATCAGTGATTCCACGAAGACCGTTGATGTAGTGAGCAAAGTTGTCACAAAGGAATGGAGAGATGAAAGCTCCTAAGTTGATACCCATGTAGAATAATGTGAAAGCACCATCACGACGTTTATCGCCTTCAGGGTAAAGACTTCCTACTTGAGTTGAGATATTCGGTTTGAAAGCGCCGTTACCCATGATCAATAAGAATAAGGCTGGTAAGAATAAGTTTTCCATCCCCATCATTAAGTGACCGATGATCATTAAAATACCACCGATATAAACGGATTTTCTTTTTCCCCAAACTTTATCGGCTAACATTCCGCCGAAGAACGGAGATAAGTAAGCTAAACCAATATAAAGACCATAAATTTGAGAAGCGAACGGTTGGATGTCTAAAGGACCAAATCCAACTTCAAGAATTGATTTCAAGGCGTTTAATCCCATCACATCAGCCATTTTAGCTGGATCACCTAAAAGATGCTTCATCATGTACATAACAAGAAGCGCGCGCATTCCGTAGTAAGACATGCGTTCCCACATCTCTGCGAAGAATAATACAAATAACCCTTTTGGGTGTCCTAGAATTGTGCCTTGTGTGTCAGCAGATGCTTGAGATGCCATAATACTCCTTAATAATTGAGATCTTGTTAGGTATCTAACTCTAAAGATCTTATCAAGAAGATTATTACCAGAATCGGCCTTTTAGTTTGTTTCCGCTAAGAGAGCGGAATCGACTTCCATCAATGCTTTGCGGACTAATCCTAAGCTGACCATAAATGATGACTCAGTCTTTAAGGCGCGCACAAATTCTTCGGCTTGATCTTGATCAATAGCGATGGCTTTTTTGACTGAATTTGCTAATGCATGAGCATCAAAAGGTGTATTTTTTTTATCATCAGTGATGATGTCGATTTGAATAATAAGATCTGAATATTTACGAAGCCAAGCAAAACGGGGATCGTTGATCGATAATTTCAAAAGGTCATAAGCCGTATATTCGCGATGGTCTTCTTTTGAGGCTAATTGCGCCTGATATTGTAACAATTCACGGTGAAGTTTCAAAAGAGTTGTGCCTAAGTGAGCTAATAATAATTTCATGAGATCCTTTTATCTTTTTATTTCGTCCTTCTGTCCAGAACAATTTGAAGAAACTAACAAACTTATAACTTGATTGCATGACGGAACTGGTTATAAAAACTCGTAACATGTCTAGGAGCCCTGTATGAAAAATGTTCTTCAGTTGACCGTACTTGCTTGCGTATTCGTTTCTTTAGCCAGTTGTTCCAAGAAAAAAGGTACCTCATGGGCCTTGGTTCCAGCCTCTCAATCAGCTTCAATTATTAACGGAGAAATCGTTACAGCGGATAATCAGTTGGGTCATTCAACCGTAGGGTTAATAATTAAAATTAAGGGGACTTGGTACCAGGCTTGTACGGGATCGATCATCGCGCCTAATATGATCATAACGGCAGCTCACTGTGTAGGGTATGTGAATATTAAGCGTGACAACATTGTGATCAATTTTTCTTTGAACACGGTGCTAAATGAAGTTCAAGGCGATCCAGATGCTGAACATATTGAAGATGTTCGCGCGGTATTTAATACGATCGATGTGGTTGATATCATCACTCACGAAAAATATGTCGGCGGTTTAGAGAATGACTTGGCCATCATTCGTTTGAAACAGAACATTCCTGCAACTCATAAAGTCGTTGAATTTTTACCAGCCCATTTTATTGACGTGACCGCTCAAAAGTTAACGATGGATGGCGAAACGAAGGATGTAACATTGTTGGGGTTTGGTGTTATTGACGAAGGAACTGGTGAATCCTCATCTGTTTTAAGAAAGACGACAGTTCCGGCACGTTTTGAAGGGACAACGCTTGTGACGGACCAAACTCATGGAACGGGTGCTTGTAATGGTGACTCAGGTGGGCCAGCCTTTGTTCAAATTGATCAAAAAGATTACCTCGTGGGCGTGACTCATGGTCCTTACTTGGATTTTGTGACATGTCATGAATACGGCGCCTATGTGAATCCAAATCTGTACTTGGATTTTATTGATCAAGCGATTAAAAAATTAAACTTAATTAGATTTTAAATTAAATTCGGCCGAAAATTTCTTGTGGGTGTGTTTTAGAATTTTCGGTTATTTTTTGCGATAAAATCATCACGGCTTTTTCTAGAGCAGCCTTATCTTCCAAAGTAAACCGTGCTAAAGACGGTGAATCAATATCAAGGACACCTACTAATTTGTTTTCGATAAAAAAGGGAATAACCATTTCAGAGCGACTTCTTTCATCGCAGGCGATGTGACCAGGAAATTGGTGAACATCGTCGACAATAACGGTTTGCTTCAGTTTAAAAGCATGACCACAGACGCCACGATTGTAGGCGATATCAAGACAAGCTGGTTTTCCAATGAATGAAGCGAGGCGAAGTTTTGCTCCATCGTCTAAGTAAAATCCAACCCAATTAATATCGGACATACGATCGGCAACGTAGGCGGAGAAGTTAGAAATATCAGAGAGCCAGTAGCCGCAGAGAAGCGCTTCAAGTTCAGTATGATCAATCATGAAATAAAGTTTAAGCCGGACACATAAGTGTCGCAAGTCCTGGGTCTCGACTTAAGACTAAAGGTGCATATCATTTTTGTCTCTGTGGATATTCTATTGCACCATGAAGTTAACATGAAAATACAAAAACTAAATTGTCTTTTAGGAAATCACTTTGCACTGTCGGATATTAGCTTTGAGGCTCACCCGGGAGAGTTGCTTTCTTTCATTGGTCGATCTGGATCGGGTAAAAGCACGTTGCTTCGTTGTTTAGCCGGACTTGAGCCATACACGGTCGCTCATGAAGTGAAATCACCGAAGATGGGATTTGTATTTCAGTCATCTAATTTATTTCCTCATTTAAATTTAGAACAAAATATTAGTCTCGCTTTAAAAAAAGTTCAGAATAAAAGCGACAACGAAATTCAAACGATCGTAGATGAAGTTTTAACTAAAGTTCGTCTCCAGCACCGTCGTCATCATTATCCACAGAAAATGTCAGGTGGGGAGCAACAACGTGGCGCCATCGCACGTGCTTTATCTTTGAAGCCGGAAGTGATTTTATATGATGAGCCTACTTCGGCTTTGGATCCTGAGTTAGTCGATGAAGTTTATGATATTATGTTGGATTTGAAGAAGACCAATATTATTCAGATTGTGGTGACTCATGATCGTCGCGCCTTAAAAAGAATTTCAGATCAAGTGGGTTACATTGATCAAGGTCAGCTTCAAATGCTTTGTTCATTTCAGCAGATGCAGCAGAAGTTGAAAGAGCTAACGCCAGATCAGCAAAAATATTTGGAGCTTTATGTTTAAATTCATCTTAGCCCTATTTTTTGTAACCTCTATCGTTCAAGCGGAACCCTTGCGCTGGGCTGCTGATACAGAAAGTGGAGCTCCTTACGTATTCTATGATGCTAAAAGCTTAGCTATGACAGGATATGAATATGATTTGGTGCAAGCTCTTGCGAAAAAAATTAATCGTGAACCTACCTTCGTGCAAAATGCCTGGGATGGTTTAATCTTAGGATTAAATAATAATCTTTACGATATTGCTATTAACGGTTTAGAAATCACTGAAGATCGAAAAAAGTCTGTCTATTTTTCAGAACCCTATTATGCCACCTATGTCAGTATCATCACGAAACAAGGTGATGCTCGTTTTAAAAAACTATCAGATCTTCCTGGGTTTAAAATTGGAACATTAGGTGGAGCTTTGTCCGAAAGAATTCTTCGTTCGGAAGAAGGCGTTCAGGTTGTGACCTATGAATCCGAAGCATTAGCGCATCAGGATCTTTTCTTAGGGCGTGTTGATGCGATCTTTTTAGATGCGCCGATTGCTAAGTACTACAGTGAAGTGGATAAGCGTTTTCAAGTTGTGCCCACCGCGATTGGTTCAATGACTTACGGGATTGCCATTTCAAAAAATAATCCAGAATTACTTAAAAGTGTTAATAAGGCTCTCACTGAATTGATCGAATCAGGTGAGTTGAAAGCGATCTATGAAAAGTGGGGATTGTGGAATGCTGCAACGGCCTCTTTATTTGGAGATACGACACCTAATCGATTTAAGCCTGTGGAGTATGAAAAGTATAAATCGCATTTAAATACGGATCGCAGCTGGAAAGATAAGCTAGAAATTTATCAAAAGACCGGGCCATTATTTTTAAAGGCGGCTTGGCAAACAATTAAGATCAGTTTCTTTTCGATGATTGTAGCCGTGGTATTGGGATTAATATTAGTGACTTTAAGATTGTATGGCCCTAAGCCCTTTAAATATTTAACGACAGGTTTTGTTGAACTGATTCGTGGAACGCCTTTGTTGTTGCAATTGTTTTTTATCTTTTATGCTTTACCTGGTGTGGGCATCGAAATTCCGGCGTTATGGGCCGCTGTCATAGCTTTGGGTATTAACTACTCGGTGCAAGAGTCTGAAATTTATCGTTCAGGTTTAACTAATATTCATAAAAACCAAATTGAAGCCGCTAAGATGTTGGGATTGAGCCCTTGGCAAACTTTCTGGTCCATTCAAGTGCCTCAGGCAGTTAAATTCTGTTTAGGACCGATGACGACAGACTTCATTGCGCTTATTAAGGATTCCTCACTGGTGTCTGTGATCACACTAGTGGAGTTAACGAAGACGTACTCGTTACTTTCCTCGACTTACTATGAATACATTGGATTTGCATTTGTTACGGCGTCGCTTTACATGTTGATTGGTCTGCCGCTGGTCCTTTTGTCGCGAAAGCTAGAGAGAGGGCTAGTCAAATAGGTCTCTCTCGATTTTTACATGATACCTAAGAAATGACTTTAATAGTTTTTCCATTGTAAATGACCACTTGTCCGTCACGGATTTTCTTACCGCGGCGAGTTTCAACTTCTCCGTCGACAGTTACATTGCCATCAACGATAGCAGATTTGGCTTCTCCGCCGGTATCGCATAGGCCGCTGGCTTTGAGTAAAGATTGTAAAAGGATGAACTCTTCGCCTTCTAATTTAAATTCCATTTTGAACTTCTTTCGTTGAAAATAAGTGATACAGTATCAAAAAATGAAGGAGTTTTCTATGTCTAACATTCCAAAAATTAAACTAAATGACGGAGGGGTTATTCCTCAATTGGGTTTCGGGCTTTGGAAAGTTGCTGATGCAGATGCTGAATCGGTCATCTTGAGCGCTTTAAAAGTAGGATATCGTGCTTTAGACGGGGCTGCTATTTATCGTAACGAAGCTGGTTTGGGGAAAGCTATTCAAAATAGTTCTTTAAAACGTGAAGATCTTTATATCACCACTAAACTTTGGAATGATGATCAGGCTCATGCGAAGCAAGCTTTTGAAAGCAGTATGGATAAACTGAAGCTTCAATATTTAGATCTTTATTTAATCCACTGGCCGTCGCCAAAAAAAGAGACTTACGTTCAAGCCTGGAAGTCTTTGATTGAATTAAAAAAAGAAGGTCGTATTAAATCGATCGGTGTTTCCAACTTTCACGTTGAGCATTTGAACCGAATTATGGATGCCACAGGTGTTGTGCCAGTGATCAATCAAATTGAACTTCATCCTCAGTTTCAGCAAAAAGAACTTCGTGCCTTCCATGCTCAACATGATATTCAAACGGAATCGTGGAGTCCGCTCGGTCAAGGACAAGTGATTGAAAATCCTGTGATTAAATCGATTGCGCAGAAACATGGAAAGACAGCCGCTCAGGTGATTATTCGTTGGCATATTCAGAATCAATTGATTGTCATTCCTAAATCAGTGACGCCATCAAGAATTCAAGAAAACATTAACGTGTTTGATTTTACTTTAGATGCGGCTGACCTATCTCAGATCGATAAATTAGATGCAGCAGAGGGAAGAATCGGTCCTAATCCAGCTACCGCAGATTTTTAAACTAAAATCGTGTGCAACAGTACCGCATCGTTAGAAACTAAAGGGCCGGGCAGTCGTTCATGGGTAAGATTTTAATAGCTTGAGATGTTAAAACGATGTTACGTCCTAAATCTAACGTCACTGTTTCGGTGAAGCGTGCGTAGCATGTTCCATTACCTGCGCGACGAGAAGCTGATGTATCTTTAACGATCGTCATAGGAACTCCCATTAAATATCCAAAATGTTGATTTGAATCTAGAGATAACTGATCAAGAGCTGCAAGGTCACAACCTGGAGCAGAGAAAGCTTTGTGATTAGCTTCAATGGCGTTATTTAATCCTGTGATAATGTAGGGTTTAGGTAACACAGTCGTTATGCGTTCATTGATGGAAAGTTGTGATCCCATCAAGCCGATTTCACAATGTAAATTTAATGAGACCGATGCGTGAGTTTTAAATGTTTCTGTTTTTGGTGCTGCAAAAGAAACTGAAGTGGCAAGAGTCAGAAGAGCTGTTAAAAATTTCATATAACCTCCGTTTTTGGTTACTTTAGTTATAAGAAATTTATTTACATAAGTATACAATTGTAAGACCTATAATTAGTATAGGTCTTTACCTATATTTATTTAAAAGTGAGTCTTCGCAGAGTTAACGAAAAGTCGTCAGGGTCAATATACTTCGCGGGCTTCATAGCGCGCATTAATTTTTTTCCAGGTTTTTCAAAGATTTGAACTTTGTAAACATCGGCTTTATCAACTTTAACTTCGACTAGGTAGCCTGATCCGACTTTCTTGAAAGCACCGTGAATGTCTGATTTATTTTTGTATTCAACAAATTCATGACAGTCTGTCGACATGACACGCGATTCGGGAACGACCTCTTTAAGCGTCCAGCATTTTTTTTCAGAAAGATCCTCTAGTGTTTCTTTCTTACGAGACTCATCACCGCCCCATTTGATGTAAAATGTGTGAGTAGTGAAGACTTCCGTTGCAGGCAAGGCTAAAGCTTCAGGTTCTTTTTCTGACGAGCCACACGAAGTTAAAATGAAAGATGCAGATAGAAGGAGAATTAATTTTTTCATATGTTTATTTCAAGCAAGGGGTTGGCATCAAGTAAGGTTGTCCATTTTTATCTAACATTGTGTCCTTGGCTTGAGCGGGATTATTAATATCAATATCTCCGTAATACTTACGGTATTTGCGGCCTAATTTTTTACGTATCACATTTTCAAAATACACGGCACGGTATTCTGTGATCTCCATGAACTCCATACCTTCGCCCACAACGCCACGGCGATCTAATAAACCGCGGACACTATCAAAAGCGTGATAAAGTTCATGGGCGAAAGCCGCCAAGACCGGAGAGGCGCGTTTAACGTTATCACTTTCGATGTTGGCTAGGTTTTTAATATTGGGATCAAAGCGAACAAAGCCGCCAGCTCCGAATTGTTTGAAGTTCACGTCCGTTTCGGCACTTTTTCTTAGAGCCGCAAAGTGCTGCATGATAGTCGCTTCATCGTAACCTGAATTAGCTTTTCCTGTGTTGCCAACGAATTCAAAGCGTGGTCCTCCGGTTTTAGCTAAAACCACCGGGTATAAACCTTTTTGCATGAGTGATATTAAACGTTTTCCTTCAGGATATTTACGAAGTTGTTCGACAAAGCCAATGATCGTTTTGGTGTAATTGTCAGAGATAGAAGATAAAGAAACTTTTTTGCCGGACTCGTTATACAATAAACCATCAATGTAAGTGATTTTTTGTCCATTAGTAGCATTTAAAACCTTGAAGGAATTATTTTTAGGATTTGATTTAACTAAGTCAGGTAAAAGAAGTTTTTCGTTACCATTGCATTTATTTAAATCGATGGCGTCTTGATTAATCGAAATTTTTGATTTTAATTCTTCGTAGGTCCAATCACGAAAATGGGAATTCTCAAACATCATTAACGTGTAGGGTACAGGTGGAGGGTTTTGGGCTTGGGCCACTTGAGCGGAAAAACCGATAAATAATGCTGAAAGGATAAAGCGAGTTAAAGTCATAAAGCCTCCATACTTCATATTTAAGTCAAATTATAGAAGGCAAAAAAACAGTTTGTATAGGATTAAAAAGGTAAAAAATCGTCGAATATCTATTGAATCACCGTTTTTTTGATGCTCCAATAAGTTATCAAGGATGGGGATTTATGAAAAGTAGTGTATGGTTATTGTTTTGTGTTGCGATGGGTCTTTCGACGGTATCAGACGCTCAGGTGGTGGATGATCGCGGGCTGCAACAGTATCTTCAGCAAAATTCAAAACTATACGCCGTTTTCAATCAAAAACCTCAAACTCAGCAGTTAGCCACAGATATGTTGCAAGCGATGAGCTACCGTTTAGGAAAATACAGTTCGGTGGCCGCAGACGATGATATCGTAAAAAGTAAAGGTATGCTTTTCTGTGCTGAAGTGGGTGCGGGAATGATCCTGGTTAAAGGTAAACTTTATGCCTGTGAAGTTTTTGATATTAAAGGGAATCAACTTGGAAAAAGTAATTTCCTATGGGCTTACAGCTTTGATTTTAAATTACGTGATGAAAGATCGGTCGTTGTCGATACGTTCAAAAACATTATTAAAAAAGGTATGACACTTTTAAAATTAACTCGTTTATTCGACGTGTCTGGCACAGTTGGTTTAACGGTGGGTTATTCTTGGGGTGATGATTACACAAAATATAAAGACTTAACGCTTAAAGATGGCTTCTTGGGAACTCAATTTGAAGTTGTGAGTGGTTGGGGAGCTGGTCTTAAGATTTTAGCTCCGAACAAAGCTAAAGATCAGATTAAAATGGTTTTAGGCTCGATCATCACAGGCACTGATTCGACTGAAGTTGGTTCTAAGATTGTGATCAAATTCAGAAAAGGCATTCAGCTTAAATCTGCTTTGAATTAGTTTTTTGAGGATTTGGGTATGAAAGCAATAGTCAGCGAAATTGTTGGTCAAAAGGCTTCTGACTTAAATCCTTCTTATAAAATTAATTGTTTTACGACTGTAATATCTTATTTTAAAAATCAAACGCTGGACGGATTAACTTCGGCCCAAGCCATGCTTGAGTGGTTGCAGTCTAATACAAAGCAGGTTTTAATATTTAACTCAGATACCATCGTAGTAGTCTGGTCGACATCAAATCAGTCTCTTTCACCTGATCGAATTGAAGTTAGTAAAATGCTAAAATCATCTCCAGGTTATCCTTTCGGGTTAGTCATGGAGCATGCGGCTGTATTTTTGAATCAAGAGGATGTCTTTCAAAAAGCCAGTCCAAAGGATTCTGATCCATTTGAAATTATTAATTTTAATACGATGATGAAGAATCATTACGGCCATCTTCCTTGGTTAAGAACAACTTTTCATGAGATCATTAATTTATGAGTAAAGAATTAGATCAGCTGCTTTGGATTGAAGAATTGCTTCCACCGGAAATCGAACAACGAAAAGCGGTGGGTGGGGTTAGCTACTATCTTCGGGACAAGCTGGTTTTAATTTTGACTGAAGATAGTAAAACCACGGAATATCGTGGAAAAGCTTATCCTTTTGAATTATGGTTCGGAGCTTTTTTTCCCATCGAAAAAATCAAACAAAGTACTGTCTGTGCGAAATTTCCTTTTTTAGAAAATCATCCTGGTAAGAAAGATGCTCTTTACTTAGCGGCGGAAACAGAAGAGTTTGAAGCTTTAGTGAGATCCGTCATTCGTGAGATTAATAAAGGGAATCCTTTATTCGGAGTTCCTATCAAAGAGACGGCAAAAGAAAAGCGTGAACGTCTAGAAGCTGAAGACGAAGAGATCGACATGAGTAAGCCCAGCACATTTAATACCGGCCCTGTAAAGAAAGCTGTGAAGAAGCCTGGTGTTAAAAAGGTGAAGCCTGCGCTTAAGAAAGTTAAAGCGAATAAAAAATCTGAAAATGCCATGATGATGGAAATTTTAAAACGTCGAATTAAATAATAAGTGGGGTCAGTCCATGATTCGCAAAACGAGTTACGAAAGTTCTCGTTCGTTTAGGAAGTCGTTGTTGTTAAAACCGATTGCAGCTCGTGCTGAACGTGCGCAAGAGATGTATAACCAGGTTCCGAAAGACGACGCTGAATTTAATAGGGGGGGGGATTCATTAAGGTTTTTCTAGGAAGTGTGTATTTTGGAAAGAGTTTTCTATAGTATTTTGTAATACAGGGATGTGAACATTCTGATCCCAAAATTTTGATCGTTTTGAAAATATGAGGGGTAACCAATACCACGATCTAGCTTTATCATTTGCGATACTTTCAGATATGAGTTCGCCTTTTTTATTAAAAATGGAAGTTTTTATGTTAAATTCATTTTCGTAAGTTAGTGGAATTAATCCTAGAGTAAATATATGAAGCAATCCTAAGTACACAGTGCCATGATTAGGATTCATGTGTTTATGCTCATGTGTATCTACAAATTGTATCAGATAGTCAGCGTCTATAGGAGGCGCTACTGCTGCATAATTCTTGAAGTTTTCTTCGTAATTTTCTCCTTTAAAGTTAAACGACTGGAAGTCATTAGAGTAACCGATGTAAGTAATATTAGAGTTACTTCTTTTTAAAAAGATATTCATTGCAGCTTCTTGAAAATGACGATCAAAATAAATATAAATGCTTTTACTGTCTGTATACTTCAAATAAGTAAATGTTTTGATGTAAATTTTTAATGGCTTTTTACTCTGAGGAATTGAGAGTGCGTTTTGTCCAATCTCTGGCAAATTTGGCTTGGTTGCCAATCCTACACACGAAGATAGTAATAGCATAAAAATTAATGGCCAAATCACTTTCATGTAACATCTCTTAATTTTAATTTAATAGCTTCGCCGTTGCAGTTGAACTCGATTTCAAAAGATCGAAGTGCGATGGCATTGTCTTTATAAGCTGTCTTTGATCCATAGTGTGAATCACCACAGATCGCGGCGTTCATGTGTGACATTTGTGCTCTGATCTGATGAGTGCGTCCGGTAAGAAGATTTATTTTAACTAAGTTGATTCCTGGAGAAAATTCTTTTTGTTCTAGAATTTC
>CAZXZW010000012.1:0-39873 GCA_964645745.1 uncultured Bdellovibrio sp.
ATCTGCGATTTTTTTAATATCTTTCCCTCCAGCCCAGGCCCAAACCAGCTCTGCTGTTTTAACAGACTTCACCACTACTTTAAATCAAGTCAGCCAAATCTATAAAACCAATTACGCCCTAGCCGATTATAAAAAACAACTCTTCGGATGGGATAATGACACGATCACTCAGGGCCTCTTAACCCGCGCACAAAATAATCCCAATCTGACTGTAGGCGAAGCCCAACAAATGATCCAAGAATTCTTCAATTCAACTCGTGATTACCATGCACAAGCTTATTTCGCGAAACAGCCTTACATCAATGTTCCCGTTGGCATGCACTCTGCCCATGGACGTGTTTTTATTTCTTACGTTAATCCGACTTACACAGGCCCGATCCAAGTGGGCGACGAAGTTATTCTTTACCAAAATGACCGAGTCATCGTTAAACTTTATGAATTAGCCACAAAACTCTATCCTAATTTCCTAGGAACTGATCTTCGTGATGCCACTCGCAGATTAACTGAGCGTTACGGCGTATTGATGGATCCTATTCCTGCAGATCCCAAATTAACTTTAAGTTTAGTTAAACCGGATGGAACAGCTTATAGCGAAACATTGACTTGGAACGGTCACCCTGCAGCTCCTAAAATGCAAAGTCCCGCTTTATTTTCAAGATCTTTTAAAAAGTCACGCGTACCCCAAATTCTTCAAGGTGAAATGTTAGATAATCCTTGGGGTTATTTATCTCGTAAATCATACTTTCCTCGACCGACAACAGTGACTTGGGAAGCTGCAGATACGGATGTTTTCTACGCTTGGATCGGCGAACTTCCCGGATCAAATCCTTTAGTGATGGCTCAGCGTATTGGTTTAATTCGCATTCCTACTTTCGCTTTAGCGAAACAAACTGATTATGCCAATGCAGTGAAAGCCTTTAAAGCTTTAATCGACAAAATGAATGCCGAGACAGATTTATTAATTATCGATATTCAAAGTAATCGTGGCGGCATGCTAGATTATGCCGAAGCGCTTTCATCATTTTTCTTTGATAGACCAAAAGAAGCTTACAAATTTCAATACAAATTATCACCAGGTTTAGTGAACAGTCTTCAACCGTCGATTGATGAACTTAATCAATTAAAAACTCAGGATGACGTGCTCGCGTACTTTGAAGGTGATCATTACTTCGGTTACCCGGTTGATCTTGATTTTGCTAACGACATGAAAGATATGTATCAAGGTTTACTCGATGATTCAAAACTGGGAACATTAGCTCAACCCCGTTACTACAACGCCTCTCAAGTTAAACCTTACCCAGGAGCTAAGCCTTACTTAAAACCTTTGATCGTGGCGACCGATGCTTGGACAGTTTCTTGCGGGGACTGGTTCGCGGCATTCATGACAGATCACAAGCGCGCGACCATAATCGGTAATCGCACCGCAGGCGGTGGAGCTTTCACTGGGGGACAAGTTCGTACCACATTGAACAGCATGCAACTTCAGGGCATTGTGGCACCAGTAGCTTTAATGTACCGTTTAGATGGATCAAAAATTGAAAACTTAGGTGTGACTCCCAATTATATTCTTGAGCCTGGACCGAGCGATCTGATCGATGCTCAGTATAAGAATTACCAACGTAGAATTTATAAATTGATTAACAAAATCAGCGGCAACTAAAAATTATTTTTTAGTTGCTGTTTTTTTAGCACAGAAACTTAACGACTGAGTCTGTTTTGTAATCCAAGGAATTTTAGAATATCTATTTGTCCCCACTGGACGAAGCACAGACCAGTATGTTTTAGGCGTACTGATTTGGTTATTGATTTTAACTTTATGATTTAAAATGCGAAGACCGCATCTTAAGTTTCTATAAGGCGCAAGAATTGTTTTTTCTGAGCTGTTGGCATCAAGGCCTTTATCTTTTTTCCAGCTAAATTCACAATCAAACCAATCCGAATAAGTCGTGCTGTCTTGATATGATAACTGCATCAACCCTTCACTCACTACCGGCTGACCTGTAATATGATCAATATTGTAAGCTAACTTGGTTTTATTTGTACCCGGGATTTTGACATATTCTTTTGGTTCACGCATACGAGTCGTCGGAACCCATTCACTTTCTCTATAAGAGATCGCCGCAATTAACTGAGCCCAAAAATTCATTCTTTGATTAGGTCCTAAGTTTTTATAGTTCGCACAGAAAAACTCTGCATCGATAGGGTGACTTGAAACTAAACTCGTTTCTTTGGCGATCAATTCATAAAGCTTCGCCGTCCAAAGTTTCATACGCGGCAAACGCTTTTGGTAATTCGCATTACTTTCTATCACATTCCCATTGAAATCTTTTTTAGGAAGTTCCCACATAACGGGTTCAATTTGATCACTGGCAATTTGTCGATCCTCCACCACGACCGATTCTTCAGCTTGCTGAACAACTGGCGCGCTAGAACAACTTAAAAGAGACAATCCTAAAAACAATGAGGCTGATAATTTAATTAGTTTCATACCCACATGATCGGCTACTCAAGCATAAATATGTAGGCAAAACAGTTATTTCAGGACCAACGTATGGGTGCTGTTTGTAAATACTTATGGTAATGGAGTCGTAGGTAAAGGAATAAACTCTGTTTCACCCTCAATTTGAGCCATTGTTTGATTTTTCCAGACCTCAGCCGCCTGACGAATCAAAGCCTTATCCGTCGCTACGAAGTTCCACCAAAGATAACGAGGCTCAGGAAAAGGCTCTCCACCAAAAATCGCAATAACAGTATCTTCAGAACATTCAAAATCAATTTTTGAAGTTTCGCTAAAAATAATAAGATCATTCGCCTTTAACTTTTCCTGATTGATCATCGCGGCCCCTGAAACCACCAGAAATCCAACTTCCTTTTCAGTAAAAGTAAATTGATGTCGAGTGTTTTTAGCACAAGAAAAATTTAAGAACAAAGTCTGTGATAAAGTCTTAACCGGTGAAGTTTTTCCAGAATAACTTCCCATTAATAACTCGCCGGTTAAGCCGCTGGCCAATTCCAACTTGGGAATCGAAGTTTTTGGGTAATGAAAAAATTCTGGATCACACTGCTCGTATTCTAATGGTAATCCCATCCACACTTGCAGTCCATGCATAGTCTTAACTCCCTCAGCTTGAAGTTGCTCTAAGGGCGTTCTTTCTGAATGAGAAATTCCACGGCCCGCAATCATCAAATTAATGTCTCCGGGGCGAATACTTTGTTTGGATCCAATATTATCACGATGAAGAACATGGCCTTTATACAAGTATGTAATAGTCGCCAATCCAATATGAGGGTGAGGACGCACATCTAACTTTTGATGAGCACCAACTTCCATCGGCCCCATATGATCAATAAAAACAAAAGGTCCGATCGATCTTTTCTGAATGCTGGGAAGATTACGATAAACAGAAAAGCCACCCAAATCTTTTCTTGAACCATGAATAACGATCATAAGAACTCCTTATAAATGATAAACGAATCGACAGCTGGATTTAAACCAGAGACAGAAAAACCAGAAACAAGTTTTGAGTCACGCCTATTTACACAAATTAAGTAAGTAAGCCTGAAGTTTTAATAATTTAATATCCAGAGGAAGACTCCATTTAAAGTCCTGACATTCGATAAATTTAGGAAAGGCCTGTGAATTCTTCGAAGGTTTCTTTCCTGTGTTTATTTCTGAACTGATTTGAGGGTAAACCAAATCAAAAAAGTCTTCATAATTCTTTTTACCCATTAATTGGTCTTTATAAAGCTTTTTAGCCACTTCGATGGAAGTGATATAAGAAAAATACTGAGTCTCATCGACAACTAATTTGTCTTTGTAGAGGCGATGAATAAATGTAAAAAATTGAATCCCCTGAGGGCGATATTCATTAGCGATATCCACATAGACCTGAGCATCACGACTTGAATTATCCCCTAAGAAGATCACATGCGTGGGAGCATTGTCGGTCAACAGTTTGCGAATCGAAACATATTTGTGTGTGTCATCAGAAAGACTAGGACTGTAAAAAACCAACCCATCCATAAAATGATTTTCATTTAAAAATTTCTTACGAGAGCTTTCCATATAAGAAGGCGCACTCGTGACATAGGCAAACTGGATTTGCGTCCCCCAGTTTTTATCTAATTCCGTGAAAAGCTCTGTCATACCCGTGTACTGGAGCGGGCTATTCATCAAAACTAAGAATTCTAGTTTAGAACGAGAGCTGGCCACTTTTAAAGTGTCATCAATATCTGAAATAACCAAAATCTTTGAGCTGCTATTAATCGTCGTTTGAGACCATGTGAAAAGTGGAAGTAAGAATAGAGAGACACTGATAAAAGCCATCATTTTTTTCATATAATAACGCTAACACCCGCTATTACTTTGTCAATAACAGGTCATTGCATTATATTTTCTACTATGAAATCACATCAAAAAATGACCAAAGCTCAAGCCAAAGCCCTCTGGATTTCCGCTCAAGGACTCCATCAAAAAGGTTTTTTTGGAAACGGCCCTTCGGCTACAGCTAAAGCCATTGATCATCTCGGCTACGTTCAAATTGATACCATCAGTGTGATTGAACGCTGCCACCATCATATTCTTTATTCTCGTATTCCAGGTTACAAACAGAAACACTTACAACAAGCGCAAAGTATCGACAAAACAATTTTCGAATATTGGACTCACGCTTTAGCTTATGTTCCCACTAAAGATTTTCGTTATTTCCAAGCTCGTATGGAAAAAAATATCAAATCACCTCACTCGTGGTTCGACAGTGTTAAAAAAGAAGATCTGCAAAAAGTACTTAGTCTCATTAAAAAAAATGGAGCCATCAGTATTCGCGATATTAAAGATGATGTCCTGATCGAGAAAGATCACGAATGGGCTAGCAAAAAACCATCTAAGAAAGCTTTACAGCTTGGCTTTAACCAAGGAAAGCTCGTAATCAGTGAACGTATTGGCATGTTGAAAAAATATGAACTCACAGATCGTCATTTTAATTGGGATAAAAAACCAAAGGCGGCCTCTGAATCAGAAATCAACGAATACATGCTAGAGCGTGCCTTAAGATCTCAAGCTATGGTCAGTCTAGAATCTATTTGTCATCTTGAACCTTCACGTAAACCAGCGATGAAGGAACTCATTTTAAAACAAGTCGATAGTGAAAAGTTAATTCCCCTTCAAATCGAAGGCTTTGAAAAAATTCAGCACTGGATAAAACCTGAACTGGTTAAGAAAAAAATCAATCTGGACGAGGAACAAGTTCATATACTCTCTCCGTTTGACCCTTTGATTATTCAAAGAAAGCGACTCAATTTATTTTTTGATTATCAGCATTTATTCGAAGCTTATATTCCCAAAGAGAAACGAATCTATGGCTACTTCTCATTACCTGTTTTAGTTGATGGGAAAATTGTTGCGGTACTCGATCTTAAAATTGATCGTCAACAGCAACAGCTTCTGATTCAAAAATGGACTTGGTTACCAAAACAGAAATCAGGGACTTTAAAAAAGATGATTGAATCCGAATTAAATCTTTTTGAAAAATTTCAATTACAGGGAAAAGTTTAACTAGTGTGTCTCGAAAGATTTTGGATCTTTTTGTAAGACTATACGACGTTGAGTAATTAGATTAATACACTCTTCGATAAGACGACCTTTTTCATTTACATTGTTTCCTGAAACACCAACTGATGAAAATAAGCCCATTAATAAACGGAAAACCTCATCTAAATCAGGAACGCTGAGCTTATCATAATCCGGTAAATTATCCCATTTAGAAAAATCTTTATAGACCGTCTTACCTATTAAATAAGTTTCTTCAATAATATCTCTATCCAGCATGATTACCCCGCCTCGGCCTTTCGGTTATTATAACCGCTGTCTAAAGAAAAATAAAGCCCAGGAGTAAACAAAGCCAAATTTAAATACACTAGCCAACATAACTTTATACACTGAAGTGCATAATTATTCCATAATCAGTTGCATGAGTACGTCGTTACTTTATTTAAAGCACAGGTGATTCTTATTGATATCGAATCTAAACTTTAAGTAATTTGTTTTGACAGGATTGGAATACATCGAAAATAGTTTCGGAACTTCACCTGTCATAATTTGGTCTAACACTGTACAGATATGAACTTGAAACTTCATACCGTCTTTATCAAAAATTTCGTGAACACGAGTCGCTTTATTCACCTTATCACCTAGCTTGGTAAAATCTAAGTATGTAGCTGAAGACGAAAGATCCTGTGTTGGCTTTAGACCTAAAGCTGCAGTACCAGGAGGACGAGCATCCGTAGATCTGTCCAGAACCACATCATCATTGTTAACGGTAATATAGACGTTTTCCTGCAAAGCAATTTGATCCATCCAAACGGGATGATTTAAATTATCTGCATCGGGCTCAGTAAAAAGAACATTAGAAAAAATCGGTTTGCCATGAGCCGGCCAACCATTTTGCAAAATATAAGTTTGTAATACAATCGACCCCATACTGTGCGCATGAAGAATTAATTTTTTGCCGGTCAAATCATAAGTCTGAATACCCGCTAACACTTTTTTGAAAGACTCAACCGCAGCCGGAATATTTGATAACGGTTTTTTACGGTCTAACAATAATCCTTGAGCATCCCAATTAAATAAAAGAACGCGCACATCAAAATCTTTTTCAATTTTAGGAACGGTCGCTCCACCGATAAATGGTTTTCCTTCTAAACTTTTTAATGGCTCATCACCGCGGCCATGAATATGAATAACGACTGGTTTATTAGAAGCAAAGGCTGCATCTAAAGCCGCATGAATCTGATCAAAACCATACTTTGTTCCATCCGCAGTATAGATCGGTGTTTGAGGATCAAATTCTAATTTCGCTTGAGCCGAGAAACTAAAAACCGAGATCAGAATAGTAAAAAGAAGAGACTTCGAAAACATACTAGAATTCTTGTTCTAGCTCTGAAATCAGTCAAGAATATAACAAGACTAACTGCTGTTAATTTTAGCAAATATTCTATTTGAAACTCAATATAGTCACTGGCTTTTACTTTTATTCACCATACTCCTTTTGATCTCGAGTAAATCCAACATGAGGCGTGGCCTTACGATTGCTCTACTTCATACAAACTCATGCAATTAACGAGTTTTATATTCTGAGGGGGATATATGAAAAAAGTTATTTATGGTTTGATTTTCTTGTTACCAATTCTAGGACAAGCTGATGTTCAAAAAATATTAGACATCACTTCGGAGTCAGATCCTTCGATCGTATCTATTATGTCTATTGAATTTGGCGGTCAGAATGAAATTTCGAATTTAGTTTACCATCCGGACTCAAAGCAAGATGAACTCAAAACATTTCCGCTCAAAAAATTATTAAAAGATACAGTCACTGTGAAATCCGAAAAAGGCGTTGAAATCGTCGGCGTGAAACTCACACAAATTAATCCGACAAGCTATATCGTCACACTCCACTGCCTTTACGAATTTAAATTATTGAAAAAAACTTATAAAGACAAACAGCTTAACGCCACCTTTTCAGCTCCGGACAATCGCTACATTATGCAAGATCCAGCGACCAAGAAAACGATCACACGACTTCACTTTACAAGCCACTACAATAACAAAGGCAAAGAAGTCGGCATCGAAACGATTGAAACTTTGTAATCTAGAAATTGTATTGCAAACCTACACCGGTGGAAGCACCGGTGTATTTCAACCCTGCACTCCAATGCCAGTTAGGCGCATACATCAGCGACAGGGCCATCTCGCTATCTAGATCATGATCTTGACGCCAGATATATTCTAGTTCACTCACAACCGAAGTGGTCCACTGAAATTCTTTTTTCAAATCCACACGAAGCTTGCCTTTGTGATCCACTAATAAATTCGTTTGAATCAACATCGGTAAAATATAACCAATCCCAGCTTGTCCGCGATAATCTTGATCCACGGCTGATCCACCTAAAATAAAATTTAAAAAATTACTATTCCAGCGACGGTAAAAAATATCTCCAGCTCCGAGCCAGTCTTCGTCTTGACGAGCTTCGCCGCGGAATTCTAATTCATTCCAAGTTTGAGAAAGTCGGTATTTTCCCTCAATGATATTAGAAAAAGCTTGAAGACTTCCCGTTTGATAAATCGGATCATGCATATGATGGTCTTGATGATCTAAATGCATTTGTTCTGGAGTCGGACGATATGAATTGTACCTGACCACGCGGGCCATACCTGATTCCATGTGATACAAGTTATGACAGTGAAGCATCCACTGCCCGGGCTCATTAGCATAAAATTCAATGGTTCGCGTTCCCATCGGTGGAACATCCACCGTATGTATCAGCGGAGAAAAATCACCTTCTTTATTCAACACACGAAAAAAATGCCCATGTAGATGCATCGGGTGATGCATCATCGTTTCATTTTCAAAAGTAAAACGAACCACATCGCCTTCTTTAATATTTAGCAACCGATCTTGAAAAATAGCTTTGCCGTTGATGTGCCAAACATAACGAGCCATGTCACCACCGAGAACTAATTTGAGATCGTAAGTTTGTTTTCCCTTAGGTAAAACCGTCGAAAATAAAGCTTTTAAATCATCCACGGATAAAGTCTCAACTTTTTTAAGCGCAAGTTCTTCTGCATGATGCATGTTATGCCCCGAGTGATCCATTGTAGAATGATCCATAGCGGACATATCATGCCCCGCATGACTGCCATGATCCATCGGCGCATACAAATCCGGAAGTGCTTTACTGATAGTTGGAACCTTCGGCCCCATTCCAATCCAAGCGGAAGCATATCCTGTCACGTCTTGAACGGTCGCTCGCAGTTCGTAATTTCTATGTTCAGGTACGGTAAACAAGACATCATAGGTTTCCGCCATGCCCATCAAAATTTCATTGGTCATAACAGGTTCAATATCAATTCCATCAGCAGCTATCACCTTCATCGGTAGTCCGCCTAACGAGACATAAAAGTAACTCGATGATCCCGCATTAATAATACGAAGACGAATTGTTTCGCCCGGTTGAGCCACTAATAACTGAGAATCTTTTTTTCCATTTATCAAAAAAGCATCGTACCCCACATCGGATAAGTCCATGCCTCCCATGCGAATCCATTCATTTCCAAAATATGTCGAAAGTTCTCCGGCCTGTGCGGCTCCATAAATAGAGCGAATCGAATTTTTCTTGTACTGATAATAGTCGCCGTCTTTTTTTAAATTCTTAATAATCTGATCTGCATCTTCATCCGACCAATCACTTAAAACAACCACGGCCTCTTTATCCGCTTTAATTGTTTTTTTCTTCGGATGAATCACGATAGGTCCATACACCCCTTTTTGCTCTTGAAGCATGGTGTGCGAATGATACCAATAGGTTCCATGTTGGCGAATTTTAAATTTGAACGTGCGCGACTTTCCAGGAAATATCGGAGGCGTATTCACGTAAGAGACTCCGTCTTCTTCGGGCGGAAGTAATATCCCATGCCAATGAAGAGACACTTCGTGATCATGAACTTTGTTGATCACTGTGATTTCGGCATCATCGCCTTCGGTGAATTCTAATGTCGGGGCCGGGATTCCACCGTTCACCGTCAATGCGAAATCGACTTCTTTTCCGGTGATATTCACATTTTGATGAGCGATCGTGAGTTCATAACGAACCGTCTTCGCCACCGATAAAGAACTCCACATCAATGCCACTAAAATCAATATTTTCTTTAATTCCATAGACTAAGCATAGACCTTCCAGCAATTGGAAGGTCAAGCCTTACATGCTCTGCGCCAATAAAAAATGAACGCCTAATTGAGCAAATTCGATCATTTCACCTAAACGCTTCAAACGATCCTGTTCAATCAAAGGATGATTCGCATCTTTCACGGTCTTTTGCAGCTCAGAAGCGTGGTGCGCCGCCGTGGCTATAAGTACCTGCTCCCTTTCGGCTAAGATTTTCTTAATGACACCCACGACATCTGGACAAGCTTGATAGGTTTTCGTTTTTTTATCCTTTTGATGAGAGGTGATTAAACCGTAATTTTCAAGCTCAACCAACGCCGGGCTGATCAAGGCTTTAGAAACCAAAAGCCTTTTGGTCAGATCCGCCCCGCTTAAGGCCGCCTTAGAAAGGTACACTTGGGTCCAAATTTGACCGTGGATGCGCCTAAAACCCCAATAGCGGATAAAATCACCCACCGTGTCGGCCATCTGAGCTAGCTTCTTTTCATCTGAAGATTGTTTTTTCATATAGTTCATGGTAGTATGAACTATATTTTTTCACAAGAAAAAAGGATGAAGTATGGGTGTTTCCAAAAAGTTTAAAGAAAAGCTCGAAACACTTAAGCCCCATTATGATCGCATGGTTCGTATGGGCTGGGAAGATCGATCGACTTTTGATGATATTCGAATTCAGTTTGGACTGACTCCGAATGATTTTGTGCGTTTCATGCGATCACAATTAGATCGCTCGAATTTTGAAAGATGGCGACGTCGAGTTTTCGAACAAGGACAACTGAAAAATGAAAAAACGCGAGGATTTAAAACAAGTCGCTTCAAATGTTCTCGCCAATCGGTTGATGGCCTCACTAAAGGATGGAAATAATGAAAGAAAATACTCTTATCAAAAATGCGGCTTTAGGTTTTTCTTTGATCAGAACTTTGAATTTTAATTTACAAGGACGAGCCCTTCCCGTCATCGCCAATCTCTTTTCCGATCCACAAAAAAGTAAAAAAGCGGACTTATCCGAACATCTCAAAATAGCTCGTCCGAAAATTGAAAATTTACTGAAGCAAGACGCCACCAACATTGCTCGTGGTGACTACCCGATCACAGTTCTTAAAACTGAAAATCTTATTTCGCATGCCGCGCGCATTCCCTTTGTTTACCTGGACGCTATTCAATCAGCAGTTCGACGTCGTAAAAATCAGACTAAAAAATTTAAAAATGAAAAAAATGATTTTCTTAAGGAATTACCGGCCTACTACCGACGTAATTTTCATTTTCAAACCGATGGCTATCTAGGAGAAACATCCGCAGCACTTTACGAACACCAAGTGGAAATTCTTTTCTCTGGCGCAGCTAATGCCATGAGACGGCTGATCATCCCTCAAATGAAAAAACACTTTAATCATTCCGACGGAGAAGGTCTTAAATTTTTAGAAATCGGAAGCGGTACCGGAAGCTTAACTAAATTTATCGCGCTGGCTTTCCCCAAAGCCCAGATCACTTGTTTAGATCTCAGTCATGAATATCTGAAACTAGCTCAGGAAAACTTAAAACAATTCAAACGCATCAACTACACACAAGGCGCTGGCGAAAAAACGGATTTTAAATCTGACTCATTTGATGCCGTCTACTCTTGCTTCCTGTTTCATGAATTACCGTTTGATGTTCGCCTAGAAATGTCTCAGGAAGCTCATCGTCTTCTGAAAAATGAAGGATTTTTTGGTGCCGTCGATTCTTTGCAATACAATGATGATCCTGAATTTAACTGGGCCCTGGATCAATTTCCCCGTGATTTTCATGAGCCCTTTTTCAAAGATTACACCCGAAAATCGCTTGATCAAATTTGGAAGAAAAATAAATTCAATCATGTCGAAACACAAATCGGATTTTTAGCTAAATGCGTGACGGGGGTCAAATGAGCCAACTGACCGTTTATTACGATGAACTTTGCGTGCTGTGCTCAGCCGAAATTCATCATTACCAAAAGCAAAAAGGCAGCGATCAAATTTCGTTTGTGGATATCACCGCGGATGATTTCGATGCAGCAAAGGAAGGAATTGATCCTTACCAAGCCCATAAAATCATGCACGCTAAAAACAAAGAGGGAAAAATTTTAACTAAAATTGATTCTTTCGTCGCGATATGGGCTTTACTCCCGAAATACCACTGGCTTTACCGCTTATCTCAAATTCGCTGGATACGATTTTTGATGGACGTGGGCTACGTCATCTTTGCGACGGTCAGACCTTATTTGCCTCGTAAAAATAAAGCTCTATGCCAAGACAGTCCTTACTGCGAAATCCATCCACCAAAGGAAAAATCATGAAACTGCCTTTACTTTTCAAAGCTCAATCTCAAGCCGCTGCGGGAATCCAAACCATCTGGAACGTTGAATCTTACGGTCACCAAGCCGCCTGCGCGGTTCCTCCGGAATTTGGCGGACCAGGCGGAGGATTCAGTCCCGAAGATCTTTTCGCTCAAGCCTTAACGAATTGCTTGGTCGCGACCTTTAAAGTTTATGCTGAAAATTCAAATTTAGTTTTTTCAAATATTCATGTTCAGACACATTTAACGGTGGCTATGAACGAAAATAAAAAAATCACCATGCAAAAATGTCATTTTGAAATAAACTTACACCAAACAAATCAACCCGAAAAAGCGGAATTACTGATTAAGAAAGCTTTTGAATCGGGTTTTATTTTAAACTCGGTGAAAACGGAACTCAGCTACGAATTACAACTTCATGACTCATTATAACCATTTTATTTTTATAGGTCATGTGGCCTCTACATTTTTCATGACAGGTTTAATTTGGATTATTCAGTTGCTGCACTACCCGAGTTACCGCTTTATTCAGCCAGAAAAATTTTCGTCTTACCAAAATTTTCACACGAATCGTATTACATTTATCGTTGGCCCCGTTATGCTATTTGAAGTTTTGAGTGGAATGTATTTAACGGTCAATTCGAATTGGACGCCTCTCTGGACTTTGAATTTTATAGGTCTTTGCCTGATTTGGCTTTCAACTTTATTCTTCAGTATCCCAGCTCATAATCAGCTTCATTCGGGATATAATGAAAAAATTATCTCTCGTTTGATCAACACCAACTGGCTTCGAACGTTGACCTGGTCTTTTCGATCTTTACTAATGCTTTATTTATTATCTTAAAAAAGCGATGTACGGAATAAACACTTACAAAGTTAAATCGCGAGCTGTGCTTATTATAAACCGAACAATTCGCTAACAGCGCGATCAAGCCCCGCTTTTCCAATATTCCCACCGGCTAATGCAGGCTCTTCGTTAGGAATAAAGAAAACTGTCGTCGGAACACTTTTGACTTCAAATAATCGAGGAATCAAAGGATCTTGATCAATATCAACTTTATAAACTTGAAGTTTCCCTTCATATTCAGCCGCAATTTCTTCCAAAGCGGGAGCAAACATGTGACAAGGCCCACACCACGTCGCAAAGAAATTAAGAATGATAGGTTGAGATTTTTTAAACTGAAAATCTGTCTCATTGGTAAAATCAAAGATTTCCGTTTTAAACTTTTCGGTATTTATTACTTCTAATGCCATAAAACAAGCTTACACGAAATCTGACATTAGAAAAACAATTTATCAGTAAATACCTATAACAAACATAACCTAAGGCTATATTGACTACTCCAATCGAAATGCTAAAAACCTTCAGCATTAATCTTTGGTTTTGATATTCAAAATTGTTTTCGCTTGAGCGTCCTTTTCATCTAACTGAAGAGGTGATAATAAAAATAAACGTTCCGCATCGACTTGATTCTTAACAAATTCATTTTGAACAATTTGGGCTCGATTCAAAGCCAATTGTTTTAATACCTCAGGATCTTTTTCTAAAGCGACATCAACTAACTGATACCCGCCTTGAATTTCTAATATTAACTGAGGTCGATCAACTAAGGCTTTTGCCACTTGAGCGATTTTACTGGCTTGACCTTCTGTTAGCTCCGCTAATCCTGGTTTAAAATAAATAGACGAAGGAGCTTCAGAACTACCGAGCATGCCTTTGAGAAAATCAAAAGGCGCAGCGGCGATATTAATAATAGCATTTTTCAAGGCGGTCCAAATAATACCACTGTAAGAAAATTCTGGGGAATCTACGTCACCTTCAACCGGCAAACTCATTTTAATTTTGCCATCACGATCTTTCATTAAAGCGACAGCCAATTTAATGGGTACAAATGAAAACTTATCACTTTCAACTTTTCTTCCTAAAGTAAACTGATCTAGTAAGATTTCATTTTGACCTTTAATTTTATTGTTTTTCAATTGGTAGTTAAAATCTAAAAACATCTTGCCTTTACTAATTTCATAGCCAGCAAATTTTCCTGAGTAAGGCGTAAATGTCGTCATTTCAATATTATGAAAATTCATATCCAAATTCAGCTTTGGCTGAGTGGCCGTTTTAACATAAGACCCTTTTGATTTGAATTTACCCTGAGACTCTACTTTTCCTTGTAAGTTAATTTTCATAACTTGATCTACCTGATTTGAAATCGAAGAAATCTCCCCCGAAATATCATGAATATGCGCTTTAAACTGAGGTTTCAAAGAAAGATCGGCATAATCCAATTGGCTTTGTGTCATATTAAAATGATTAATCAAAATTTGATAAGGCTTTTGAGCGGCTTGCTCAGGCGAAGTGGGGATTAAATATTGTTTGGTATTTAGCTCGCCATCTTTTCCTAATACAACTGTAGCCGACAAATCCGAAATATGAGCTTGATCTATATTCACTGATTTTTCTAATAATTTGAAATGAAGCGTTTTCAAATCAAGCTGTTTCCACTTCAAGGCAGGCTCTTGAGTTTTTGTCGAAATGAATTCAATATCATTCAACTGCGCATCGGCTTTAACTTCAATATTTTGGCTAGCGTATTTCAGAACTCCTACAGAATTAACTGTTCCACTCTTTACCGCTAAATAAGTCGTATCCGACATATAAGAAGTAGCAAAGTTAAAAGGTATGCTCTGAATATCAAAACCTAATTCAAATCCCACCGGATTAATATAAGTTTTCCCAGAAAGAATAACTCGACCTTGCAAGCCGAAATTGATCTCCAGACGATCTAAAGAGTTAGCTTCTGATAATTTCGTACTGATCTGACTGGCCTTTAAACCCACCGGCCCTAACGGCAACACTAAAGGTTGAGCCAACGTATAATCTGAATACTGAAAACTCAATTGATCAAAGTTAACTTGCTCTAACGTTAAACTCCAAGGTTCACGTTTGGTATCTTCAACCTCGACATCTTCCGTGGCATGAAGCTTCCAATTACTCTCGGTATCAGATAAAACGGTGTAATCCAAAAAACCTTGCTGCAATACAAGATCTTTTAGACGAATTTCCTTTCTGAAGAGATAGAAAATTTCCAAATTAAGATACACCTTATCCAACTCTAAACGATTGCGTTTAAGTTGCCCGGATTGCGGAATAACAAGCTTGGTCAGCTCAAGCTCAAAAGTAAAAGGATTGAAGTAAACTTTTTCAAGCTGTGCATTGACCAAAAGTCTTTGAACTATGTTCTTCTGGATCAGATCTTTAACAACAACCGGAATAAGAACAAAACCTGCACCTGTGTAAATGAGGAAAAGCGCTGATAAAATAATAAGTGATTTTTTATACTTTTTAATTAAGTCGATCATAAAGCATTATTTTTCTATGCTTTAATTCAAGAGTCATTCAATAAAATTTGGAGGTGGCGGAGGGACTTGAACCCCCGTAGAAGCTTTTGCAGAGCCTTACCTAACCCCTCGGCCACGCCACCTCAGATACGAGACTTACTAAAGTAGAAGATAGAGCCATTTTTGTCAACTTGGACCTATCCCATCCCCTTTTCGATCTCTAAAAAGCTAGTATAAGTCCATTTTTCAGCCTTCACCAAATCCTGAAGTTGAATACTGCTACTTTCTCGCTCAATTGCATAGATTCTTGCCGCCTTTAGTAGGGAAATCTTACGACGCATCGAAATGTCAGGATAGAACTGATCGGTCAAATCGGTCTGTTTATTAAAGGCCGTCTTAAGCCTGACCTTCTTCATGTGATAGTTTCGAATCCTTTGAAGAATACTATGCCCACTGATTTCTCGTTTCGGAAGTTTTTGCTGGTAATAAAAATAAATCCCGAAACGATCAAGCACTGGTCCCGATAATCTTTCTAAACAAGCTTGGCATTTCTTATTAGAAAATCGACAATTTTTTAGCGTTACTTCTGGTGTCCATTTTCCACAAGGACATAAGTTCGAAGTTCCAATCACTTGAAAGTCACAATTGAATTCTCGCGTAAGTCCTGCTCGGGATAAGCGAAGTTTTTCTCCGGTCATAGGACCGCGTAAAGCTTCGGTGATGTCTTTATCAAATTCTAAAAACTCATCGAGGAATAAAATTCCATTTTGCACTTTCTCAATCTCTCCTTGATAAAGCTGCGTTCCCCCACCCAAGAAGGCCGCCGAAGTGACACTACTATGTGGCGCTAGCATAGTCGGCCACTGATGAGGTGTTTGAGGCTTCGGATCAACAAAACTAATACTGTGTTTCGCTAAAGTGGTTTTACCAGAACCCGCCGGACCCGATAAAAGCATGTGCATTTGTGTAGTCGAAAAAAGGAAAAGAATTTCGGCTTCTTCCTGACTGTATTTAAAATCTAAGCCTTCTGTGGGACGAACAGCTTCAGGCAATTCTTTTTTCTTTTCCATAAATTGAATATCTTCGTTCAATTGAGATATTCTCAGTTCAGTGTGCGTTCCATTCGGATGCTCTCGGCCAGATAAAATATGTTCGCTGGTGTTTTGATTGATATACTGAATCAGATCATTTGGTTCACTCACCTCACCGTTTAAACTGAGTTCTCCGTAAATGATACTTCTTAAAACTTTAGCGGATAAAATCTTTTGCCCGGTCATATGCAGTATTCCTAATACGACAGCTAGCTCTAAGCCTTTAGATGATTTTTTTAAATAGCTCGGTTTAATGTTGACGATAATTTGCTGAGCCGAAGGAAAACGAAAGCCGCAAAGCTTAACCGCTGATTTAATCCGGAGAAAACTTTCTTTAATGGCTTGATCTGGCAAACCCAAAAAGTGAATCTGTGGAATACCCGGGATCATTTGAATTTCGACTTCGGCTTTTTCTAATTTTTTTTGATTTTCAATCAGCGTGTATAATTTCATGAGCTATGACTTTTGCAAAATGTCTTACGCTTTAAAAAAGAAAAGGCCACCAAATGGTGACCTTTATCTAACGAAATTCGGATTTGATAAAATTAAAGACCGGCGTCTCTGATTTTTTTATCAGAGTTCAAATTTGACAAAGGATGATGATCATCGATTTCCTTAGCCAAAGCTTGGGTCGTTACTGACGTGTAAATCTGCGTCGTTTGAATGCTTGAGTGACCTAACAAAACTTGGATTGAACGAAGATCGGCTCCACCCTCAAGTAGCGCTGTCGCGCAACCGTGACGGAAACGATGAGGATGAACTGGTTCAGAAAATCCTGCTTTTGCTGACCAAGAAGCTAACCATCTCCAGATATCGATACGAGAAGGACGGTGTCCGCGATCATTCAAGAATAATGAATTACTAGGAGTTCCGCCAGCCAATAAAGATGGGCGTGCTTCCGAGATATACTTTTCAAGAATTGTGTACAACGCTTCTGTCATTGGAATGAGACGTTCTTTTTGTCCTTTTCCTAAAACTTTCACCCATTTTTCTGTCGGAGAGAAGTCGTTCAAATTCAAATTGATTAATTCACTTACGCGACAACCTGAACCATACAAGAATAATAATGTCGCGTGATTACGAAGTTTTTTAGCTGCATCTGGAACATTTGATGCGATTAAAAGCTTTTCAAATTCTTCCGCGGTTAAAACTTTAGGTAAAGAGGCTTTTACTTTGGGCGGACGCAAATCACGTAATTCTTCTGACTTTAAACCTTTTGTTTCACAAAATTTAAAATACGTACGAAGACTGCTGATCACGCGCGCTTGAGAACGAGAAGCTAAACCTTCTGTTTTCATGAAATCATAAAATTCAATAAGACGTTTTTTTTGTGTAGCGAACTTTGCATAAAGTTCTAAGTCACGGCGATAAGCCATAACTGTATTTTGAGAGCGACCTCTGACATTTTGTAAATCATCGAAAAAATCCACCCAATATGGTAATTGAGCCGAGATTTGGATAGAGCTATCAGTATTTTCAAATGCGTGAGCCATTGTACCCGTACTTTCCTGTTGTGTTCATCATGCTGTAGATAAATAGGCGCTACCTGCTCATTTGATTCTATTTTTCAAAAATAAGCAATGAAAAATCGAGCGATTACATTATTAAACAAAATCATTCACATTTTCGGTTAGACAACACTATTCGAAAATGCTTAACTCTTTTTATGAATATTGAAGCTAGCATTCACCCCTCGTGCCCGTGGTACGAAATGGAACAAAAATTCGGTCCTCCAAACATCAAATGGTGCGAGGAAAGAATCTGCGCTTTCATCAATGAACCCGCTAACGCGTGGTCAAATTTATTATTCATTCTCGTTGGATTGTTTTTAGTTTATCGCGGCATCAAATCAAAAAATCCGGCTATGGGAAAATTCGATGTTCTGTTCGGCGTGATCGTCATTTTTATGGGCGGCACGTCATTTTTCTTCCACGCCTCAAACAATTTCCTCAGTCAGTTGTTTGACTACATCGGGATGTATCTCTACATTTACTTCTTACTTTGCATCAGTCTTCACAGCTTCAAGTTAGTTTCAGCTAAAACAGCCGCTTATATTTTCTTTGGCTGTGTCATTGGCTCGGTATCATTAGTTTTATTTTCGAAATATGTTTACGCCTTCCCGTACCAAATCACAGTCGCTCTTTCAGCCTTAGTCTTAGCCGGGCTACAAACACGCGGATGGCTTAAAGATCCAAATTACCCTAAAAAATATTTATTGTTGTGCTTGGGATCATTCGTGATTGCGGCAGGATTTTCTTATTCAGATATTTCGCGGGCTTTTTGTGATCCGACGAATCACTTCATCCAAGGACACGCCATCTGGCATATTTTCTGTGCGATCGGCGCTTGGTTCAGCTACCGCGTGTTTTCAAAACAATATCAGAGCTCTTTGCAGCTCTGATATTTAAGTCTTCTTATTCTTTTTTACGCTGGAAAATTTTGTAAGAAACTCCAAATGTCGTAGGGATATAAACTAATTTATATTCTACTGTTCCATCAAAAAATTCATGCTCCTGTTCTGAATAAACTAATTTTTGATCTATGTATAACGACAAACGACCTTTTTCGATCTCGATACGATGACCTGCTGCCACCGAACCTCCATGAATCCCAGGCTTTCCATAGTAATCTTCCCAGGCTTCTCCAGGAATAATACGAACACTTCTTGATTTACCCGTCGAAACTCCTAATTCCACACGAGGAATGTACTTAATATTCATATTTCCAGATTTGAAAAGAGAAATTTTTCGTCCATAGCCGATCGACCAATCCATACGTTTATGCGTTTCGCCGATATATCCTAATGCATATCCAGAAGGAATTTGCTGTTCAAACTTATCTGATTCTTCGATGGGAGCAAATTCAGCCACTCCACCTTGACCATCACTTTTATATAAAAACGTTTTGTGATATTTAGGATGCAATGCCGTTAAGTAAAATGCATTTTTTTCGTTTTCTAGACTGATCGACATGGTATTCGACGGCTCATCAAACCACTTAAAAATCTCGTCAATCTTACGTCCTTTTTCAAACGGATTATACCAATGAGCCGATGTTCTTTCGATAAAATCCGTATTCAAAGTTCCCGTCAGTTGCGTGCTGTTCATATTAACTTCGGTCGGCAGATAATTGATTCGAGAGAATCCAAAATGAAACTTTAGCGACCAGTCACCCGTGTTTTGAGATTGAGCTAAAGTGGACTGACTTAAAAGAAACAAACCGATTAATAAAATGTATCTCTTCACAAATTCTCCTGTCGCACACAAGGTCATACCACTTTGAATTTTAAACTTTGATTACTGGATCAATGTTGTCATGTTACAGTTTATACCATTTACTGATTGGATCACGAAGTTACCAAACAGGCGACCTACCGGAGCCACTTCGTTCCATGTCGCACCTAATTGTGATTTAGCTGCTACCTGAGCTTGCGGAATTGAGATAATCACTTGAGCCGGGCCTACAGCTGATAAAACTAAGTTTGAAACGATAGCCTGATTCCACTGGCCAGCTTGTACGGTTCCGATTGTATAAACACCTGCAGGCATGAAACAACCACCCATTCCTTGACCGTATTGTGGATTGTACCCGCCATACGTATTTCCGATCGGTTGACTTAATTGCAATGAACCTTGAGCCGCAACCATGCCAGAGTATGAAATAATCGGATTGTAAGCTCCGCCATAATTATTGTAAGGACTATAACCTACATTACCGATAAAGTTTAAATTCACCGACAATCCGTACATTGTATCTGATGATTGCGATTGGAAGAATGTTTGACCACCTGTCAGCGCTGAACAATTTCCACAGTTAGCAAAAACGGTATTAACATTATTCTGATCTGTTCCGTTTCGACCACACGAGAAGATAAACACGGTTAAAGCCATCAGTCCCATGAATTTAGCTAGTGATCTTAAGGTTAATTTTGCAGTTTTCATATCTAATCCTTTTTAAATTCTTTACTTATTAAATTATTAGTTAATGTTAAATGCGTTCTTTACGTTGATGCCTTCAAAAGTACCTAGTAATTTGTAACCAGCTTCTGCTCCTGGGAATAAATCACATTTAGTTTGGATCACGTTTGAACGACAGTCATAAGGACCCATGTATGTAAACCAACAAGAACGGTATGGAGAGTGTGGAGCCGAAGTTACCGCAAAGTTCTTGAAGTAAACATAACCTTTATAAGATCCAGTTAATACCGGTTCACCGTCATTACCACCACCTGTGTTACCAGTTGGAACTAAAGTTACTGTGATCGCACCGTATTGATCCTCAAAAAATCCAGAGAAAGTTAATTTGTTATTGTGTTTAAACCAGTAGTTATATTTAGATTCTAATTCACCATTGTCGTACATACCTTTGAAAGATTGGTTTGTACCAACACCAGCTTTAAATTCACCGTTATATTGTTGTCCGTTATCGTTATAAGCGATAGAAACTGAACCGCCGTAACGACCACTTTGAATTTGAGCTAAGTTAACGTTAATTTTAAAGTTAGATGGGTTATTTAATGGATGAGTGGCTACGTACTCATTCATTACAGCTTGACTAACTGGTGTGAAAGCCACTGTGCTACCTGATGAGAAGATAGGGTTTGTTCCGCCGCCAGTTGGTGGATCTACGATAACTGGAGGAACTACTGTACCACCATTGTTATTCACATTTGGAGTAGTTGATTCAGATGTCGATTTAGCACATCCAAAAGCCATCATAACCGAAGCTAAAATGATTACTACTTGTTTAAATGTTTTCATATATCCTCCAATAATTCGTTGTTCTTATACAGATGGTATATGCATCGCCCGTGCCGACTTTTATTTTTTGAGCTAAGTATGTAATGGTATTAGATTTTCGAAAAATACATCTCAGAAGAATACGCTTTGCCAGTACTGCTAGCGCGCAATTCGACGAAATATGTTAACAGTTGTCAGAATATTTACACCCCTGACAACTGTCTCATTATGAGAATCGTTTTTAGTAGCCGCAGCCTTTGACTTCCCCTTGAGGAGAACAGAGATTTTTCACGACACCGATCTCAGTTTGATCAGTCCATTTTCCCTCGGCATTACAGCGTTCACGGATACATTTATTTTGTCTCAAAATAAAATGACATTGATCTAATTTTCCATAGGGTTCATGACATAAATAAATGAGGTCATTACGTTTCTTTTCCGCAATTTTAGCTAGGCGCGCTTTCTCAAGATCCTGCATCGTTTTCAAATGAAACGCCACCACTTGATCCTGAATTTTCTGGATTTGATCGGCTAAACAGACTTGTTTTTCGGCCCACTTTCCTTTTGGAATTTTACGCTTTTCTAACAAAAGATCATAAGCGATTTGACTCGACTTATCCAAAGATCCATTGAAACGGACACCTTCGTTAGCTTTCAAAGTCTGATCCGTTTCATGATCAAAAAGTTCCAACTTAAAATCTGAGCTAAAATTACAAACATTTAATTTGGCTTCTTTTAAATTCACATCAACTAACAAAGACAACTTCTGATTTTTCTGAGTCGTGATCGAGAAAAAGTCAGATTCGATTTTTAACGGTTCAAAAAGATCGACTTCGGTATCATCAAAACTAGTGACTTGTGCTACCGAGGCATCAGCACTGGTTTGATCTAAACTAGTGATGTCGATAACGTGAATTTTAGTGTTCGACTTAGGACCTTGCTTAACACCGACAATTTTGACTTTGGATTTAGTTTGTTTTTCAAGTTTTTGAATAGCAGCCTCCACCGGATCTTGAAGCTCTTTGATATGAACTTTACCGCGGCGGATGTAAATTGAACGGATATTAAACTCATCTTTATAACGAACCCCATCTACCGTAAAAATCGAATCAGGCAAAACCGTTACTTGATAACGATCGTTGATTTTTAAAACCATGTAGTCATTCGGATTAGTGCGGACATAAGTATCACTTTTAAGTGAAAGATTATCCTTTAACTTCGGCTTAGCTTTCTCTTCCTTAAGCTGAACATAGGGATTACCAGCAAAGTTCATGATGACTAAACCATGCATCAATCCGTGCTTGAGTGATTTAAAATTCACGAGAGCTCCTTCAACTTGGCCCATTTGAGCAACACGGAGTAAGCCGCATTTCTAGCGATCAAGTACCCCACCCAACCATCCAAGAAACCTAATTTGAGAAAATAACATTCGATAAATTTAACGTAAGGCTTTGTAAAAAAGTGGAACCAACTGAACTTTTTACCGCGTCGATGCATATCCATAGCTTGCAATGTTGAGTATTTATTATTGGTTTGAACCTGATGATCAACATCTTTGAAAACATAGTGATTCAAGTTACTTGAAAAAGTTTCTACAGACTTTGATTTAACTTTCTCATGAATGACATCTTCATTCCAATTACTGAATTTTCGATTAAAAAGTCGCAATTGATAATCCGGATACCAACCACCGTGATGAACCCAACGACCTAAATAATTCGACAATCTAGGAAGACGGTAACCGACTTCAGGGTTCAAACTTTCAAGGCGTTGCAAGAGTTCGTTTTTTAAATCTAAGGAAACTTCTTCATCGGCATCTACCGACAAAATCCAATCATTTGAGGCCAAACTGACAGCATGACGCTTGGTGGGACCAAATCCCATCCAATCCCCGACAGAAACTTTAGCGCCTAGTTTACTAGCAATACTGACCGTTTGGTCAATTGAACCTGAATCATACACAATAATTTCATCAGCAAAGCGCACTGACTCGATACAGCGCTGGATGTTGCGCTCTTCATTTTTAGTAATTATCACGGCCGAGATTTTATTCATCAATTTCATGTCACAATCTTTCGATATTTTTGTCAAACTATAGTTGTCAAAATCAACTTCAGCAGTTTACGATAATCATATGAAAAAAATATTTTTAATCACCATCTTAGCATTCACAACATCAACATCTTTTGCCTACCTTTCGTTAAACGAATCGGCAGAAATTCTTCCAGATAATTACTTCAATCTGGGCTTTGCTCCTCAAACATTCCTTTCTGATGGAGGCGGGTTTGATGCCAGTGTTTTTGCTGATGCTCATCTTTACGATAATACGGATGGTCGTATCACTATCGGCGGCGGAGAAATCGATTTTTGGACACAAGCTTCTGTTAAATGGGTTCCATTTCCAGATGTGGACAACCAACCAGCCATGGGTTTACGCGGAGCCATCGGTTACTCACGTGATGAAGATCAAAACTTCATGCACATCCAAATCACTCCGATCTTAAGCAAAAAATCTTTAACATCAGTTCACGACATGCTTCCTTACATTGGTCTTCCAATTACTTACGTTATGGAAAAAGGTAACAACTATACATCTTCACAAATCTCTTTAGGAGCTTTATGGTTCCCGTGGAATGTGGCTCAAGTTGGCGCTGAATTTAATTTGAATTTAAAAAATTCAATTTCGAGTGCATCGGTTTTCATGAACTTCCCATTCGAAGGTGCTACTGGATATAAAAAGTACTAGTATGTTTAAATGGTTATTTAATTCCGATAAAGACAACACAACAAAAACTAAGTTTGGCGCCGATATCTATGTTGATCTCGGCACGGCCAATACTTTAATTTCTGCGCGCAACAAAGGTTTAGTACTGAACGAACCTTCTGAAGTGATGATCTCAGACATCGATCCTAAAAAAAGAAAAGTTTTAGGAGTTGGAACTGAAGGCCGCGCCATTTACGATAAAAATCCTGGATACGTTTCCATTGTTAAGCCTGTTAAAGATGGCGTGATCGCTGACTTCGAAGCGACAGGTTACATGTTAAAACATTTTTTATCTAAAGTGATTACCAATCTTTCTTTTTCTCGTCCCAAAGTCATCGTATCACTTCCTTACGGAGTAACAGACGTTGAGAAAAAAGCCGTTATCGAAGCTTGTCGCTCAGCTGGCGCGAGCCGCACTTACTTAATTGATGAACCGATGGCGGCAGCTATCGGAGCCAACCTCAATGTGCGTGCGGCTCAAGGACAAATGATTATCGATATCGGCGGCGGATCTACAGAAATCGCCATCATTGCTTTATCTAACATTGTCTACTGCGAACCTTTACGTTTAGGTGGTCACAAATTTGACGAGGCGATCATTCGCTACCTTAAAGAAACTAAAAAAATTGTGGTGACAGAAACTCAAGCCGAAGCGCTTAAAGTTCATTTAAGTACGGCTATGCCGAAGAAAAATATCCATTCGATGGAAATCGAAGCGCGCGATATCGATACTGGCTTCCATAAAAAAGTAACGATCTCTTCCGAAGAAATCGGCATTGCTCTTTCTGATTCTATTCAACTGATTGTTCATGGTGTACTGAATGCCATCGAAAACACTCCACCGGAATTAGTTTCTGACATTATTGACTCAGGCATCACACTAGCTGGTGGCGGAGCCTTAATTAAAGAAATCAGTGCTAAATTAGAAACAGAAATTCGTATCCCCGTTCGCATTGCGCCGGAACCATTAACGGCCATCGCTCGCGGAGGAGAAATGCTTCTATCGGATCCTGAGCTTCTAGATACAATTCAAATCGAGGTCTAAATGACAACTCCTAAAAGAAAAATTCTCATCACTTGCGCACTTCCGTACGCTAACGGACCTATTCACTTAGGCCATATGCTAGAACATATCGAAGCTGACATCTACGCCCGCTTCCAAAAAATGAGCGGTCACGAATGTACTTTCATTTGTGCGGATGACACTCACGGAACACCGATCATGATCGGCGCCCAAAAAGCTGGAATGACACCAGAGAATTACATCGCGAAATGGCATGATGATCACACGAAAGATTTCAAAGATTTCAATATTAACTTTGATCACTACGGATCAACGAATTCGATCGAGAATAAAAACTTATGTGAATTATTTTATTCACGCATGAAAGAAGCTGGTCACATTCATAAAAAGCCAGTGGATCAACTTTACTGTGAAAATGATAAGATGTTTTTACCAGATCGCTTTGTCAAAGGAACTTGTCCGAAATGCTCCAGCCCAGATCAATACGGCGATTCTTGTGACGTGTGTGGATCAACTTACGAGCCCACTGAATTAAAAAATCCGGGCTGCTCTATTTGCGGAACAAAACCTGTTTTAAAAACAGGCCAAAATATTTTCTTCAAATTAAACAATTTTAAGTCTTACCTTCAAGAATGGGTTCCAAAACACACCTCTAGCGATATTTCAAAAAAAGCTATGGAGTGGTTCGACGAAGACCTACGTGATTTAGATATCTCACGTGGTGCTCCTTATTTCGGTTTTGAAATTCCAGGCGAAGAGCAAAAGTATTTCTACGTTTGGGTAGATGCTCCAATGGGATATATTTCTTCGACTGAACAATTCTTAAAAAAACAAAATCGTTCACTTGATGAGTACTGGGCCCCTGAAGCTAAAGCGGAAATCTATCACTTCATCGGAAAAGACATCGTTCGTTTCCATACGGTGTTCTGGCCCGCTTTCTTGAAAAGTGCGAATTTCAAATCACCAGATAAAATCAACGTTCACGGCCACGTGATGGTGAACGGCGAAAAAATGAGTAAATCAAAAGGCACATTTATTTCTGCCGGCATTTACACAAAACATTTAGAACCTGAATACTTACGTTATTACTACGCGACTAAATTAAATGCGAATGTGGAAGATCTTGATTTAAACTTCAACGACTTCACTAACCGTATTAATTCAGATCTAGTTGGAAAAATCGTGAACTTAGCTTCCCGTGGCGCGCAGATGTTGAATAAACAATTCGGAAGCCAATCTACAGTTTGTGATGCTGATGGCGTTAAACTTTTAGAAAATCTTAAAGCGGCTTCAAGCCAATTGTCTGAATATTTCAATAATCGTGAATACGTAAAAGCGACAACATTAATTCGTGAATTAGCGGAATCAACGAATAAGTACTTCGACGAAAAAGCTCCGTGGAAATCGGCTGCTGTTAACCCAGAAGAAACTCAAAAAGTTTTAACGACAACCATCAATGCGTTCAGAATTTTAGCGATCTACTTAAAACCGATCATGCCGAAATTAGCTTCGCAAGTTTCAAAACTTTTCAACGAAGCCGAATACACTTGGACAGATACTTCAAAATTAATTCAAAATCAAAAAATCAGTGACTACATTCACTTAGCAGGTCGCGTGGATCCTGTGAACATTCAAGCTATGATTGATGAACAAAAGAAAATCTACGAAGCCTCTGCTCCAGCTACAAAACCGGCTGCCGCGACAAGCGCGAAAAAAGTAGAATCATCAGGCCCTCCTGCTGAAATTGAGTTTGCGGACTTTGAAAAAGTAGATCTTCGCATTGGTCAAATTATCGAAGCGGAAGAAATCAAAGAGGCTGACAAATTATTAAGACTTAAAGTCGATATCGGTGGTGGCGTAACCAAACAAATCATCGCCGGCATTAAAACGGCTTACTCGGCTGAAAAAGTTTTAGGTCGTAAAGTTCTTATCTGTGCGAATCTTAAACCACGTAAAATGAAATTCGGCATGAGCGAAGGTATGGTTCTTTGCGCTGGTGATGGTGGATCTGATTTATTCGTCATGAGTGCTGATGAAGGCGCTAAAGTCGGAAGCAAAGTTAAATAGATGGCGAATGATTTTAAGAAAACCTTAGAAGAAATCCATAATCTTTTCACTGGCCTTGAGCAGGATTCAACTGATCACGGCTTTGATGGACAACTTCTAGAAGAGCTGATCAACCTCATCGCTCAATTAGAAAAGTCTGAAGATCCGATTCTAGTTAAATTATCTCGTTATAAAAATTCGCTAACAGCCGAAATGACGTTAAAACATTTCACAACGATTGCCGTTCCGTTTGAACGTTACTTGAAAAAATCGATCACTGATGGAGACTTCTTAGTTTCTTCTACGGACCGCGATCATCTGGTCATGAAACGCGCTCCTTTACATTTTATCATTGATAACATGCGTTCCGCTTTCAACGTAGGCTCTATCTTCAGAACCGCTGATACTATTGGTGTTCAAAAAATTTGGCTGACAGGCTACACACCTACTCCGGTGCAACCTCAAGTTGATAAGGCCGCCCTGGGAGCCACCATGGTCGTTGATTGGCAAAACACATCGTTTCAAGAGTGCATTCAAGATTTAAAAAATAAAAATTTTAAGATTATCGCACTTGAAACTTCAGCTCAAGCCGTCGAGATATCGTCGGATTTTGATTTCAATCAACCTACCGCTTTTATCGTTGGTAATGAGCGCTTTGGTTTAGATAAAGATCAACTTGAACTAGCCGATGAAATTCGCCGCATTCCTACTTTTGGAATTAAGAATTCTTTGAATGCCGCAGTGGCTGTAGCTATCGCTGGTTATGAATGGAGAAAACAATACAATGAACTCCAGCATAACGTTTAACCCCATCGGTTATTTTAAATCAAAACAAGTCGAGCCTTATCAAGCGGCTCGTCAGCCCGATGAATTATCTGAACCTGGAGAAATCATTTTAAATCCAGGTCACAACTTCGAACAAGCCTTACAAAATTTAAAAGACTGCAGTCACCTATGGATTATTTATCATTTTCACCACAATGAAAATTGGAAGCCTTTAGTTCAAACTCCGCGCGTACCGGAAAAGATTGGCGTATTCGCAACGCGCGCTCCGTACCGTCCGAATCCTATTGGCATGAGCGCTGTTGAACTGATCAGTGTCGAAGGCCTTTCTATTAAGGTTGGACCTAACGACATTCTGAACGGCACTCCTATTCTAGATATCAAGCCCTACCATCCCGAAAGTGATCTCATTGAAAATAGCGCGATTCACTGGTTGGATGCGGCTGAAAATGAAAAATTTGAAGTTCGAATCTCCCCTTTTGCCGAAGAGCAATTTGATTACTTAGGATTAAACGGACAAAAGGAATTAAAACCATTTATTTCGCGCCAATTAGAATATGATCCGATCAATTCAGATAAGAAACGCGTAAAAAAAATAAATGATTTGTACGAGCTGAGCTACCGCACCTGGAGAATTGATTTTGTCATCGTAGATAAAATCATTTCAATTCTATCGGTGCGATCAGGCTATTCGGATTCTGATTTAGAAGTGCCTTACGACAAATATCAGGACAAAGAATTACATCGTAAATTTAATAAAACGTTTAACTAGTGAGTCGCAAGCTCAAGACCAGCTTGACCTAGCATTGTCGATAAATTCATATCTGGGTAAGCCATCGTTTGGCAGTGAACCGAACCATGGAAGCTATCAGATAATTCATTCGAAGGAATTTCTACTACTTTGTAGCCTAACTTTTCGTAAGCCGCTTTAGCATCAGCATCCTTAGCAATTCCGTATGTTGGCATAAACACAGTTCCATTCAACACCAATGAATTGGCATAAGTTCTGTAATCGTACGAAGGAGTTGCTGCTTGAGGAATCTCAACGACGTTGTAGCCCCATGATTTTAAAGCATCAACGTATTTTGGTGTCGCTGTTAAAATCGTATTGTTACCGATCGGTTTAATCATCTCATCGATATCACCTAATCCACCTACGTGAGGCATTAAGTGAACTTCTTTACAACCGTAAGCTGATTTATAATCGGCATCTGTTGAAGTGAAGCGACGGAAGCTATCTACGATGAAACATGTTCCATGCTCATCCGCTAAAATATTTCCACCAACGAATGTGAATTTAAATTGTTGAATCGTGTAAGCGATACTTTGTGCGATATCTGCATTACCACTGAATGGACGATAGTATTTTGCTCCCACTAAAGACGTTGATCCATCATCGTGAGTGACTGGAACTGGGAATGCATCGCGAGCCCATGTTCCACCACCAGCAGAAGGTGTTACGGCAAAAATAATGCGATCTGAAGATAAGTAATGAGCGTATTCTTTTTGATAAGACTTAAGACTTCCTGCTGTCACCACCACAACCATTTTCATACCGGCCGGAAGATTTTTTGCGATTTCGTGTTTTAAGAATAAAGCTTCATCGTTACTAGCATCGCCAGACACTAAAACATATTTAAACTGAGCCACATCTAACGACGGCTGCCAGTCTGGTGTATCACGCAAATAATTACGTGGCGCAAAGTTTTCTTGATTCGCCATCAAGTCAGCATATTCCTGAGCTGTGATGTTATGTGACTTCGTCGATCTTCCGAATGGAATTTTCGAATTAGCCTGTGAATTTAAAACGAATAAAAATGAAACGATTAAAGATGATAATTTAAGCATGATTTCCCCTCTCAAGCCTTAGGCCAATAGATAACTACACTAACTGAAGGGTTTCAAATTTATTTTCGCATTAACCTCATTTTAGACAGAGATTTACACGACATGACAGGGCGGCTCGCCGCCCTTTGGGGATAAATTGAATTAGAAAGGCTGTAACTGAAGAACTGACATCAAATCAGCTTGATTCATAGCCGGGTAAGCCATGGTTTGACAGTGAACAGAACCAGCAAAGTTATCTGACATATCCTTCGAAGGAATACGAACCACTTTGTAGCCTAAACCTTCATACACTGCAGCTGCTTCATCATCCGTTGATAATCCATACATCGGAACAAATGCCGTTCCATTTAAAATCAATGAATTATTATATGTACGATTCGGATATGATGGAGATTTTGCTGAAGGCAATTCAACAACGTTATATCCTAATGATTTCAATTGATCGACGTACTCAGGAGTATTCGTTAAAATGGTGTTGTTACCCACTGGTTTTAAAACTTCGTCAATATCACCGATCCCACTCACGAAATCCATCAAGTGAACTTTTTTACAACCATAAGCGGCGTAGTAATCATTCTCAGTCGTATTGAAACGACGAGAGCTATCTACGATAAAACAAGCTCCCTTTTCGTCAGCTAAAATATTTCCACCGACGAAAACAAAAGAGTATTGTTTCAAATTAAATTGAATACTTTTCGCGATCGGATTATTCCCATCAAAATTTCTGAAATACTGAGCTCCGATTAACGACGTCACACCATTCACATCCACAACAGGCACCGGAAAGGCATCACGTGCCCATGTTCCATTGGCTGCGTTCGCTGACGAAGCGAAAATAATGCGCTCCGAATTAACTAACGAAGCGTATTTACTTTGGTAAGAAGCCAAAGTTCCTTGCTCAATAAGAATAACGGCTTTCATTCCTTTTGGAAGATTTTTAACGATTTCATTTTTCAAGAACTGAGCTTCATTGTTCGTGGCGCGACCTGAGAACAAAACATATTGAAACTTCGCCACATCCATTGCGGGTTTCCAATTCGGATTGTCCATGATGTAGTAACGTGATTCAGAATATTTTGGATGATTGTATAGCCATTGAAGCTCAGCTTCCGTTGCTGAGTGCGACTGAGCGAAAGCGTTGAAACCAAATAAAAGGCCGATTAATAATGAAGCTGTTTTAGTCATAATTTGTCCCCTGATGGGGGCCAAATAACTACAAAAACAGCACCTGCACAAACTTATTCTAGAAAGCCTAACTGACCCGGTAGATATTACCTGTTATCAACTGGGATTTATCCAACAGAATGCGCAATAAATCAGCAGCTACGTATTCTGGCGTTCTCAGTTGTTTGTCGCTCTTGTAGCGCTTGAAATCTTCAATTTGCGGGAACTGATTCTTTTTCACCGAGCGAATATTTTTCTGCATATTCGTATCCATAATTCCAGGGCTGTAACCGATCGCTTTGAAATTTGAATCTTCGCGATTTTGGACCGCTAAAACTTGATTGAACATATTCAACCCCGCTTTACCAGCACAATACAAAGCCCATCCTTCAACCGGATTCACGGCTGCACCTGATGTAATTTGTACGACAACTTTAAAACCTTTAAACTTAGAAAATAGATCCAAAAAAATCTGAGTCATTAAAATCGGCGCACTCAAATTGATTTGCATGTGTTTTGAAATATCTTTTTCATTTAATTTTTCAATACGATCAATCGGCCCAACAATAGCGGCATTATTAATAAGAACAACTTCATCGATATTCTTTAAATTGATTTTTGTTAGAGCTTTTTCCAAAGAGTTCTTAACCACCGTTGAAAATGTTTTTGAAAAATCAACTTTCGATTGGAAGAAAGTGCCACCGTACATCTCGATGTCTTCTTTCGGAAGAACAGAGCGAGATAACGAAATAACAAAATGATTTTTTTCTAAAAGATTAAGAACAAGTGCGCGACCAAAACCGTTGGATCCACCGGTCACAATATATAACTTATTTTTCATGTTTTTCTTTACAACCACTGATAACGTCTGCCCCTACTTTGACTCCGGCCACACTTTCGCCGTTCGTCACTTTAGACATACAATCTTTAACTAAACCTTTACCCTCTTTCATTTTCCCACGCGATAAACCACTCTGATAACCGGCGGCTTCGCAGGCTTTTTTAATTTCCATGCAGGGCTGCATACGATCTGTATCTTGGGCGTGTGCAGAAAAAGAGACTAAAACGGATAAAACTAAAGCTATTGTTTTCATATAGACCTCACTTTCTATTTTAGGCTGATTTCGTTAAAATTTCCAACATTATTTCAGGACTATAGTCTTGGCTTGTAAGCCTAGCCTACGATTAAATCGACTCTCAGGTTATACTGATTAGGCATGACGCAAATCCTGTTACAGCTCAAATCTGACTACCGTGCTCTGAGATCCAATTTAAAGTACAGTTATTTCGAAGCCTTCCTTTCTAGTTTCGTAGTCGGAATTGCAGAAAGTTTTTTTGCTGCTTTCTCGATTGAAAAAGGTATGTCAACGATTCAATCAGGAATGTTGCTATCACTTCCGTTGATCTTGGCAGTTGGCGCAAATCTTTTGTTTAATTTTTATATTCGCCACCGCTCAATCTCACAACAGGTTAAACGCAACACATTACTCCAAACACTGTCATTAGCAGGTTTAATTCTATTTTCAGCCACAGGCATGAGTAACTCCACTTTGGTGTTTAGCAGCCTTATGGTTCTGTACTCAGTTTATTGGTACGGCTACTTCTCCTCTCAGCCCGTTTGGAATATTTGGATTTCAGAATTAATCACAGATAGCCAAGGCCATGAGTACTTTGCTCTGCGCACTCGTTTAACTCAAATTGGTATTATCAGCGGATTAGTTTTGGGTGGAGTTTTACTTCAGTGGAAAGTTTTAAATTTAGCCCCGAGTCACCTATTTGGACTTTTGTTCACGGCGGCCTTTGTTGGACAACTTTTTAAATACTATTCATTTAAAAAACATGTGCCTTCAACTTCTGTGATGTCCTTCTCTTTTAAAAAAGTGAAACACATCTTCAACCAGAATCGATCGTTCTTTAGTTCTTACGGATTATTTAATGCTTCCTTGTTTTTGTCGGCTCCGTACGTGACGGGATACTTACTGACAACTAAAAATCTAAACTATTTCAACTTCACGATCGTCACCGTCAGTCTTTTTGTGGGAAAAATTGTAAGCACTTATTTCTTAAGTCTAAAAGCCAATAAACTTACGCCCATCAAATTGATGGCCTTAGGTGGAATTATCGCGGCTCCGCTTCCGCTTTTGTGGCCTTACTGCAATACCCCCGAAACGATGTACGCTTTGAATTTCGTATCGGGAATGTTCTGGGCTTTATGGGATGTTGGATTATCTTTATCCTTCTTTAAAAATATTTCTTCAGAAGATAAAATTGAAACGGTCACACTTTATCATTCAGTAGGATTTTTAACTCAAGTTATTGGAACATGTATCGGAGCACTTTGTATTAAATTTTTATTCAACTACGATTACCATTCTGTTTTTGTTTTCGCCGGAATTATTCGCTTCTGCTGTATACTGCCGTTTACAAAAACCAAAAACTTAAGTGTTTCAAAATTAGAAACAACTGTTTCTACTGACCAACGTAAAGCTTCTTAGTTTAAATTGCGTAGGTTCAGTTGCAGAGAGCGTTTACTAACAGTAAACTTTGAGTAATGAATCAATCACATCAAAAATCGCAACGCGGATTTTCTTTAGTCGAAGTTTTGATCGCGGCAGGTCTTATGAGTATCCTGTCTATGGGCATGATGACCATGATCAACGATCAAAATAAAGCCAACAAATCAACGCAACTAACGATTGAAGCAAATGAACTTTATAATCGCGTTCAACGCTATATGCTGGATAGTAAAACTTGCGGTGATACACTGAGTGGTTTAGTGGTTGCTCCTGGCGCGCAAACAACACTCACTAATATTAGAAAAGGTGCTGACATCGTCCTAACTAGCGCCGCCCCTAACAATCAGTTTGGTGGACTCTCTTTGCGCTCGATGACCCTCACGCGAAAAACGGGTGCACTTAATTTAGAATTTGATTTACAGTTGATTTTTGAAAAAAATAATAAAGCCAACAGTATCGGTTCAGATACACTTTTAAGAACCATCACCCTGCAAGCGAAATTCGATCCATCTGCCCCGAATCAAGTTGTCGGATGTTTTTCTCAGTTGGAATCAGCCGTCGATACGGCTGTTCAAGAAAGCTGTGATTCTGTCTGTCCCGTAACTCCGGCAACCATCCCCTCAGCCTGTTGGGATTCTGGTCTTAAAAAATGTACTTTGCCTTCATCGACACCGGCCTCTCAGTTTCTTTATATGTCGAATAGTGGTTTGACATTAGTTAAGCCCTTGCCGACCGCTTATAGCTGTAGTAATTGCGGAAGTGACTGCAGCCCGTGTCCTGCTGGATGGACGGAGCTGAGCAACAACTGCAGTCGAAGTAGCCGACAATGTGGTCTGCGCAAATGGAGAAATTGCAATGGAATGTGTATTAACGGCAACCCTAATCCAGTGGGACGAATTTACCCGCCGTAAATGCAAGCCAAGCGTATCAGAATCGAACAATAATATCACACAGACCAACGTTAGACCTCTTAATCCATGAGTGACCGCATTAACTTGCTAGCATCGGTTCAGATACATTTGCAGACCGATAACTCTTTAAGCGAAGTTTCATCCGACGATCGAGAATCAAATTATTGGATGTTTTTCTCAATTAGAATCTGCAGTGAATACTGCGGTTCAAGAAAGTTGTGACTCACTCTGTCCTGTGACTCCCGCTACTGTTCCATCGGCTTGCTGGAATACCGTTACTAAAAAATGCAGTATGCCCGCTCCTGCAACTGCGAGAAATATTTATATGTCTAGCACGGAATTAACCTTAACTCAGCCGACGGCTCAAAATTTTTCTTGTAGTAATTGCGGAAGCAACTGTAATCGATGCCCTTCTGGGTGGACTCAAATCTACAACAACTGCAGTCGAAGTAGCCGACAATGTGGTTTCAGTAAATGGAGAAACTGTAACGGTTCTTGCATTAATGGCAGCGGTACTCCGGTTGGGAAAGTTTTCCCGCCATAATTATTCTCCAGGTAATAACTTAAATAATTTTTCGTGATCCGATAATAAATACTCAATTCGGCTGAATGAATACGTCATTTTTGATTCAATAACGATACAACTCAGTTATTTTTACCAATGGGATATTTAATTTCGCAGTAGTTTAACTAAAGAGGTGTCGGCGATAAATATCCTATCGGATTATTGATTCGACAATTGACGTGTCCGTATTTCCAACGACCGCCACCACATCTCCAGGCGCTTCCGCCATTCGTACACCAGTGACTCCCTTGCTGACTCGAGCCCGCGGGACATCCTGGATTATAGCAGTTACAATAATTACCCCCGTCTTTTTGATAATCTGAATTCGTGGTGATCGCGCCGTTCAGTGGATTGATATACAAAGCCGTTGACGGAGTTGGAGGACGAATACATTTTATCGTAACAGGATCAAATGTACATGTCGGGCAAAGCTCTTTACACGCTAACCCAACAGCCGTTGATACCGCATTATCTAACTGAGAAAAACAGTTCTTGATATTATTACTCGCATCGAATTGCGCTGACACAGTTGTGGTTCTCGAAAAAACATCACCACCAAAGCTATTACCAGAAACTGATTTTCTATATTTTACGACAATATCTATATCTCTATTGGATGTGCCCGTTTTTCTAGTTCCCGTGATCGATTCAACGATTATACCACCAATTTTATTATTTGGAGCTACCGCCGACAACAGCGGTAAAGTTCCTCTCTTAATACTAGGAATTGTGACCGGTACGCCTTCAGGAAAAGGATTTCCCGTTAATGAACTTTTACAAACTTCTGAATCTAACATGAGTCTTTGAATTTGATTTTGTGCTTCGTTAATATCCATCGTATACTGAGTTGTTTTGATGGATTTGTTTTGATCTGAAATCATTTGCATAACGGCAAATGACATGATGGCCATAATAGACATGGAGACTAGTATTTCGATTAATGACATTCCGCGGTTATTTATCTTCATTTTAGACACCCCACGATAAATTATCGTCATTTGTCCTGAAAACTTAAGCAATTTAATCTAAATTGATGAGAATTTGAATCATTCTGAGACAAATATTTCTCAAAGGTCTTTTCATCTTTGTTTATGACTCAACCTAAAACACTCTTACAATGACTTCTCAATAGCTAAAAATTGCTCTACCGTCGTGAAGTTTTCACAGTTATTTACATCTTTTAAATCTGAAATATTTTTTAGACTTGAACTTCGATCACAGGCTACGATCGATTTTTTTTTATTTTTCTCGGCACATAGTTTCTGACAACTTTTCACCAAATTCGTTGCAATATTTGAATGAGATAAAGATGGATTGAACTGACGAGTTAATTTTATTTTATAAATTTCACTTTGACAGTCATCTGATAAATCCGATCCTCTGAATTGAATACTCGCATTCTTGGTATAAAGACAGGCGTAGTTTTTATCTTTCATCAAATCGTCCGCTTCCCAGTTTTCATTTTCATACCCAAACAAAGTCTTGGGATTCAACAATTGTAAGTTCTGAACAACTCCACACTGATCATTGTAAATATGAGCTAAGGCTTCTTGAATTTCGGAAATATTATTAGCACGAATTTGACGAGCGCCTTTCTTACAATCCCCGTAATCTAAACTTTCTGATTCATCCATGTAGTGACCAGAAGCCACAAAACATAAATTAAGTAATTCTTTAGGTTCATTCTTACAACGTGCTCTCCAAGGGTGATTACACGTATCATTCACCAAAGTGCGTGTTTGAGGATTGTAAAGACTTGTACTTATTTTCGCGTCCACCACATCCATACTGTTTAAACGAAGTCTGAACGTACGATCAAAAGCTGATTGATCACTGGGAACCCGAGAGAAATTACAACTGATTGAAATTTGTGTGCTTTGCTTTGGCTTCAACATCACGCTTTTTACAGGAAGCAGTTTACAATATTCATCCTTCATTTTAACGAATCGAGAATCCACGTCATTTAAGTTACCGCTCGTATTCTTAACTACGAATGTAAAAATTTGCTTCTTATTTTTATCTAAAGATTCAAGAACATCTTGTTTTTTTTGAGTCACCGAAAAGTCAGACTGAGCCCACGCCATGTTCGCTATAAATGATACTAATAAGAAAATAATCTTCATGGGTTTATTATCCAATAAAACCTAAACCAGAACAACTCGACAACGGTCTGATCAAGGCCATTTTCCCGCATGAGTTCGCGCATAAAAAAGGCCCGATGTTTCCATCGGGCCTTTTTGCATTTTTGATTTTAAAATCAGAAATTATTTAAGTGCGATCAATTGAGCGATTAATAACGACACAACTGACATAACTTTAATAAGAATCGCTACACCTGGACCAGATGTATCTTTGAACGGGTCACCAACAGTGTCACCAATAACCGCCGCTTTGTGAGCGTCACTTCCCTTTTTGTGACCTGGTAATCCACCTTTTTCGATGAATTTCTTAGCGTTATCCCATGCTCCACCGGCATTCGCCATGAATAATGACATAGACGCACCAACAGCTAATCCACCAGCTAATAATCCCGCTAAAGCTTGAGGACCTAAAATAAATCCAACAAGTACCGGAGCAACTACTGCGATCAATCCTGGTAAAATCATTTCGAATAACGCCGCCGAAGTTGCGATATCAACGATTTTTGCAGGTTGAGGTTCAGCTTTACCTTCACGTAATCCTGGAATTTCTTTAAATTGACGAGCAATTTCAACTACGATTTTACCAGCTGCTTTTCCAACTGAAGTCATTGTTGTTGCACCCACTAAGAATGGAAGGATCGAACCTAATAAGATACCGATCAATACACCAGAAGACGTTAAGTCTAATTGCATTTTACCTAAGCCAGCCGCTTGACGAACGTGATTGACTTCCATGTTGAACGCAGAGAATAAAGCGACAACTGTAAGAATCGCTGAACCAATCGCGAAACCTTTTCCGATAGCTGCTGTTGTATTTCCAACGGCATCTAATTCATCTGTGATTTCACGAACGTTAGAAGGAAGACCAGACATTTCAGAAATACCACCGGCGTTGTCCGCGATAGGCCCGTAAGCATCAACTGTCATAACAACCGCAGTTCCTGCCAACATACCAACAGCCGCTAATGCGATACCGTATAAACCTAAACATTGATCAGCTACGTAAGCTGCGATCACAACGATTAACGTTGGAAGAGCTACTGATTCCATACCTACTGCAAGACCACGGATAACTCCTGTTCCTGCTCCCGTTTGAGCTGCTTCAGCAACTAAACGAATTGGTTTCATCGCTGTGTAGTATTCAGTAACTAAACCGATTAAGGCTCCACCGAATGCACCGGCAGCTAAAGCCCAAGTGATATTTTGAGAAAGACCAAACATCGGCATCGCGATATAAGATACCGCCGTTAAAAGAACCGGAGGTAACATTAAAGAGGCACGTAAAACCGTTGCTGGTTTAGAATTTTTCAAAGCGCGCGCCATGAAAATAACGATGATAGAAATGATCATACCTAAAGCTGATAAAACTAGAGGTAAAGAAACCGCCATCCAACGAGAAATTTCAGGCTGAGCTGCAGAATCTGTAAATAATTTTGGAAGATCAGTTGCTTCAATTGTTAAAGCGATCGCCATTGCTGAAACGATAGCTGCAACCATTGATTCGTAAATGTCCGCGCCCATACCAGCAACGTCACCTACGTTGTCACCCACGTTATCCGCGATAACACCTGGATTACGAGGATCGTCTTCAGGAATGTTTTCTACAACTTTACCAGCAATATCTGCCCCAACGTCAGCCGCTTTAGTGTAGATACCACCACCGATACGAGCAAATAATGCGATCGATGAAGCTCCTACTGCGAATGAGTGAAGAATTGTTCCTAAGTGTTCATGTGTTTGATAGAAATAATAAACAGCACCAAGACCGATTAAACCAAGACCCGCAACACAAAGACCCATGACCGCTCCACCATCAAGTGCAACTAGTAACGCGTTTCCTTTAGTAGAAGAAGCAGCAGCTTGAGTTGTTCTTACGTTCGCGAAAGTTGCGGCTTTCATACCAACGAAACCTGCGAATAAAGAAAGAACCGCACCGATGATAAACCACAATGCAGCAACGCTACCTAAAGCATAGAATAAAGCGGCACCAACAACTACACAGTAGATGGCTAAAACTTTGTATTCACGAACAAGGAAAGCCATAGAGCCTTCACGAATGTATCCTGCGATACGATTCATTGTTTCGTTTCCAGATGGCTGAGATTTTACTCTGAAATATAAAATCACTGCGATAATTAAACCTATGACTCCCGCAATAATTGGGGAAATCAAAAAGTATGGGGCCATGTCCATGTATTCTCCTTGAGTTGTTTTTACATGAACATTAATAAAATCGGTATATTAGGTCAAGATTTAGCTTAGCCGTTGGTGACTTTGGCTAACCACTCATCAGAAACGGTTTCGACCGGCAAAGAGGCTGCGGTTTTTCTTTCCTCTTCTGCTAATAAAGTCGACAAATAGCGTTCTGTGTAACTTGGAATAATCACCACAATTTTCTTATCAATATTCTCGGGACGGTTAGCGACTTTTAACGCTGCAAACACGGCGGCTCCTGATGAAATACCAACAGGTATCCCCTCTTTTTTGATGATTTCCTTAGCTGTTTTGAAAGATTCTTCACTGCTCACTTGAACCACTTCATCAATCACTTTGGTATTTAAGATCCCAGGGATAAAACCAGCGCCCAATCCTTGGATTTTATGAGGACCGGGTTTACCGCCACTTAAAACTGGAGATTCAGCCGGCTCAACCGCGATCATTTTAATATTTGGATTTTTTTGTTTTAAAACTTCACCTACACCGGTGATTGTTCCACCCGTTCCCACACCTGAAATCACGATGTCTACTTTACCATCGGTATCATTCCAAATCTCTAAGGCAGTTGTCGCTCTGTGAATTGCGGGATTATTTTCATTTAAAAATTGTGAAGGATAAAAAGAGTTGGGAGTTTTAGACATAAGCTCTAAAGTTTTACCAATCGCACCTTTCATCCCGTTCGCCGCTGGAGTCAGAA
>CAZXZW010000013.1:0-38827 GCA_964645745.1 uncultured Bdellovibrio sp.
GAGTGAGAATGCAAACAGATTGAGAATGAAAGCCAACTGAAAATTAGGTTAATTACTCTTTAATCGATTGAGCTAGCTGATTGCAATCGTGAATCGCAGTTTTAATATTTAACCGTTCATCATAGGAAGCTTTCTTATCTTTCACACAGATATCCATCTTCTTCCATTTTTTATTAACAAAAGCACCACCGGTATCGACTGCCTTAAAAAGAATGTGGCCTTGATATTTTTTTCTAACTTCTTTCGTCATTTCTTTGGCGTAATTTTTATCTAGCTGAGGAATACAAAAATAAGTTTTCATATATTTCCCCATCTCTTCTTTATAATCCATAGCCAATGACACGTAAGGCACTTTACCCGCCAAGAAATCTTGAAGTGTATTTAATTTCTGACCGTAACGATCTTTGAATCCACCCTCTAAAGCAGAATCATCAGGGTAATACCCGGTTAATTTAGTCTTATGACTAACAACTTTCCCGGTTTTAGCCCACCCGACTTGAGATAAAAAAAGAATAATAATAAATTTTATCATTCACTGAATTTACGTTTAATCGTTTGCACGCGATGACGGAATATTTGACTGACATCTTTGCGAATAAAAGAACCTAAAGCTAAAAGCCCTACAAGATGACCAGGAACTTTGTATTTAATACGATCTTCAATTAAAGTCCCCTTTTCCAGTGGTGTAAAGGTATGAGTATGATGCCACAAAGTATAAGGACCTTTGTTCTGATTATCGACAAACATTTTTAACGGCACCCACTCCGTGATTTGAGTTTGCCAGCTGGCTGGAATTCCATGAATTTTCAATTTATAATTAATGATAGTGTCTTTTCCAATTTCAGCAGATGACATATCTTTTATTTTAAAATTTAAAAAATCTGGTGTGATTTCTTCTAGATTTTTAGCAGCGCTAAAAAAAGAAAATACGTTTTCAATATTATCTGGCACAAATTGAGAGACTGTAAAATCTTGAGTTAGGTAATCTTCACTTTGATAAATATCTTTAAAGGCCTCTTTCAATTGAGGGAATTGAAACTTGAATCCCTCATCTAACATTTTCGAAGGCTTTACTTTTTGCGAAGCCAACAGAACTTGCGCCATTTCTCCCATTGCGGTTGAAACGATAAATTGAGGTACGCTCATCACAAAAGGGACTTGTCGTTCTGCCGCTAAGTCTTTAATAAAGATGGTTTGCGTAACCGGATGTGGAGAAACTAAATTATAAATTCCCTGTGATTTTGAATTTTCAATCGCCTGAATAGTAAAATTCACCCAATCTTGAATATGAATCCAGCTCATGTAGTTATTGCCGCTGCCGATAACCAATGGAGGCATCTTTTCCAAAGCTCCACCCGAACGCGCGAGCACAATTCCTGTTCTTAGAATCACAGTGCGAATTCCCAAAACTTCAGCCTTATATGCCTCAACTTCCCATTTCTGAACTACATCCGCTAAGAAGTCCGTTCCCACGGCCGAAGTTTCGGTTAAATTCTTTTCACCTTGATCCCCATAAAAACCAATGGCGCTGCCAGATATAAAAACAGAAGGTCGTTCATTCTCTTTTAACTTTTTAAATGCTGAAATCATTTTTTGCGTACCAATGATACGCGAATCCAGAATACTTTTTTTAACTTGGTCATTCCATCTTTGAGCCGCAACAGGTTCGCCTGCTAAATGAATAACAGCATCACATTGTTTTAAAGCTTCCAAAGGGAACTCTTGATCACTTAAAGCATCCCATGAATAGGTCTGCTTTTCTGGAAGCTCGATGATCTTACTTTTATCCCGAGCCATTCCTACAACAGTATGCCCCTTTTTGAGCAAATCAATCAGTAGCTTTTTTCCTAATAAACCTGTGGCGCCTGTTATAAGTATTCTCATTTCTTCATCTTACACAAAACTAGAGTCTTTGCACAAGATCTCACGTCGCGCAAAGTGCAATTTTCCAGGTGACTCTATTCAGGTGTCCTCAGATACTCCTCACAACCAAAAATACGTATCAGACACGCATAAAAAGAGGGGTTTTATGAAGTTTCAAAGACGTCAATTATTACAAGCATTCGCCAGCCTTCCTGTTCTTCATTACTTATCAGGCTGCGGCCCTAAAGATGATAACTCATCAACGCCTGTGCAAACTAAAAATGTAAAAGAAGTTCTTCCTACTGCTGGAATGAAAACAGGTTTCTTATCTATCATTCAAGGCCCTACAACAGATCAAGAAACTTTAATTAATATCTTCGCTCCTCGTTTAAAAAATTACACTTACGAAGTCACTGATAGCTTAGGTGCTAAACTGACTGTTGAAAAATACGAAACAGTTAAAGGACCTTTCTTTTACAACATCGACAAAATTAAAGTTTCAGGTTTAACACCTTCAAAAAATTATAAACTACAAATCGTTGATATCTCAGCCACTTCGGGATCACGCTCCATCGTAGACGAACGTTCATTCCAATCTTTAGATTTGTCTAAAGCAAATCCTGAATTTGCTTTAGTATCTTGTATGGCGGATGACTACCGTTTTAATGATGTGATTGATCCAATGTGGAATCGTTTAAAAAATGAAAACGTAGATTTCATCGCGATCACGGGTGACGTGGTTTACGTTGACGATAAAAATTTAGTCGAACGTCAAAAAGCCACTGAAATGGATATTTGGCAACGTTACGTTGATACATTTAAACGTATTCCACTATACCACTGGTATAATTTGAAACCGGTTTTTGCTACTTGGGATGACCATGATTTTGGAACAAACGATGGAGATAAAAACTTCATCGGTAAAGATGCAGCCACTCGTCTTTTCAAAGGGGCTTTCTTCGGACCGGAACTCACTTCAGGCAACACATCTTGGACGATGGGCCCTGGTGGAACTTCAAGTTTATTAACCGCGTTTGGACAAAAGTTCTTTTTTATGGATGATCGTACTTTCCGTCAAAATAATAAAGAATCTGCGGTCACTCCAGAACCTTTCGGGCACTGGGGAGAATCTCAGCACCGCTGGTTGATCGATAATCTTAAAAAAGACAACACACCTTCGTGGATCATCAATGGAAATCAGTTCTTCAATGGCGCTAAAATGACTTTCGTTGAATCATTAGAGCAAAATCATCCCGTTGAATTCAAAACATTCATTGATGAAATCAAGGCTATGACAACTCCGGTGGTTTTTGCTTCAGGAGATGTTCATTTATCTGAGATCATGCAGATCTCTCAAGATACCATTGGATTTAATTCTTATGAATTCACTTCAAGCTCGATTCACTCTTACTTAGGTGATGGATGGGTGAACCCACTTCGTGTAAATGGGGCCTATGCGATTGATTTCAACTTTATTACATTTAAATCTGCAGCGAGAAGTAACGGATTTGATATCAACGCTAAATGTGTTGGATTACCAAAAGAGCCGTTCTTCGATATGAATTTTCAAGTCACAAGATAACTTGAGGATTAAGGCTGGCAACGATCCATCGTTACTGGTCTTACTTCCGAACCTTTAGTTAACGTCGCTAAACCGCAAGTGCTGCCGTAGACAACTTGTAAAGTTGTTCCATCAGAACAACTTCCTACCCAAGATCCCGCAGTAGGACAATTACATCCTGAAGTCCAAGACACATTGTTATGAGACATAGTACAGCTCACAGATGTTAAGTTATCAATGATAATTAGCGTACCACCACTTAAAATTCTAGGCGCACCACGAGTCGTTCCAATAACAGAGATAGGACTTCCTGTTAAAGTCGTCATATCTAAAACAATTTTATCACTGGCTGTCGTGAATGTACGACGGATCCCATTGCTAGCAAAATTAAACGAGGTTGCATTGATACGAGTCAAAGACTGACCTGTTGATAATGAGGAAACTTTAAAGACAGCTCCGCGAATCCCTTTAATTTGGTAACTTGGAGAGCGTGTCACTTTATCATTCGCTAAAGGAATTCTGCAATTTCCAGCATTACTTCCTGTAAAAGTTAAAACGACTGATCCGCTAGCCGTTCCTGAACCAGCTACAGTACAATCGCTAAATGAACGTACAGCAACACCTGTTGCTGTATTACAAATAAACGGAGCTGCGCTACATGAAGGAGCGGCGTAACTTCTTGAAATAAATAAATTTGAAATATCTTGATTGGCTACTTGAGACAAAACACTGTCGCTATGACTTAAACGAGCAAAAGCTTTTTCATATCCAGTCGGATTAAATTGAGCAATATCGCCGTTCGCATTTCCGCCTGACTCATCGATCGCAACTAAGCTATCGCCCAACATCTGAGCCATTTCATCATTCGTATCAATCGTGTAGTTTTCATCAACAACTTTGTTACAAGATGAAATCACTAAAGAGACAACAACCATCATTAATACTTTATGAGTTTTTACGATCATCATAGATAGGCTCCTTCAAAAATACGTTATGTCATAACGTTACGCTTGCCGAGACAAGGCCGTCAAACGTATCTTAGTGTTATGAACACAAAAAATAAGATTTGGTTTATCTTTACAACCATCCTGTTAGACGCTATTGGCATCGGTTTGCTCATTCCGGTTATGCCCGACATCCTCAGACGCTTCACTACTGATTCTAACATGGTTTCGCAGTATTTCGGGTATTTTATAGCGGCCTATGCCTCTATGCAATTTATTGCATCCCCTATTCTTGGTTCTTTATCAGATCGCTACGGTCGCCGTCTCATTTTGCTTATCTCCTTACTTGGCGCGGGTCTTGATTACATCTTTATGGCCTATGCCCCCACCTTATCCCTGCTTTTCTTAGGACGCATTATTTCAGGTTTAACAGGAGCCAGCATGACGGTGGCCTCTTCATACATGGCCGACATCAGTACGGATGAAACGCGTTCAAGCAACTTTGGACTGATCGGAGCCGCTTGGGGTTTAGGTTTTATTGCCGGCCCTCTTTTAGGTGGCTTAGCTCATAACCTCGGACCAGAAACTCCATTTTTATTGGCTGCGGGATTAAATATTCTGAATTTTATTTTCGGTCTTTTTGTCCTTCCAGAATCTTTACCCGAAGATCAACGTCGCCAGATTTCTTGGAAAAATTTAAATCCATTCAAATCGATTATCAAAATTTTAAAACCGTCCTCATTCGCACTTTTAGTTTATATTTACTTTTTAATTTTATTGGCCGGAGACGTACATCCCGTCAATTGGACTTTATATACGGAACTCAAGTTTAACTGGTCTTCTTGGGAAGTCGGACTTTCTTTATCCTTCGTCGGCATTATGATCGCTCTGTCTCAAGGTTTTTTCACGCGTTTTTTCATTCCTAGATTTGGAGAGTACAGATCTTTAAATTTTGGAGTTATTATTTTTATTATCAGCTTTGCGCTTTTCGGATTAGCCACGTCTGGTTGGATGATGTACCCGATCGTCATGTTCTTCGCCTTATCTGGCGTAGCCACACCTTCACTGCAGTCCATGATCTCAAAACATGTACCGGCCAATGAACAAGGAGAACTTCAAGGAAGTCTCGTTTCCTTAGCTAGTCTCGGAGCTGCGATCGCTCCTTTGATTTATACTTTCTTGTTTGTGCGTTTCACGGATCAAAGTGCTCCGATTTATTTCCCTGGAGCCGCTTATCTAGGGGCCGCAGGGATTTCAATCTTAGCACTTATCTTAGTTCGACTCTTTAAACATAACGTGCCAGTAACGCGATAATTCCAAATCAACATCCAAGCGACGAAGCAAAGAGGAAATCCCGCCCAGCTTTCTATGCAAGAACAACAGTCTGTGGGGCGGCGCTGAATACTTGAGGCTGCTGACGAAAATACGAATACTTTCTTTGGCGCGACGGTTGTATTCTTGATTACCAAAACTAAATTTATTATTTTTTTCAGATGCAAAAAAAGGCTCTACGGCTAAATTTAAAATTTCGACAAAAAGATCTTTAGCTTCTGGGCCTTCTCTTTTATCAATCAAATTAAATTCAACACCGATTCTGACGATTTCTGCTTTTTGCGCTTCTTGATCTTTTGCCGTTTTAAGCGCATGAACATTTTTAATTAGATTCAAATACTGCGTTCTGAATTCTTTATCGTATTCACGTGTAGCTCCGAAATCTAATAAGACTAAACCGATATCACCATCTTCTTCACGAACTAAGAAGTTCGCAAAGTTAGGATCGGTTTGCACTAAGCCCCAGTGATAAAACTCATGACAGTAAAGATTTAAAACTAAGTGAGCTAATTTTTCTTTTTTCTTCTGACTTGGGTTAGTTTGAAGCCAATCATTTATACTTAGACCCTCTTCCCAGGACATCGTGATCACTTTTTTCGTGCTCATGGCCGTGTAAGGTTCCGGAGAATGGTATCTTTCCTTATCGTTGCTGATCGATAAAATATGTTTACGGTATTTTTTTAAATATTCGACTTCTTGTTCAAAATCCACTTCTTGATTTAGAACGGATTTCATTTCTGCGAATAAGGGATTTAAATTCATTTTACGATTCGTCAGTGCGCAGAAACTTTGCGCCACTTTTTTAATTAACGCGACATCGGAATTAATCGATTTCGCCACACCGGGGTGCTGGACTTTCAAAACGACTTTTTCATTTTTATATTCCGCTAAATGAATTTGCGCGATGCTGGCTGATGCCATGGGCTTTTGAACAATATTTTCTAATTTTTTAAATTTATCTAGACCGAGTTCTTTTTTCAAAGTGGCTTCAACGACTTTGAAATCGACTTCGGTTCCCTTGTTTTGAAGCTGACTAATGATCTGCACAGCCTCTGGAGGAAAATAATCATCCAGCTCAATACTTAACATCTGTCCAGCCTTCATGGCTGCACCTTTAAGCTGTGATAATGTTTCTGTAATCATCTTAGCTTGTTCAATGCGAGATTTTAAATCTCCAGATTTTAATTCTTTCAATCCCACTTTGACTGAAAGTTTTGTTAATTCAAAAGTTCGTTTTAAAAATGAATCTGACATACTACAACACCCAAAAAGCTAACGCTGCGACCAACGTAGGAATCAATGCACTTTTAAATAAATTCCAAGCCGAGATACCGCTACTTCCAAAAGTAGGATTTAAAATACTATAACCAGCTGGGTTTGGAGCATTAGCGATCACCGTCAAACCTCCACCGACAACACTACCTGCGACTAAAGCATATTTCGAAACATCTGAAAGACCTGCGACTTGTGATCCTAAGTACGTGATTGCGGCGTTATCAGTGACGGCTGTTAAACTGGCGGCTCCGATATATAAAGACAGCGCCCCTAGTTTCGATAACACTTGAGCTAACCACCAACCTTGCATTCCACCTAGAACAACTAATCCACCTAAGAAGAAGGCTACTAACAAAGGCCCCTTAAGATTCACAGGCGATTGATATTCCTCTGTAACAGCGGTCAAACCTAGGAAGAACAGGAAGAAAGCCATAAACACCACGCTGTGATGGTGATTCAATACGATCAAAAATAAAAACAATAAATGAAGACCCGTGACCCACATAGGAATCGCACGACCTTTTTCCATTTCTGTTTTTTGCGGAGTTGGTAAGGCTGAAATTTCTTTACTAAACTTAACCGCTACAAAAACAGTTGAAATCAGAATCGCGATAAATGCTTTCCAGCCAAAATGCGTCAACATGTATATCATATCCCAGTTCCATTTAGCAGCTACCATCAACACCGGAGGCGCGGCAAAGGACGTCAGCGTTCCGCCAATGGATACATTCACGAATAACAAACCTAAAGTGGCATATTTTAATTTTAACGAGATACCTTGCGTGTATAAACGGTTTAATAAAACTAAAGCGGTCACGGTCATCGCAGCTGGCTCTGTAATAAAACTACCTAAAATAGGTCCAACTACTAAGGCTGAAATATAAAACCCTAAGTTTTTATTCACCGGAAGCAAGCGAGACAATCCATCAATGATAGATGTTGCAAAATTCAAAATAGGTTTAGAGGCACAGACCGCCATCAAAGCAAAAACTAATAAAGGTTCCGTAAAACTACGAGTTTCTAAATATTCTACCGCCGAAGCTGAGCTATCCATTAAAGCATAGGCCGAAATAAAAACTGCGGCCCAAATACCAAAGACCACTTCCACTTCACCTAAGAAATGAAAAAAATTCTCACCGACAGAACCTTCAGCGAAACGATGCGCTTGTTTTTGAAAAAACTTAACAGAGAATGTATGTAAAATAGCCAAAACAAAACAAATAGTTCCGGCGTACTGAATCGAGCTAACTTGTGTAAATTCCATAATGATCTCGAATGTAAAATGTTTACTCTAAATTATCACAACTGGTCCCACAAGGCTACTTATTGACGATATAATGCGATGGCCTAGCGATTGCTTTACCTGGACTCGTACAAATAAACCGGGGGCAAAATGAACCAAATGAATTTTTTAAGCAAATGTGCATTCACTTTAGCGATGATCGTATCGCTTAATCTATCAGCGCAAAGCGCGCCAGCTGAGAAAACCTCGCTGCAAATCACAAGAACGTCTTCAACAGCCGCTGTGGCCAACGACTTCTTAACGCAAAACTTCTTCAAGACAACTCAATACTGTGCTCAGTACGGTATCGTAGATGTTCCTTACTACGAAACAGTTTATGTAACTGAAAACGTAGCCTACACAGTCGATATCCCTTACACAGTGAATGTGCCTTATACAGTTAATGTCCCGTATACAGTTTGGGAAACTCGGTACCGCCAAGAAAAACAATGTCATTCAGTAAACCAAACTAAAAATGTTTGTCACATTGAACAGGAATGTTACTTAACTCCAAGCGGACAGCAATGTCGTGACAAAAAAGTTTGTCAAAACATCTTAGTACCAGGCGAAGAATGCAACTACGTCCAAGTTCCTTACCAAGTTCAAGTCACTAAATACCGTCAAGAAACTCAGTATCGTGAAGAAACACGTTACAGACAAGAAACTCGCTACCGTGAAGAAACAGTGGCTAAGCAAATTACAAAATACCGTCCAGAGCAACAATGTATCGATACTCAAACAGTAAAAAACTTCGATCACCAAGCTCGTTTCAACGTAGCCGTAGTTTTCCCATTAACAGCTATTTTACAACCAGCTGAACAAGAAGTTTTAAACTTTAAATTGATCTCAACAAGCAAAACTCAACCACAAGTTCGTTTAGATGTTGTAAGTGCGATCTACACATACAGAATCAAACAACAATCTGTTAAATCAGGTGTATTAGTAGTAGAATTAGAAATCTACGATCCAAATGCCGTTGTTCAACAAGCAGACATCGCTGAATTGAAAAAAGGCGCAAACTTAGGTGCAACATTAATCGGTAACGGTTTAGATTCTTCGATCGTGATCACAGATTTAACGAAAGACTTCGCGGACATCAACACGACATACGCGATCTACTTAGACTTAGTTAAAGCGGATGGAACAAGTAAGCCATTAAATACAAAATCATTCACACGTGCGAACTTAAAAACTGTGAACATGACTGCAAAATTATCTGATATCATCGGATACGCTCAAGTTTCTCAATCAGCTTTACAAGCTGGCAACGTGATCGAAGTTTCGATTATCGCAAAGCGTTCTGGAGTAACAAGCATTCTAGGATCAACATCAGTTAAAGCTGAAAAATACTTAAAAGTAACAATTAAGTAGTTTTTAAGACACAGATTCAAATAAAAAAGCCACCTGACTCAGGTGGCTTACAACAACACAGGATCGGAAATTTAAATTTTAAAATTACTCAACGTACAATTGTGAACCGTCATCAACTAAGATTCCAGAGATCGTTGAACCAGCTGCTTTATCACATTGTGATGTTAAAACTGATTTGCTTTCAACGTCTGAGATATCTAATGGACACATGATTGATGAATTAAACGAGCTGTAGCTAATTTCTACTGCGCAAGTATCAGCTGATACTTTTTCTGATTTAACAACTTTACCGATGAACTGAGCTTCGTACTGTTGGCAGGCTTGTGACGTGATTGAAGTCGCTAATACTAATGCAAAAAGGCCTACGATTTTTTTCATGATTGAACTCCCCGTTCATTTCGGTTTTGTTGTTAGAGAGTTTGTAAACTTTTTGTGAGCTTTTTTCCAGATGTTATTTTCCTGACAGACATTTTGTTCATGAGTGTCTACGACCTAGACAGCCCGTTTGACAGTCACATTGATTAACTATCTAATATAACTATGAATACAGACAAAAATTTACAAGTGGGTCTTGGGTTAAAAGAAGCGGTCGCTATTGTGGTGGGTACCATCATCGGAACGGGCGTTTTCCTCAAAACGGCTATTATGGCCAATACGGTAGGCTCAGAGGCTGTTGTTATGGCGGCTTGGATCGTGGCCGGCATCCTTTCTCTAACAGGAGCTCTGACTTACGGAGAATTAGGGTCTTTATTTCCTAAGGCCGGAGGCGAATACGTCTACTTAAAAGAGGCCTACGGAAATACCGTTGGATTCTTGTTTGGCTGGATGAGATTTTGGATCGGGTCTCCGGGATCTATCGCCGCCTATGCGGTGGGAACTGCAACTTTCATGAATTTGATTTTACACTTTAATGATCCGCAAACTATTAAATGGATCGCCGTCGGTTTAGTTATTTTATTCAGTGGCTTAAATTGTTTAAGCGTTTCTTTCGGCGGAAAATTAAATGTCTTTTTAACAGCGATTAAAGTTTTAATTATTTTTACGATCATCTACGGCGCCCTTTTTATCAGTCAGCGCGTTGGTGCTCCGATCGAATTTACTAGTCTTGGCACTAACTGGAAAGGCTGGAGCTTTTTCGGAACTGCAGTTCTTGCAGCTTTATGGGCTTACGATGGCTCGAACAACCTCCCCATGTTAGCCGGAGAAGTTCGTGATAGCGCTAAGAACGTTCCTCGTGCGTTAGTAATCGGTATGTTGATCATCTTAGCGGTGTACAGCTTAGTAAATCTTTCTTATTTCTATGCCTTACCTTTTGATGAGATCTTATCTGCTAATTCTAAATTAAATCCAACAGCCTTACCTGTGGCTGCAAAAACAGCGATGACTTTCTTAGGTGAAATTGGAATTTTATTCTTATCTGTAGCCATGACTATTTCGGCTTTAGGCGCGATGAACGGATCGATCATGTCTTCGTCTCGTATTCCTTATGCAATGTCGAAAGATGGCGTGTTCTTTGATAAATTATCTGAAGTTCATCCGCAAACTAAATCACCTATTTATTCAGTGATCGTTCAAGGCATTATCGCCATCATCTTAGCTTTATCTGGATCATTCGATCAGTTAACAGATTACGTGGTATTTGCCGGATGGTTATTCTATGCTTTATGTGGAATCAGTGTTTGGATTTTCAGGAAGAAGCTTCCGAATGCCGAGCGCGCGTATAAAGTTTGGGGCTACCCGATTATTCCCATTATCTTCGTAGGCTGTGCAGGATTATTATTAGTGAATACTTTAATGACCAGCCCGAAAGAATCCATGATTGGACTAGTGATCATCGCGATCGGCTGGCCTAGTTATAAATTTTATTTCTCGAAAAAGATTAAACCTTAATTGTTAATCCATCTTTTAGTGCGGTCCTTGCGGATTTAATCGCAGGGATCAAGCCAATCAAGATTCCAGAGACTAAAATAATCGCTAGATAAATCACTTCGGTGTACGTGATGGCGGCACCGACAAAGTAGAATCCGAAAGTTGTTTCCAACCAGCCCGCTAAGAAATAAAATACGATAAATTCTAAAGCTAATCCCAACGTCAATCCAATCGCCGTTAAAACCGCACTTTCGAAAACAAGTAATGATGCTATTTGCATCGGCCGTGCTCCGATCGATCTTAAGATAGACATCTCACGACGTCTTTCATTAAGTCCGGCCAAAAGCGAACTGAGCATCGCTACTAAACCAATCGCCAAAACCATCACTGAAATAATTTGCAGAACCATTTCGATCTGTCCTAAGCCATTCCATAAATCAGAGAGTGTGGCTCCCGGAATAATCGCCATTAAAGGCTCTTCATCGTATTCGTTGATTGATCTTTGTAAGCTTAAGGTTTGAATGCGTGACTTCGTTTTTAAGAAGAAGGCTGTGATTTGTCCGACATGAAGACTTTCCTTCGTGATGCTATCTTGCTTGGTCGCTGTCGCAGCCGTTGGAGCAATCCCATTTTTCCAATCCATGTGGATAGCTTCCATTCCATATAATGAAATGTAAACGGTCTGATCGATCGCTGTGCCGGTTGATTTTAAAATACCTGTGATCTTAAATGGCTTATCATCATGCTTTTGAATACCTTCACCTTTAGTCACACCGTGGGTTACGACAACTTGATCACCCATTTTATAATTCAATTTTCTTTGAACTTCAGAGCCAACGACTACATCGAAAATACCTAAAGCTGGAACTCCGTCTGCGAATTCCACCTTACGATCACCACGAAATTGATAGTGCTGATAAAAGTTTTGATCCGTTCCTATGACACGGAAACCACGATGACTGTCCCCCAAAGAATACGGGATAGTCCATTCAATAGATTCATTCTTTTTTAAATCTTCATAACTTTTCCAAGAAATGTTATTCGAAGCATTTCCCATATTAAACACAGTATAAAGAATCAAATTCAAAGGACCGGTACGAGCCCCAACGATCAAATCCGTTTGGCTGATGGCATTGGTAAAGCCGTCACGAGCCACACGGCGTGTTCTTTCAACCGACAACAATAACGTCACGCTGAGCGCGATCGAGATCACTGTCAACGTCGTGGTGAACATACGATTGCGAATCGATTTTAATGCCAGCTTTAGAAAAATCATAAGCCCGCCTTGTTGATATCGTTAAATGCAATCGAGCGATCAAATAATGTTTTTAATGAATGATCATGGCTTACAAAAATAAGCGTGATCTTTTTTTCAGTACAAATTTCAAATAATAATTTTAAAAATTTATCACGGTGATCGAAATCCAAAGCACTGGTTGGCTCATCAGCTAAAATCAACTTAGGTTGACTAACTAGAGCACGAGCCACCGCAACACGCTGTTGCTGTCCGACCGAAAGTTGTCCTACATTTTGATTCAATAGTTCAGCGATACCCAATTTCTTACAAATCGCCTCTACTTCGGTTTGAATATTTTTTGCTTCTTTAATTTTACCGTTTAAATGCAATGGCAAAGTGATGTTCTCAAAAATATTCAAGTAAGGAAGCAGATTAAAATTTTGAAAGATATAGCCAATATTTTTAGATCTGAACTGATCTTTTTCACTGGGACTCATTTTAACTAAAGACTGTTGATCGATTGATACATCGCCCTGATCAAAATTTAAAACTCCAGAAACAATTTCCAAGAAAGTACTTTTGCCGCAGCCGCTGGGACCGTGTAAAAATATTTTCTCACCTTGCTCGATTTTTAAATCAGAGATATTGAGCAACTGTTTCGTTGTATTCGAAAACGTAAACTTAAGATTGTTAACCTCGATAAACGAACTCATTTAAGAAGAATTGAACTTTCCTTGTTCGATACTTCGATATTCTTCTGCAACTGATCGACTAAGATCGTCACATCTAAATCATGAATATTTTGATACTGAGCAAAGTTAAATTTAATCGTTGTATTCAGAATTGTTTTTTTACATTCCACATTGTACGAAGCTTTAAAATCAGAATGTTTTGATTTTTTATCTTCGATTTTTTGCTCAACCTTATCGGCTGTTAAAAGACATTCAGAAGCAGCATCAAACTGAACCATTTTACCAAAATCATTTTGGAAATTCTTGACGGCAGCAGCCAAAGTCGCTTTATTTGCATCTGATTTGGCCTCGTGTTCGAAACCTAAAATACTGTCCGCAGCGATTTCTAATTCAATACGACCTTTTAAACCATCAAAAGCCATCGACATCTTACCCGCACCATGTGAATGAGCGTGATGATGACGATGTTCTTTATTTTTCTTTTTATCCGTAGCCAACGCTGTCGTTAAAGACAAAATTGAAACCACGCCTACAACTAATAAAGTATTGATCCATCCGCGCATCTTGAAATCCTATCTTAATTTACGGTTTCCTAGTTTCACATTTTCGCCGCGTAACCATCCATGAACCACTTGAGACTGAGTGCTTCTCCAGTAAATCATCATCACGATACCGACAAACAACATCACGATACTTAACCATTGTCCGCGTGTTAAACCGAACAATTGGAAACCGATTTGCAAATCAGGCATACGGAACATTTCGTTGAATGTTCTCATGACGGCGTAACAAATAATAAAGGCTCCTGCGATAAATCCAGGATTACGAGATTTACGAGCTAAGAAGAAAAGAACACTGAACGTGATAAGACCTTCAGTCACTGCGGCAAATAATTGCGAAGGATAACGGTAATCCAAAAGTGGGGCAATAGCCTCTTTAACTCCGCTGTTACCCGTTTGAATTTCAGCAACGATTTTATTTAAAGTGTTGTACACTTCATCACGCGATGTTTGATTTGATCTGAAAGATCCAATCCACACTAACCACTGAGATCCAGTCACGTTGACTTTTTCTACCACCGGAGACAATGTCGATAAACGATCAAAGTCATAACCCGGCCAATTTAAAATATCCGTTGGAAACTTCACACCGTAAGGAAAATCAGCTGGAGCGATACGACCTACTAATTCACCATTAATGAAATTGGCAATACGACCATATAAAACTCCAACCGGACCCACGATAGAAATCACGTCTAAAAGATAAATCCAATTTACACGATACTTTCTTCCGTACATCCAACAGGCAATCACGATACCGATGATACCGCCGTGACTGGCCATACCACCTTCGTTCACAGCTAAAGCTTTCCAGAATGGAAAATTCCAGCTTGTTGACCATAAAAGCTCAGGATCATAAAATATACAGTAACCTAAACGGCCACCGATCATTGTTCCAAATGCACAGTAAGTGATGAAATCAGAAACCATTTCCGATGTCAGACCGGCTTGTTGTCTTTTAACTAACCAAGATACGATAAAATAGGCACAAACAAATCCCAACATGTAAGAAAAGCCGTACCAACGTGGCCCGAAAGAATCTGTAATTTTAAAAATAAAGGGACTTAAATCATGAACCATGAGGACCTCAATTCAACAAGCTGCATTCAATTTGATATGTCATTATTTCAATGCTAAGAAGTCTTCATGGCAACAAAAAAAGTCTCAGAAATTTTTAATCCCGAAAAATGGCTCGAAGTCCCAGGGTTCGAATTCACCGACATCACGTACCATCGCGCGAAAGATCAAGGCACTGTTCGCATCGCCTTCAATCGCCCCGAAGTACGCAACGCGTTCCGTCCCAAAACGGTGGACGAACTTTACTTAGCTCTTGAACACGCTCGTATTTCAGCTGACGTCGGCGTTGTGATCATAACAGGCAATGGTCCTTCTCCCAAAGATGCGGGCTGGGCATTTTGTTCTGGTGGCGATCAACGTATTCGTGGCAAAGATGGCTACAAATACGAAGGCGCCGACAACAATGGAACTGGCGATGGCACTTTAAACAAAGTGGATTTAGCTAAATTAGGCCGCCTTCATATTCTTGAAGTTCAACGCATGATTCGCTTCATGCCTAAGATTGTCATGTGCGTCGTACCAGGATGGGCCGTCGGCGGAGGTCACTCCCTTCACGTCGTATGCGATTTAACATTAGCTTCCAAGGAACACGCCGTTTTCAAACAAACGGACGCTGACGTTGCCAGCTTCGATTCAGGTTATGGATCAGCATACCTGGCTCGCCAAGTCGGTCAAAAGAAAGCGCGCGAAATTTTCTTCTTAGGTCGTAACTATTCAGCTCAAGACGCTTTCGACATGGGTATGGTGAACGAAGTCGTTCCTCACGCTCAGTTAGAAGATGTCGCTTTAGAATGGGCTCGCGAAATGAATACCAAATCTCCAACGGCGATTCGCATGTTAAAATTTGGATTCAATGCCATTGACGACGGTTTAGTGGGGCAACAATTATTCGCCGGCGAAGCGACTCGCTTAGCCTACGGAACTGACGAAGCTCGTGAAGGACGTGACTCATTCGTTGAAAAACGTGATCGCGATTTCTCTAAATTCCCTTGGCACTACTAATCTATGTTACATCCAGAGCTCGAAAGAAAAGTTGAACGTTTCTCCGAAAAATTCGAGCTCTTAACTCATTTCGAAAGACTATTTCGCTTAGATGATTTCGATATCAAACATATGTTTGGCGGAATGGCTTTGTATGGCCATGGCAAAATGCTTTTTTGTATCATGGAAGACCCCACTCAAAACTTTTATAAAGACAAGACGTTCCCCTATCCGATTTGGAACGGAGTTCTGATTCCCACTCACCGTGAATATCACGAGGAGTTTTTTAAAATCTCTAAAGAATTCGTTCCTCATCCAGTTTTAGGAAAGTGGATGTACATCCCTCAAACTTTAGAAAACTTTGAAGACCTAGTATCAAAACTCGTTTTACTGGCTTTAAAAAATTCAGATACGATCGGCATTTTTCCTAAAACAAAAAAGAAAGCCGTCAAAAAGAAAAAGACTGTTAAAAAACAGCCTTTTAAAAAATCTAAAACTAAAGCTAAAAAGAAATTTTAAGGTTTGCGTTGCAATAAAGCGCCGTAGAATCCGTCGTGCCCATCTTTATGAGGCCACATACGAACTTCTTTGATCAGTGTCCAGTTTTTACCGACTTCTGAATCTAAGAACCATTTTACTTGGTCTTCGTTTTCGCTATTTAAAATACTGCAAGTTGCATAAACCATAAAACCATTCGGTTTACACATTTTAGAATAATCTGTGATAATCGTTTTTTGTAAATCAATTAGACGAACGATTTCATCCATTGATAATTTCCATTTTGTATCAGGATTACGACGAAGAACACCCAAACCAGAACAAGGCACATCAAGTAACACGCGATCAAAACCAGCTTCTAAACGTTTCACTGTTTTTGAACCTTCGATCACTTTCGTTTCGATGATATCAACGCCGTCACGAGCTGCACGTTTTTTTAATTCACCTAATTTCCAATCATGAATATCCATGGCAATAATTTTGCCTTTGTTCTTCATCATCGCCGCCATGTGAAGCGTTTTACCACCGGCACCAGCACAAGCATCCACAACGCGGTTGCCTGGTTGCACACCCATAAGTGGTGCAATCAACTGAGACGAAGCATCTTGAACTTCGAAGTAACCTTTTTTAAAACAGTTCGTGGTAAAAACATTTTTACGTTCAGGCAAAACTAAACAATCATCAAAACCTGGAACAACTTCAGTTTGAATATCTTCTTTTTTAAATTCTTCTTGCAACTGATCACGAGAAATTTTCAACGTGTTGGTACGAAGATAAACTTTTGCGGGCTGATTTAAAGCTTTCATTAAAGCTGGCCACTCAGCACCGAATTCTTTTGTTCCTAATTCATCAATCCAATCTGGAAATGAATAAAGAACTTTATCATCATATTTATATTTTAAACGGCTTTTAATTTTCTCAACATCGAATCCAGAAAATTCATCCCACGCAGGCAACTCACCATTCGTACGAATTAAATGTGCGACCACTAAATCGAAATTTTCTTCCGACTTCATCACTTCTGAATAATAACGATTGTGACGAACCACTTCATAAACCGTTTCCGCAAAGAATTTGCGGTCACGAGAACCTAATTGGCGATTGGCTTTAAATGTTTTTTCTAAGACTTTGTCGGCATATCTGTTTTCATCGAAGATTTGATCTAACGTATCAACAATTTTCATGATCATGTGGAAATGTATCTTCATCGCGTAACCTTATGCCTTCGAGTTCAAACAGAACTAAAAATTAAATATCGTTCCCAAAGAAAGAAACGTTCCGTTGAATTGGCCATCGCTAGTGATATGTAAATGATTTCTCAATCCACCCTCGACGTAAATTCCTACAGAGTCGAAGAGATTAAAGGCTCTGAGACCTAAATACAATTGATAATCAAAAGACAGCGGAGATTCGTCTTCAACCTGTTTTAAATACACACCTAAACCACCAGCGGCTCCAAAATAGAGCGGAAACTTAGACGAGGCTTCCGGAAAAGTGATGGCATAAAGTAAACTGACTTTACTTGAATCTTGGCTGGCTGGTTTATATTGATTGTAACTGACCTTGAAGGACTCATCGAAAAGATATTCTTGTTCAGAAAAACGATAAGTTAGATCGGCTCCCCATTTTCCGACACTAGGCTCTTTCCCGTTCTGACCCCAATTGTAAGCGGTCGCATCGGAGAAAGTTCCAAATCCAATCGCCATAAAATGATCCTTCAAGGAACTATTTGAAGAAGATGACGTCGAATAAGATGAATCGGAATCGTTCGCTGCCAACTGACGGCGCTCGGCCTTTTTTTCAAGCTGGAAGTAACGAGCGGCTGCATTTCTGCCAACTTTTGGAGCATTGGCATAGCTAGAAACGCTTGTGGTTAAAATGGCGAAAATAAGAATGCTGGCTGTTTTTAGAGTGCTTCGCTTCATGTCTAAATTTTAATAAACAATAGGCAGCGTGCCTATCACTATTTTTTAACGCCTAGCGGAAATACCAGGTTGATTTTTCAATATCCCACTCTGTATTTGACCAGACCTCGACCCTCAAATAATTTGTCAGCTCGGACCTCGAAATTAATAAATATCCACTGGAAGTTACATGAAATGCCCTTTTTGCGGAGATAGCGAAGACAAAGTACTAGATACGCGCATCCAGAAAGATGGCGGCATCCGCCGTCGTCGTGAATGTTTGTCGTGTAAGTCTCGTTATTCAACGCTTGAAACGGTCATGTTAAACTATCCTTTCGTCATAAAAAAAGACGGACGCCGAGAACCATTCAGCAAAGAAAAAATTCTCCGTGGTCTTCAAGCCGCCTGTCAAAAACGACCGGTTTCTTTAAGCCAACTTGAAGCTGTGGTTGAACGAATCGCTTCATGGGTGATCACGCGCGGAGAAGGCGAAATCGCTGCTCGTGTGGTAGGTCGCCGTTTGATGGCTGAATTAAAACAATTAGATGACGTGGCTTACATTCGCTTCGCCAGCGTTTATCGTACCTTCAAAGACGTTCAAGATTTCGTTGAGAAACTTGAAGGCGATGAATTGGTCGACATGGTGGATTCATCAGGTCCGCAAATGTCTTTAACGGCTATTGCTCCTGCTTTCCAGCCGCAACTGATTCCGCAACAAACTACATTACCGACTAATACTGAAACTACGCAGAAAAGAAAAAACGATGAGACGAAAATCCCGAGAACTAGCACTACAGATCCTGTTTCAAACTGAATTTACCCCTGAAGTAACAATGCGTGATATGGTTTCCGTGTTCGAAAAAAACATCGACAACCAAATCATGGATTACACCATGCTTCTAGTTAAAGGCGTTCAACAGCACAAAGAAAAAATCGATACACGTATCCAAGAAGCCAGCCGTCATTGGAAAATTGATCGCATGGCTTCCGTTGATCGTAATATTTTACGTAGCGCTGTTTACGAAATGCTTCACGCACAAAATCCGCTTGAACCGAAAATCGTGATCAACGAAGCGATCGAAATCGCGAAAATTTTCGGAACACAAGATTCTGGTTCATTCGTGAATGGGATCCTTGATCAAATCGTACGTAACGACCGCGTATAGCTTTTATTCGAACTGGATTAGGACATTGATCCAGTTCGATTTTCAAAAGCTGAAAAGAGTCCACACTCAAGACTAGCTTCTCTATAATGAGACCATGTCTAAATCCATCATTAAAAAAATTGAAAAACTTTTTGAACCTGAAATGATTTTCGAACATTTTTCTTTTCTTTCAGAAAAAAGTGAATTCGAAATCGAAGATAATTTTAAACTTATTGAAAACTTAGGTTACTTCCACGATACCAATCCAAATTGGAATCTTTTCTTTTCCCGTTTGGCTCCTTTTTTCGAAATGGGATTATTATTCAATGAAAAAAAATTAAATGAAGTTTTTCATAATGGAAAGCTTCATAACTGCGCTGAAGCGCAAATCGAATTAACATTACCACAATCAAAAATCTTCAGCATCTACAAGACAGATGCTCAGGCTTTCTTGAAGAAAATTAAAATCGATACATTCTTCAACGCTTCAAAACTAACGTGTCACTATGTGCGCGTACAACCAGGAACGGCTTTTGTGCTTTTCGCTAAAAAAGCAGAGCCTTGGAATAGACTTCAAATTGAATCGTTACAAAAAGCTTTAATCGATTACTCTTTATAACATGATAGACGATAAAACTTCACCCCAACCACCCACTGAGAAAAACATTTACATCCTTTCAGATGGGACTGGGGAAACGGCTGCCACCATGGTGCGCGCCGCTTTAGTTCAGTACAACGCTCAAGAAGTTAATATCATTCGTTGCAAAAATTTACGTTCCGAAGAAAATATTCTAAAAATTATCGACGAGTGTTTTGAAAAGCGCGGCATGATCGCCTACACGTTCGCAGGCCTTGCCATTCGTAAAAAAATTGCAGAAGTCTGCACTGAAAAATCAATTCCATCGACGGACTTATTAGGCCCATTGATTGGATCACTAGATGAATTCTTCGGAGTTCCATCAGCCAGTCGCGTAGGAGCTTTACGTCAAACCGATGATTCTTATTTCAAACGCATCGAAGCCATCGAATACACCGTTCGTCACGATGATGGAAAAACATCTACAGAACTTGATAAAGCCGACATCGTGCTTGTTGGAATTAGTAGAACCAGTAAAACACCTCTGTCAATTTTCTTAAGCCACAAAGGTTGGAAAGTGGCCAACATTCCTTTAGTGATCGGCTCTCCACTTCCAGAACAATTATTTAAAATCGATCAAAGAAAAATTATCGGATTAATCATCGATATTCATTCTTTACAAAGAATCAGAAAAAATCGTTTAGAAAAATTCGGTCAAGACTCTGGTGGAGAATACGCTTCGTTAAATCAAATCATGCAAGAAATCGAATACGCCGAGAATCTGTTTAAACAGAATCGCCGTTGGCCTGTCTTCAATGTGACAGAGCGCGCCTTAGAAGAAACCGCCAGCGAAATCGTGCGTGTAATTGCGACTCGCATGGGTCTTCCAAGTTCAGTTTTATTCTAAACGTACACCGTCTTAAAACGTGTATATTCACGGAAAAAGAACGGCGTACCTTTTCGTCTTTAGTTACGCTGTTGATCGCCCATCAAGGCTTGGAATAAAATCTCTGCCGTTTCACTTGAAGCATGATCTTTTTTGCTGATATATAAAATATTTAAATTGTATGAAAAATCTGTGATCTGAATACGATTCAAACGACCACCACGGATTTGTTTTTTCACCGAGTGAGCTGGCAAGAAACCAACTCCCAATCCACTTTCCACAACTCGCTTTAATGTTCCTACGTTCGATGATTCAAACACAGCTGGCAAATCACCAGCAGCTGCGTGTAGATGTTTATCGAAGTCAGGAAACTCATGAGAGAAATGAACATAAGGAACTTTTTTTAATTCTTTGATACTCATCGTTGTCGGATAGAAAGTATCTTTACCCGGCCCCACTAACCAAATTTCTTCTTTCATAAAAACTTCTGAATGAGCTTGCGATAAATTTTTATTAAAGTTGATTAAAGTTTCAGGTAATACGATCACATCAAGTTCATCATTTTCAAATTGCTTGATGATCTCTTCACCGCGCGCGTATTCAACTTTAATTTTAAAATCAGGATTGTATTTCAAAAGACGATTTACTACCGGGCTCATCAAATGAAGACCGATTGAATTTAAAGTACCGATACGAAGTAAACCTTTAAGCTGTGCACCCACAGATTTGATGGCGATTTCGGCTTGCTGAGAAAGACTTAAAATCTTTTTCGCATATTCATACAACATCTCACCTTGAGCCGTTGTCTTAATTTGTTTCGCACCACGAACGATGAGTTCTACATCGAGCTCATCTTCTAAGTTTTTCATCTGCTGGCTCACCGCTGGCTGAGTCAGAAATAATTTGTCCGCGGCCGCCGTCATACTTCCCTCTGAAACCACCATGACAAAAGTCTGGAGCTGAGAAAAATTTAGCATAAATACCTCTTTGAATTATATTTCTAATATGAGTATACTATAGGCTGAATACGAGGTGATGCAACATGAGATTATTTTCAACAAGACTGATGCCGTTATTTTTCTTACTTCCGATTTTTATGTTAAACATCGCAGAGGCGCGTTCATTTAAAAACGCATATATTTCTTTTGAAATCCAAGATAACTGGAAATGTAAAACAGAACAATCTGAGTGGGTTTGCCGTTCAGAAGATCCTCAAGAATCAAAAGAGGCTGTAATCATTTTAACAGCTAAAGAAGCCGGTATCCCCGACACATTCCAAGCTTACAACGAACACTTAAGCAAACCGATCCAGTTGAATTTAAAAACTGGTGGAACAATGATGTCTACGATTACAATTCCTCCGCGCGAATATTCTGTCGGAGAACAAAAATGGTTAGATGCGCTTCATTCAAATAGTGAAGTTCAGAACTATTACACACGCTATTTAGCCACAATCAAAGATAAAATCGCGATTCTGGTCACATTCAGCGCTCACTCTAAATTTTATTCGAAACATTCAGCTCACTTCATGAAAACGATTCAATCACTTAAAGTGATTGCAGCTAAAGACTTAACTTCTCGTCCAGAATCAGGTCCACTACGCGGATCAAACGAAATGTTAGGCGCTGGAGTTGGTCAAGCGATGCCTGCGGATCTTTTAACTTCTGAAGATGGAACAGACTCTTCAACGGCAGCCAAAGGCAAACAAGGTTTATTAGATAATAATTTATTCCTCGGTTTAGTTTTCTTACTTCTAGCTATTGCTGGTTATATCGGATTCAAAGTTTACAAAAGCCGCCAATAAGATTTAAATCACAATCACAAATAAAAAAAGGAGCTATCAAGCTCCTTTTTTTATTTGGCTATGAGTAAAAAATATTAGTTCATTACAAAATCAGTAAAATAAACGTCTTTAACTAACCCAACCTTAAGTACACGATTTACTTCCTGAACAATTTTATCTTTTAAAAATAATTTACCTTGAATTGTTTCTAACTCATCAAAAGTTTTATCATTCAAAAGTCTCACGATACTATCACGAGCACGTGCGCGATTTTCAGTATCCATAATTCCTTCAAATGATTCTGCACTCATCATGTCTAAATTCACTTGAATACGAATTGTTCTTTTCGGCTGACCTGATAAATTCACAATAAACTTATCCATAGTATAAACCATCGGACCTTCATTTAAATGCTCTGGAAGACTGGCTACTCCACGCAAACTAGCTTCAGTAATTGTTGGTGGCTCATAACCTAGAGTCGACATATAAACCCAATATGATCCGATACCTAATACACTCATATTGACCAAAGTGAAAAGACCAAGAAGTATGGTTTTAACTGTTGAACTCATTTTATTTCTCCAATGAAAAAAATCAAATATTACTAGATTAATATCGGATCATTCGAGGCAAGACTTAAGGGCAAGCCCTGCCAACAAGACCTCGAAGACGACTGAAAACACGACCTTTGTCATAAATTAAAGGCTTAATGACCACGATATACACAGTTTATGCGAAATTCTTCGGTCAAAATCTATAAATTCGAGGATTTCTCTTAACTCAGCGAAAACGCCCTTGTAGAAAAATATTTCAAAAGAAGGGTTTTTTATGAAAAATATTTTATTCATCGTTTCGATTATTTTCTGCATCTGTAGTGCATCTCAAGCTCAAACCAGAAAAGTTTGCTCACCTGCGGTTCCTGCATCGGCCATCATTAATGACGACATCGTCCACTTCAAAACATTAGTTCCTCTGACATTTACAAATCTTGGTGATGTTTATTTAAAATTAGACAAACCCGTGACTGGTATTCACTACTACCCACCTGATTTAGGCTCGATCAGTTTCAGTAGTTTCTACTGCTCTCACTATGGCTGCGCCTCTTCCCCTGGCGTTGTACCAGCAGGAACGATCCTTGAAGCCCAAGTTGAGTCAGTCACAGATCACGCTGTTTTACGTGGCCTAGTTATCTTCCAGATCAGACAAGTAGTTTCCGCTACACCCGTAACAGGAATGACCATGACATTACCAAATGTTACGTTAGGACATACAGACTGTAATACCCGCACTCTTCATTATATCGAAAAAGCGGCCATACAAAGAGTCATTCAGAAAAGTTTCAAAAAATCGATCGAATTTATTCCGTAATTTTAGATTCAATAGATCAAATAAAAAAAGCCTTAAGTATTACTTAAGGCTTTTTTTTATTTTTAAATGTATTTTTTAAAATTAGTTAGCGTCGTTAGATTTGTTTTCTAAATCGATTTTTAAAGCATCAGATTCTAAATCTGTTAAAGCTTTAACGTGTTGGTCGTATTCTGCTTGAGTTAAGCGACCTAAGCGTAAGTTTAAATCTAACAAACGTTTATCAAATTTTAAATTTTCTACAGCTTTGTTTAAAGACATAATCGCTCCTGGTTAGTTAAGTTGGAATAAAACAAACTAATGTATTTCAGTCTAAAAATCCAGCTAATTCCAATATTTTGGATTATCATCCTTGTCGTTTTTCTCGTTATCGATAACCAAACGTAAAGAGCTGTTTTTCTTCTTCATTTTATTCGTGATCTGCTTCAATTTAAAATAAGCATGGGATTTCAAGGTGGCATACCCGACAACAATGCCTCCTAAATGAGCTAAATAAGCCACTTCAGTTCCAGCAAAACCTGAACTCAAAAGAGAGGCGAAATCAATCCCCCCAACGATCATCACGAAGTACTTAGCCTTCATCGGGAACATCCCCATGAAGTACGTCACTCGTTCTGAGAAAATAATCCCGTAAGCTAACAATAGACCGAATAAAGCGCCCGACGCCCCCATCACTGGAAGAACCAAAGGAGTGCGGATTGAAGTCGTCGCTGAGTAAATCGCAACTCCGACACAGTAAAGAACCGCGGCACCGATACCAGTTACAAAGTAATACGTGGTAAAGAATTTTGAACCCCAGTGTTTTTCAAGTTCAGATCCAAAGAAGTACAACATCAACATGTTAAACAAAATATGGAATGGAGAAAGCGCATGAAGGAACATGTACGTTACTAACTGCCAAACGTAGAAATTCTCAATCACTTGAGCCGGATACAAAGCCAACGGCTGCCAGATATTGATTTTAAAAATCCCACCCACCACAACTTGTAAAACGAACCAAACAAATCCCGTGACGATCATTAATCTTTTAACTACCGGAGTTATTGGCATCATTTGAAGACTCATAAGTTCCCCTTAGTTTTGTAATTTTTAAAATAATTTTTTAACGTAGCTAAAGTATCCTCAACGTTTTCGATCACAAGTTTTGTTTCTGCAATCAACGGGAAGAAGTTCAAATCTCCATTCCAACGAGGCACTAAATGAAAATGTAAATGATCAGGAATACCAGCACCAGCTGCTGATCCATTATTTAATCCTAAGTTATATCCTTGAGGATTATAAATGTCCGTCACCGCCTGCACAGCCATTTTCAATGTCTGCATCAAGTCTGTGTACTCTTGAGGCTCTAAAGCTAAGAAATCTCCGCAATGACGAAGAGGTAAAACTAAAAGATGACCACTATTATATGGAAATTTATTGATCACGATCTGAGAGTACTGAGTTTTGAAAACACATAGGTTTTCCTCAGCCTGATCTTTGGCCTGTTCGTCGTCATGATAACAAAAAACACAGCCTTCTTTTTTCATCAGCTTGCGCACATATTTCAAACGCGCCGGACGGAAGAAAACGTCACGTTCAATCGGCCAAATCTCTTTATTCAAACCCTTAAGCGAAGGCCCATCTGAAGATTTCTGAGCTTTCTTCGATACAGTTTTCTTAGTCACTTTTTTCAAAGTGGCTTTTTTACCTTTTGCAGCTGAAGTTTTCTTAGACGTCTTTTTCAAACTACCAGTATCCCGGCATCATAAATAAAGGTTGATTCAACAATTCAGTTTTAAAAACATTTTTCATCAAACGAGAAGTCGAAAAAATTCCCGCTGAAGTTGTTGAGTTCAATTCATCTTCTTCACGGTTATCAAAAATCATTTCAAACCAGTTCTCTTTACTTTTCGCAGGCTTCACAACTTTATAATCATCACCAAGCTTAGCCATAGTAGCCGCCATACGAACCGCGTCTTCGAATGTACCTTCCGCATCAGCAAATTTTAATTTCACCGCAGTTGATCCCGTCATCACACGACCATCAGCATACTGAGAAACAACTTCGTCACTTAAGTTACGAGAAGTCATAACCGTATTTTTAAACTGAGCATAAACTTCGTCGATCATACTTTGGAATAACTGACGCTCATCATCACGCATAGGGCGATATTCAGAACCAGAGTCTTTAAATTTACCCGAAGTGATTGTGTAACGTTGAACCTTAGCCCACTCATAAAGTTTTTCTAAGTTAGCAAATTCCATGATCACACCGATCGAACCAATCATCGCACCAGGAGCCACTAAAATCTTATCACAAGCTAAAGCCGCGTAATAACCGCCACTGGCGATTAAACCCGTAGAAACGCAAACGATAGGTTTTTTAGTTTCTTTCTTAGCACGAATAATTTCGTAGTAAATTTCCTGAGAAGGACCAACCGCTCCACCCGGAGAATTAATGTCGATCACGATCGCTTTAACAGAAGGATCTTTTTTATATTTTTTTAATTTCTTAAGGAACGATTTCCCGTTCATGATCACGCCGTTAATTTCCAAATTCAAAATTTCATTTTTAGACGAAGTCATCTCGCCGTCATACCCTTCAACATCACGAGATTTCATGAAGTAGCGAGCAGCAATAATAGCAAAAAAACCAACGAACAAAAGAATCATAAACTTACGACCGAATGACCAATTTTTCACAGGGACAACCTTTCAAGTGAGTTACCCTATTAGGGTCTCCCTTAGGCACATATCAGTCATCACGCTTTGCATTGCACTAGGAACATAATTAATGGTTTAGAGCGGGTTCGAACAGCGACTTCTACAGAGTTCAGCCTACTTCATCCCCGATGGCGCTAAACATAATATCGAACCCGATGTTCTCGGATGAGAATCAGGAATTCTGGGTACAGAATTCCTGATTTGAAATGACAGCCTTTAGATCCCCAGCTCCCCAAATAGAAACCGGGAATTTTGTACTCAAAATTCCCGGTTTAACCAACGAACTACTGTCTATTTCGAAGAACGATCTGAATGAGGCGGTCGGCCACCACAACACCCTGCTATACAAAAAGGGAACTGTTACCAAAAAAAAGGGAAGTCTTTCGACTTCCCTTTTCAAAGTTCTATTTAAAATCGAACTAATTAGTCTTTTTTAAGACCTTTTAATTGATCACCGAACATGTCACCGAAACTTGTTTTAGAAGTTGTCGCTGCTTTTTTAACATAGTCATCAACGTTAGCTTTTTGCTCGCGTAATGTTACTAGTTTAGAAGATAAGCCTACTTTACGAGCATCTTTATCAATGCTGATGACTTCAGCTTTGATTTTAGATCCTACTTTAGCAAAATCTTCAACAGTGTTGATTTTATCAACTGTTAGTTCAGAGATATGAATTAAACCTTCGATATCGCTTTCTAATTCTACGAAGGCACCGAAATCAACAGTTTTAGTTACTTTAACTTCGTGTTGAGTTCCGATTCCGTATTTAGATTCGATTTGTGACCAAGGATCAGATTCTAATTGTTTAACACCTAAAGAGAAACGTTCATTTTCAGTGTCTACACCTAAAACAACCGCGCGTACTTTCGCACCTTTAGCAAACATTTCAGAAGGGTGATTTACACGTTTAGTCCAAGAGAAGTCAGAGATATGTACTAAACCGTCGATACCATCTTCGATTCCGATGAATACACCGAAATCAGTGATAGATTTAACTTCACCTTCAATGATAGTTCCTGGAGGGTAAGATTCTTTCATCTCAACCCAAGGATTCGCTTGAAGTTGTTTCATACCTAAGCTGATTTTACGATTTTCGAAATCGATAGCTAATACTTGTACATCAACTTCTTGATCTACTTGTACGACTTGGTTCGCGTGTTTTACACGTTTAGTCCAAGACATTTCAGAAACGTGGATTAAACCTTCAACTCCGTTACCTAATTCAACGAAAGCTCCGTATTCAGCTAAAGATACAACTTTACCTTTAACTTTAGAACCGATTGGGAACCCCGCAGCTACTGCTGACCATGGATCTTCAGTTAACTGTTTCATACCTAAAGATACGCGTTCTTTTTCAGTGTCGTATTTTAAGATTTTAACTTGGATCTCAGCACCTACAGAAATAACTTCTGAAGGATGTTTGATACGTCCCCAGCTCATGTCTGTGATATGTAATAAACCGTCAATTCCACCTAAGTCGATGAAAGCTCCGTAATCAGTGATGTTTTTAACAAGACCAGTTACAGTAGCGCCTTCTTTCATAGTATCTGCAGTTTGAGCTTTTAAGCTGTCTCTTTCAGTTTCTAAGATTGCGCGACGAGATAAAACGATGTTTCCACGTTTTTTGTTAAATTTGATAACTTTGAATTTATATTTTTTACCTAAGTATACGTCCATGTTGCGAACTGGGCGTAAATCAATTTGTGAACCTGGTAAGAACGCTTTAACACCGATATCAACAGATAATCCGCCTTTAACTTTAGCGATAACTGTTCCTTCGATGATTTCTTCGTTTTCAGCAGCTTTAGAAATATCAGTCCATGCACGTAACATGTCAGCTTTATCTTTAGATAATGCGATCATGCCGTTTTCATTTTCGATACGGTCAATAAGAACCTCAACTGTTTCACCAACTTTAACTTGGCGAACACCATCAACAACGCGGAATTCGTTGATTGGAATTAAACCTTCTGATTTGTAGTTGATATCAACTAATACATAATCAGATTGTACTTCTACAACTTTACCAGAAACTACGTCACCGACGCGGAAATCTTGGTCTTGTGTTGAAGCTTGGAACATTTTCTCAAACTCACCTGTTTTGTCCGCTTGCGCGTTGAAACCTGGGTTAGCTTGGATTTTTGAGTCTTCAGCATCTAGCATTGCTAATACTGATAGTTTTTCTTTTTGGCTCTTGCTTATCGTTTTGTTCATGTGTTTGTTTTTTTCCTTCTACGCAGAAAGCCCTCTTGGAGCTTAAAGGTGAACAGCTGTTCTACTTTTATTACAGAAATCGGTCAAGGCCAAATAGTGAGGTATTTTATAGGGATTATTCGACGATCTTATAGAGCTTTTTAACGTCGGACTTAGGTAAAGCGTCGTAGTGCCACCATTCGTGAGGGAGCTGGATAAAGCCTGCTTTCGTCATGGCGTCGCGAAGAACCATACGGTTATCCACATGCTTTTGGGTGATACGCCCCTGTTTTAAGAACTGAGACTCGAGCTGAGGCTGCGATAATTCGTTTAGGGCGTCAAAAGCCGTCCCCATATCCAATTCATTGCCTTTATCGTCTAAAACCGAAAGATCCACGGCAAATCCGTAATTATGAACTGAGCCCCCCGCCGGGTCCGCCACGTACTTTGCCTGATCGGTTCCGACCACATGCTCCCAAAGCTTATATTGAACCGAGCGCGGACGGAGCGCATCGAAAATGATAAGCTTGTAGCCCGGTTTACTTTGCTGGAGGTAAGCCATAGCTTTTGATAATTTTTCAGCGGCTTTTTCATGAAGGAAGGCTTTGTTAAAAACGCCGTAAACGTTTTTATTCATAAAGTTGTTCGAAGTCGCATAACGAAGTTCGACCGCAACTTTTGTTGACGGAACGATTTCGACAAATTCTTTACGAGCCTGAACTTCTTTTAATGATTCTTCCACAGTACGAGCATATGAATTTTTAAAAATAAAACAAGAGATTAAAAATAGTGTGAGTTTAATCATTTAACTTTTGGAGCCGCAAAGTCGTAAGCTTTTTGTACAACTTGTTCTAAAGTTAATTCACTAGTATCCACCACTAAAGCGTCTTGAGGAATTTGCATCGGCGCTACTTTGCGAGTTGAATCTTGAATATCGCGTTGTTTTTGTTGTGCTTCAAGAACGTCTTTATCTAAACCTAATTCTTGGGCGCGACGAGAAGCGCGATCTTCCGAACGAGCTGTTAAATAAATTTTAGCTTCGGCCATTGGGAAAACAACAGTTCCACAATCACGACCTTCTGCGATCAAGCCTTTATTTTCTAGAGCGCAATTTCTTTGATGATCTAATAAAGATTGGCGTACTTCAGGGAAATGACTGATTTTGCTGGCGATATTTCCCACGTCTTCGTGAGCGATTTTATCCGTCACATCTTTTCCGTCAAACCACACTTGAGTTTTTTCCGTAGTTAAAACGATCTTCCACATTTTAGAAAAACATAATTCAGACAATGCGACGGGATTATCTAAATCCGTTTTCATCTGTTGCGCAACGTAAGCTAACCCACGATAAAACGCCCCAGTCGAAACCCACGGGATACCTAATTTTTTAGAAAGTTCTCGACTGACTGACGATTTGCCAGAAGCCGCAGGACCATCTATTGTAATTACGTAACCCATTTCATACCCACTTAGTTGAAAACTTATTAAATTCTAATTTTGGACGACATGACAAGTTAACTGATTTCAGGAATCTCAGCTAGCATTTTTTCTATGGCTTCGATGGCTTTTTTGTTCTCATCTGCCTTACCTACAGTCATTCTTAGGTAATTTGGGAAACCATAGTTCCCGACAGGTCGCAAAATAATCCCTTTTTTAAGCAAGTTCACAAAGCATGTCTGAGCATTTCGTTTCGTATCAAACAAAACGAAATTTCCATCTGATTTAAAGAACGGAAGATTTAAACGCGTTAATTCCTTATAGAAATAATCTAAACCATCCCAAGTTACCTTTTGCGATTCCTTCATGTAAGCTTCGTCGTCTAGCGCAGCCACGGCAGCCACTTGAGCTAAATCATTTACATTAAACGGATTACGTACACGGTTGTAGAACTCTAAAACGTATTCAGGAGCTAAAATGACTCCTAGTCTTAATCCTGCCATGCCGTATACTTTTGAGAACGTTTTTAAAACTAATACGTTTGAATATTTTTGGTAGAATTTTGCAGCCGCTTTGAATTCTGGATTACGAACGTATTCAGTGTAAGCTTCGTCGAATACTAATAAGACGTCGTCACGATTTCCCAAACGAACTAGGAATTCTTCTAGTTCGGCCCCACCGACTGAAGTTCCTGTTGGATTATTTGGATTTGGAATAAATATAAGACGAATTTTTGATGTTGGGTTTCTAAAGAAATGATCAGCCATTCCTTTAAGATCCATTGTTAAATCCGGTTTTAAATCAACCGTACGCACCTTAACGCGTGCAGCTTGAGCACAAACTTGGTAAGCTACAAACGCGGCTTGAGATGTCAAAATCGCGTCGCCTGGTTCACAGAAAATACGAATTAATAAATCAATAATTTCATTTGAACCATTCCCCACACCGATTTGCGTTGTAGGAACATTCCATTTTTCTGCGATTTTATGAACAAGATCATGACAAGCAGGATCCGGATAAAGATGTTGGTTGTCTAAAGCATTCTTAATCGCCGCAATCACTTTAGGGCTTGGTCCCAATGGATTTTCATTGCTTGCTAGTTTATAAACTTCGGTTAAACCGTATTCTCTTTTTGTTTCAGAGATTGGTTTACCGGTTTTGTACGGAACTAAATTTAAAATTTCAGCAGAAACTTTCATGTTTGACCTTTTTCTTTTACAACTTTACAATTGCTCAACCTATTATGACTGACACCCAGACTCAAGCTAATTTAGCTCTATTTATTGGTGAAACTTACTGCGAAATCGAAGTGCAAAATCTAGATCGCAAGACGATCTTCACAAAAGAAATTTTTCTTCCACAGATCTCATTAAAAAATGCGCTGCAAACAACAGCCGCTGAGGTTTCAAAATTAGGTTACACCATTAAAAATGTCTATGCTGTCTGTCGCTATCTTGAACGACTTAAAACGTTTCGTTTAGGCGGCAGTGTGATTCAAGTCACACATAAAGGTTTAGAAAATAACTACATGCTTGAGAACACAACTCGTTTCTCATTAGCAGCCTCTTCATTAATTATTTCTATTGATCCCAAATCAACAGCTAAGGACTTAGCTGAACATATTAGTGCTGAATTTGATCGTACACGTAAAGTGAACCCGGAAGCTAACAAAGTTGTGATCAACTTAGATCCCAAACAAGTGACTGCGGCTAAAATCGAAGTGATCGAAAATTTCTTCAAAGAGAAAAATTTCAAGATCTTCACCAACACAACACCTTACGATTTAAATTCCATTCGCCAAGTTTTGTTAAACGCAGGAACCGAAGGTACTAAAGAAGAATTAACAAAAGAGATCCACGAAGCCTTCCCGACCGCTTTAATTTTATTCTGGTCGAATGATCGTTTCACCGCTGAAGTGGAAAATTACCAATTATACTTCAGCGCTGAAGACTTCTTAGGCTCTACTTTCTTTACCGATAAAAACCAAAGCATCGATAAACTGATTCATTTAGATATCGAAAACTGGATGGTTTTAGAGCGTGCTCCTAAATCTTCATGGGACAGTCCATGGGGTAAGATTAAGCGCACACACTACCGCAACACAAAATTATCGCTTCATCCGTTAACGGAAATTTTAATCGATGAAAATACATATCTTCAATTCTCTAAAGCTCCAGCTCCAAGCGAGCCAGGTCCAATGACTGCGGGCCGCGGGGTCAAATCTTTAATTTTAGATGTGTTCTACTCGGATATGAAAAGTAAGAACTTACTAAGCCAGCTGTTCCCGGCTTTACAGAACACGAATATCGAAAACAAAATCCAGTCTCAGTTTAAAGTTCTAGAAAACGGCCAAAAAACCGAAAGTAAAACTTTAAACCAAGCTGACATTAAAGAATTCATCCATGAGTTAATCCAGTTCGATATCAGCCGTTTAGGCTGCAATGATCAAAATTCATTATGCACAGGCAACATGTCATTCTTAAATCAATCTCAAGCTAAGAAAACTCGTCCAGCTAAAGCTTTTAAATGGACAGAAGAAATTCTTAAAAAAGTGAATGAGGTGTAATGATGATTTCTCATTTAGAATCTCACAAATTTAGCTCTATCATCAGCCATTTCAAAAATGCTTCGATTGTGAACAGCAAAGGTGAACTTCTTTTCTCAAAAGATGCGGACCCTTTTAAAACAACAACAAGCCGCTTAGTTCTTTTTCAGATTGCTAAGAAATATCTTTCTCCAAATGTCGGCGATGTGATTATTTCGAACGACCCTGAAAATGGCGGGACTTCGCTGTCTCGTATTTATTTTATCAGCTGCTTAAGCTCGAATTTATTCTTGATCTGGGATTCTGAGTTCTACCCGATCGATTTCAAAATTCCTTTAACTCCATTTGTAGAAAAAGGAAAGATCAGCCAATTTATTAAAATGGCTTTGATCGATGCTCAGCCGAACAAAGAGCAATACGCTCAGTTTTTTGATAAAGAGATCAGTAAATTTAATACGGTGAACAAGTTCACTGACTTTATCAAAGAAGCCTCAAAAGACGATTTCCAAAAACAATGGTTTATGGTTTGCAAGACGATTTTCATCAATCACTTCGAAGCCAAAGCTTTCGGACAAAGTGAAATCAGTTACAAATACAAAACAGATCATCTTTTAAAACTGAAAACGGAAGTCGACGAAAAACAAAATGTACGTTTCTTCAAAGTCGACTTTTCAGGAACTAGTTTAGCTCGTCCTGGACAGGCTCAGATCTCTTGTGCTTCTCACGTGGTGGAAAGTGGCTTGATCATCGAATTCAGTAAATTCTATGCGTTAGAAAAATACTTATCACAGCCGATTTTAGATCATGTGAAGTTAATCCTTCCTCCGAAGTCGATCGTAAGTAACGCCCACAAGATTGGGGAATTTAATTTTGAACTTCAAAAGATGGCTCGCCAGATGATGAAGCACAATTTGACTCAAATTAATGTTCAAACAAAAAAGAACGATAAGAAATTCTCGTTGTATTCAACTCATTTATTACAAATGACGTCGGAAGCAGAAACGAACTTATTCTTCCTTTCAAATTCGCGTATTCAATTTGAAAACTTGAATTCATTTGACCAAAAGATCTTACAAAATTCAGATGGCGAATATAAGGCGTGCTTAGTTTACAATTCAGATAAGCCCATGAAGGTTTTAGTGAGTGGTATTTCTTCTGAAGAAGATCACGGAAAACGCTGGTTGAAGATCAACAAAGAACAAGTCAGACACGGCACCTTTAATTTGAAAAAAGGCGACGAGCTAATTTTAAATTGGAAAATTTAATTATAAAACTTGAGCGCCTGTTTTTTGAATCGCTAAACGAATCGTTTCAATGTGCTCGTGATTAATCGTCTCAATCACAAAATCAATTTTAGTTTGCTTCATTCCCAGATCCGTTCCAATACGATCATGATGAACTTCCAAAATATTCGCTCGATTATCCGCTAAAATTTGAGTTAAGCGACTTAAGCTTCCTGGAATATCTGGAACGATCACTGATAATTCACAGAGGCGTCCACGAGCAATTTGTCCATGCTGGATAGCTCCAGAAATCATGTTTAAATCTACGTTTCCGCCACAGACTAAGACGCAGGTCTTACTTCCCAGATTAAGTTTCTTGTGTGATAGAATAGCGGCTAATCCCACTGCACCTGAACCTTCGGCTACGGTCTTTACTCTTTCAAGTAAAAAAACCATGGCTTCAGCGATCTGGGCCTCGGTAACCGTTACCACTTCGTCGACATATTTTTTAATAAAATCATCAAACATGATCTGACTTGGTTTTTTTATAGCAATACCATCAGCTAAAGTTGAAATTGTATTTTGAATAGTCTCGTACTTATTATTTTTAAATAACTGGTACATCGTAGAAACAGATTCCGTCTGAGCCCCGATGATTCTAATTTTCGGATTTATACTTTTTGCTGCTATGGCAATACCACTGATAAGACCACCGCCACCGATAGGCACCACTATACTTGATAGATTTGAAACTTGCTCAAGAATCTCTAATCCTATTGTGCCTTGACCGGCAATAACTTTTTCATCTTCGTAAGGGTGAACGAATATATAACCTTTTTCTTCCGCTAACTGAAAAGCATAATCTTTGGCTTCGTCAAAACTAGCTCCATGAAGAATCACTTGAGCGCCGTACCCCTTAGTCGCTTCGACTTTAGACAACGGAGCATTCACAGGCATCACAATGGTAGACTTAACACCGTGAATAGATGAACTCAAGGCTACGCCCTGAGCGTGATTACCTGCCGAGCAAGCGATAACACCACATTTCTTTTCCGCATCCGTTAAGCTGAGAATTTTATTAGTCGCTCCGCGAATTTTAAAGCTTCCTGTACGTTGAGTGTTTTCTAATTTAAAGAAAACTTCTGTTCCAGCAATTGAAGAGGCTGAGCGAGAGTAGTCACACACGGTAACGTTAATGCTATTAGCGATGGTGTGGCGAGCTGATTCGATATCTTGTAAAGTGACTTTCATCCCCCTAATTTAGGGCGAAGTTTCTACCAATACAAGCTGATTCCGTATATAGGTGGGTATTCCGGCTTTAAAAAAGAACCTGGATTTGGTGAAGCATGAGACGCGGCTTCCGAAGCGGCATTTAATTCAGTGTAATCAGAGGGATCTTTACAAAAAACGAAGGGAGCTAGGTATTTACCGCAGCTGTCGCATTTTTCGATTTTGACTCCGGTTTCAGATTCAGAAGTTTTATTACAAATATGGCAACGTCGGATGTGAATCATCATGAACAACCTCTTATTAGATTAGTATAAATCTAACTTTGAAAGCTGCAAGATTTCCACCATCTATTCTCGAAATAGGATCAAAGCTATTTGTACTTCAACCCTATTTCCCAGAATGAGACGTCTAATGACTTTACGCATCGGCGTAACTAGCTATGCATTATTTAAGAAGACTAAAACCTAATTTATAAAAATTAAGCTCATCAACAAAAGCTGTAGACGGTTTAGTAAAAATACCCGTCAAAACGTTTTGTCCTTTTTGATCTACGATCACTTTTGAATCACAAGATTTGAAATTACAAGTTAACATTTTCTCATCAACACTTTTAAACGTCGGACTCAATAATTGAACTCCGTTTAAATGATTTGTTACAGCCTTAGCACAAGCCGCGCGTTTCGTTAAATCTTGCCAAGAGTTACACATGTGATCACTTAAAGCTTCTGCATACTGAGCTGCTGTTGGCTTATCAGATACAAAGTTAGCTGAAATATTTGTTGAAACTGAAAAAGCAGCACGACGTGAACAATCATTCATATTCATAGAACCACAGAAATACTTAGCAAATGGCAATGTTCCAATATACGTCCCACGCTGACCAGCGTAGGCAATTGAAACGACTTTCAAACGTTTACATCCACCCGCATAGGTACAAGTCATCGGAGAACTATAAGAAAGACTGTTCTGTGCTACAGTCTTAGCTCCTTTAGGAAAACGACCTTCATCACTGTAATACCAAGTCATTGGATTAAAAATGTCCTGGATATCTGCAAAAGTAAATGTACCCGAAGTAGGAACACCCAACATCGTCGCCATATACGGCGCCAAATACCAACCTGTGTTACAACCCATAACACGAATAAAAGAATCAGCTGTGAATTTCGATTTAAATGCTGCTAAAGCTTTTACATCTGTTAAATAAAAACGGTTACTATAGTCTTCTAATGCCAATCCCATGAAAGCACCATTATGACCGATGAAATCAATCGAAGCGATTTTTTCGTTTTGTCCTATGAGATTAACTACGCGTGAACCTGTCATAGCCTGATTCATCACTTTAACATTTTGATAATTCCAAGCTGTTAATTTTTTCTGGTAAGTAGCCGCATTATCAATGTACGAAATAAGCTTAATCGGTCCATGCTTCACTTTATCATTAAACACAAGCGCTTGCGTATGAGCGATCGTCAACCATTGATCACCAACGCTATCATTCGCGGGACCACCAAAACCTGAAATAATAAGATGTACGCCTACGCTCGGGTCCGCATTGGGCGATTTTAATTCCGCTTGAAAGTAAGAAGCTTGGGCTAAAACGGCAGATAAAATTAAAGATGTGAATACTGTGAGTTTAAACATAGATTCTCCTCAAAGGAGCAATACCATGCAATTCTGTGGCATGCCTATACTAAATATAAGCACTATGAATTAATTCTATTGTTTAAGTCTTTTACAATATGACGATTAGATGCTTTTCATTCATAAACAGTTGCATATATCTAAGAAGCTCACTACCTCTAAAGAAGCTCCGCCGATAAGGAATCCATCCACGTGTGGAATAGAAATCAACTCTTTAGCGTTGTCGGCTTTTACACTGCCACCGTAAAGAAGTTGGAAATTTTTGAAATCCAACGAAGTCATTTTTTTGAAAAGTTCAGAGTGGACTTCTTGAACTTGATCTAAAGTAGCCACTTGTCCCGTTCCAATCGCCCATACAGGTTCATAAGCCACAACGATTCTTTTCGCTGTATCGATGCCTGTTAAAGCTGTTTCAAGCTGTTCAAAACAAACTTTCAACGTTTCATTTTTTTGGCGTTGCTCTAATGTTTCACCGATACAAAGCACTGGTAAAACATCAGACGCTTGGCAAAGTAAAACTTTTTTATTAATTAAAGAATTTGTTTCTGAGAAAAACTGACGACGTTCACTGTGGCCGATTAAACAAATTTGACAACCTAAAGATTTTGCTAAGTCTAAAGAGTTTTCCCCAGTGAAAGCACCTTTAGTTTCTGTGTGGATTTGCTGAGGACCGAATTGGACCTGTGAATTTTTAAATCCACGAGATACTGCATCTAAAGAAAAATTTTGCGGGAAAATGAAAGCTTCTTTGTTTTCAAAAAAGTTTCCTGAAGTTTTAGTTAAAAAGTCCTGAGCAAAAGCTGTCGCTTGATCAGGGGTTTTATTTAATTTCCAGTTCGCCGCAAAAATTTTCTTCATTATGGTTAATCCTTAGAATGTTGGAGTACTTGTTGATGACTCAGATTGTTTACGTTTACGTAACACTTCTAATCCCGGAAGTTTTTCTCCTTGAAGATATTCAAGAGAAGCACCACCACCAGTTGAAATATGAGTCATCTTATCTGCAAAACCAGAAGCTTCTGCTGCAGCTGCCGAATCACCACCGCCCACGATCATCGTGCCTGTGTTATTCGCCATGGCTTCAGCGATCGCAAAAGTTCCTTTAGAGAACTCAGGCGTTTCGAAAACACCCATAGGACCATTCCAGAAAACTGTTTTCGCTTCAGATAAACATTTTTTATAAAGCTGAATTGTTTTTGGACCGATATCCAATCCCATTTCATTTTCATTGATTTTATTATCATTTGTTACACGCATACTTGAAGTATCACCGAATGATTTACTAACCATGTGATCCACTGGTAATAATAAAGTTTTATCACGAGCTTCAATACGCGCGATCATTTCTTTCGCGTATTTTAATTTATCTGTTTCAACTAATGATTTACCAACTTCAACACCTTGAGCTTTCAAGAAGGTGTAAGCCATAGCTCCACCGATCACAAAACCATCAACAACGTCGATTAATTTTTCGATCACGGCGATTTTATCAGAAATTTTAGATCCACCAAGAACTGCGATGTAAGGTTTTTGAGGTTTATCAAATAAACCGTCTAACATTTTGATTTCTTTTTCGATCAAGAATCCAACGCCTTTATTCGGAATCATATCTGGTAAAGCTGAGATACTCGAATGAGCACGATGAGATGCGAT
>CAZXZW010000014.1:0-37917 GCA_964645745.1 uncultured Bdellovibrio sp.
CCGTTACTAAATACCGAGGCAGTGCGGATACCATTAGTCATAGTTAATGAAATTTCTCCAAAAAAACTTCCTTGAGGCATACTGGAAATAATTTTAGCATTTTGCACAACCTTCATTTGTCCTTGAACGATTAAGTAGGCCGCATGACTTGGATCATTTTGTTTAAATAAAATTTGGTCATTCTGTAAAGTGATAATTTTACCTACAAAGGTAAGAGCATCTAAACAATCCGGTGGAATTTTTTTAAAGAAATCAGAATGAGATAAAGCGTTTTGAATCCAAAAACGCTTAGTAATTTGATGAGCGACTGATTGATTTAAAATAGGATCAAGGATTTCGGCTTGATAAGGAACAACGAGGACATCGCAAGTTTGAGTAGTTATAATGTCTGCAGATTTCGCCGAACCGGTTAAGAAACTTGCTTCTCCGAAAATTCCATTTTGACTGACAACACTAATGAATTGTCGGCCGGTTGAAGAAGATTTGTAGATCGCAGCTTGTCCAGTTAGCAGCACATACATATTGCGATCACGGTCGCCCGTTTTACAGATAGCTGCATCGGCTGCATATTTCCTTAAACTAGATTTTTGAATCAGTACCATAGATAATTCGCGCGGAAGACTTCTAAAAAAAGGTAGATCTAAAATTTTCTGGATCATATCTTTTTGCGGGGTAGACGCCGTCGAAGAGGAGCTACTACCTGTAGTTGCGACAGCTCCCGGAGTCATATTTTTAAAATAACTATTCACCGCAGGATTCAAAACAGCGCCATTTTTTACAAGTTTTTCCACAAGATTGTACAGCTCTTGGAAATTGATGAGCCAGCCGTTGTTAAGTAAACGAATCACTAATTGTTCGATAGAATCTTGAGAAGTGAGGTACGATAAATACTGTTTTTGAAGGTCATTCAGAGCTAAAGTAGCTAGATTAAAATTCTTATTAAAGATGAATGCTTCAGATTCGATTTTCAAAAAAAAGCTCCTGCCATTTGTTAAACAAGAGGGTAAAAAATACATGTCTACCCTCGGTGAGATCGCTCTTATTCCAGCTTATCCGGCCTTGTTTTTGTAAGCAAGAGGGTAAGGGGTTCTTATGTCAAACTCGTATTTTATATCTATATTGCTCCACTTGGGCCTATTTATAGCCACGCTGATGGTGACACCTCCTCTATTGGAAAAATTGGACGACAAGCAGATCACCGTTGAGTTGATCGAGCCGGTTGAAGCCATGCCTCCACAGCAGCAAGTCGCTGCGCCTAAGTCTGATAATCTAGACCCACAAGCAGCTCCAGAACAACAACAAGCTGTTCCGGCTCAAGCCTCAGCTCCTGAAAGAGCTGAAGAAGCTGATGCGATCAAAGCTCCAATGAAGAAAGCTCAAGTGGCGAGAGCGGTAAAAGCTAAATCTCCAATTACAAAATTAAAAGCGGCAAGCCGCGCAGATAAAGTAGTTCATGCTAAAACTCCGTCACGTGCTGGAGTTGCTATTCCTGAAACCTTAGATGATATCGAATCATCAGACTTAGATTACGATTCAGTGGCAATGACTCAAGCGGGTGATTTAAATGAAAGTGAGTTCGATAACGAATTCAGTAAAGTCGACCAGAAAAGTGAAGCAGCTTTAAAAGCGCAGAAGTCAGCATTTGATAGCGATTTAAGAAATGCACAAGAGAGTTCAGAAAAAGAATTAGCTGGTATTGAAAATGAAAATAAAGAAAACGCAAAAGCGATGTCCGATTCTTTAAATGCAACACGCACGAAGAATGCAGCGATGTTAGCGAAAATTCGCGCTGGAGAAATCGCAGCAGAGAATGAAAGATTAGCTCGCGAAGGAGCGTTGAAAGCCGCTCGTGATGCGGCCGCGGCGCGCGCAGCAGCGGCTAAGGCTTCGTCGAAAGTGGGCGGTAACGGAAATAATACTTTCGGTGTGGCCAGCGGTAAAGTTCGCTCGATTGAAAACTTACGTCAAATGCCGGGTAATCCAAAACCAAGTTATTCGATGGATGAGCGTTTCCAAAAACAACAAGGTACAGTGGTGTTCCAAGCTTACGTCACTGAGCAAGGGGCTTTACAACAATTTAAATTATTGCAATCAACAGGTTATAGAAATTTAGATGGAAAAACTTTAGCAGCGTTGAAAAAATGGAGATTTTATCCGGGTCAACAAGGTTGGGTTGAGATTCCACAAACTTGGAATTTGAAAGGTGAAGCGGAAGAAATGCCTGCAGCCTTAAGAAGAAAAGTCAGCCAAAGATAAACTTGAGCTGACTTGCAAAATCAGAAATAATTAGTCGCCGAATAAAGCTTTTTTAGATTTAGTCGAACCTTTAGTTCTTAAAGCTGCTTTTCTTTTAGTTCCTGCACGAGCTTTTTTGTGTTTACGGATAATTTTCGTTTTTTTAGTTTTAGATGCCATGGTTACCTCATTGTTAAAATTTTAAGCAAAAATCAAGAAAGACCTAAATTGATATCAAAAGGGAACGCTTAAGTCAATTATGTGAAGTGGATCTACAGTACTTTTTGCTTCAGATTGGTAGGCATAATGGAGCTGAAACTGGGGTCCTGCGAAACCAATCCCTAAAGTCGTGAAATTCATAGAGGAAATGTTGTCATTTCTGTAACCGAAACGAGTAATAATCCAGTCGTTAATGTAGGTTTCTAAACCAATTTTGTAGATATAGCGGTCTGAAGGCTGTTTTTCCACCGTTTCCATGTCAAAACGAAGCTGGGCAAAGCTTTGGTAAACGTAAGAAAATCCAGCCGTTGTGGTTGTCACTTTGTCGATAGAATCTGGCAAATCCGTGTCGTTTAAGGCGATATTTTTATGAGTTAATCCAAAGCTGAAAGCCTTCGTTGGTTGCCATAAAAACCCCGCAGTAGCGCGAGTTTGTTTGTAGCTTTCATCATTTCCAGTCAGCTTCATGTCGTTTAAATTAAAGTCCGCTCCGAAAGAAACATTACCGACTACGCTTTCATAGGCGTAAGCCAACATCAAATGGTAAACGTTACTTTTAAAAGCATCATTGGAATATTTTTCATAACCAACAGCTGCAGGAAAAAGAGCATCAGCGCCGTTATCCACGATATTTGCGGCAAATCTTTCTGATGAGTAAGAGAGGCTTAACTCTTTACGTGGGAAAAGGGGAATGACTGCAGGATTTAAAAAAGCCCCGTCATCAAGATCGACTACGGATACACCGGCTCCACCATTCGCGGAAGAAACAGCTCCCGAAGTATTCGGAATTTGTGCGGCAAAAGAGTTTGAAATAAATAAAACAGAAACAGTGAGAAGAATAAATATTTTTTGCATGAATCAAGGCTAGCAATTTTTATTCGGAAAAACTAGTAACTTGAGCTGGTGCGAGTACAAATACTTGCGAATTGGGCGCAGCGTCCTTTTTTTCTTTCAGGATCGCGACTACCACTGATGGTGGCCATCGTTTGATAACAATCTTGCGTACGATCATACTGGATACCGACATCAAGTGTGGCGTCAGCAGGATTAGTTAAACCGCTTTGTAAAATACCAACCGTTGGTAAGTAACATTGGTTTGAACTTTTAGGAGATAAACACATTTCCAATGGTTGAGGATTAGAAGGGATCGTATTGTTAATGCGTGGAGGAATGGTGTAACCATTTTTAAGTGCAGCAGGAAACATGAGACCAATATTCCATGCATCCACTGAATAGTGACGACGAATTCTTTTAATTTTTTCTACACGTTCTTTTTTAATATTACAAATAGCAGCTGAATCGCCGACTAAACAAGTCGTATCGTCTGCTAAAAGTGGCGCACAGTTGGGTTCAACTTGTCCGAGAGAAGCTCCAACCACAGCAGCATCTTTAACCCAATTTTTATTAGCCGTTTTAATATTATTCCAATGGGATTGAGGTGCGATGACAAATTGTTCACACGTCCAACTTGTTCCGCCCACTGGCGTTGCAGTATCTAAAGCAATTTCAGTGACTTTAGTTAAGCGACTTTTGGGCCATGTTGTAACCGTAGTTTGAGATTCAAATTTGAGTTGATAACCACGTCCAAAAGCTTTTGTCGTATCAAATTCAGTCGTACCTGATTTATAAGGGCGTTTAATATTATTGAGAGTGTCGTTCACGACGTCATCAGTCGGAATTCCAGTGGTTGCGCCAGTTCCACCAAATGTGACTGTTAAGAGTTGAGTTCCGGCATTGAAGGCATCGCGAACTCGCTGTGCGTAACTTTCTCCGACGCCGTAAGGTTCAGAGGCAAAGCCTGGAGCTGCGGACGATTCATCAACCGTTGCATTCAAATTGATAGAGCCTTCGATGGGAGCGCTTTCTTGTGTATCTGATAAATCATAAACACGAGGCCCTTCCGCTAGCACTCCGCCCGTATTATTGAAAATAATACTTTTTGTGATGGCATAACCTAAATAGCCAGAACTTAAATTTTGTAAAAAGACAGACGCATCACGAGTCGGTGAAACTGTAATCGGTATAACTGGAGCAATCAGATCCGGAATTACTGAGTAGTCAGATTTTTTGCGAACGGCAAATTGAAGGAAAGCATTGCTATTTTGAATCGAGTAACTGGTATTCAACACGCGCATAACCACAGAGGGCGTGATCACATTATTGGGGTAATCAGGTAAGAAGTTTTTTCCAACGTATTGTAAAAAATCAGAGCGAAGCTTAACTCCACCTTTAACAGCCCCAGTTCCTAGGTTGTCGACGAAACCTTCGGAAGATCCAATTTTTAAACCATGTAACCCCGCTGGGTCTTGAGAACTATTGCCGCCAATAACGCATGAGTTATAGGAAATCGTGTCGGCCGCGTAGTCATAAGCAAAAGGAGCATTTTTAAGAAGAGGGTCTTCATCGACTTCAGTGATGGATTGTTTACCTAGAATGCCGCTACCCTCAGACTTACATCCAGTTGTGAGTACTGAAATAGCCAATACGGAAACTAATAAAATTAATTTCTTAAAATGGTTGCTCAGCTTATGTTCTAACTGGTTGTTTTTCATTCGAGGACCCATCTTTTAATGCTAACACAATCCGTTACTAATCTTCTATAGACTCGTTGTGGTTGTTTTATTATGATATATCTTCCTTATGAAAAAGCTTACAAAAATGAATATTTTCAGTCTGAAATCACTTAAAAATAAGACAATCGTCTGTCTTGTTTTGATACAATCTTCTATAGCTTTGGCGTACATCCCAGAGATCCCTTTTGTTCTTAAAAAAGCCTCGGCAACAACGGGTCGTAAAATTATTCAGATCGAACAAGAAGTCACATTCAAAGTTGGAGAAGAAGAAGCCAAAGTTGATGAAACTTGGTTGATCGAAGGTGATAAAAATTTAAAATTATCGGCCGTGGGAAAGAATTTCTACAAAGATAGTATTAAATTAAATTATTTGTATAACGGAAAAAATAAAACATTTTTAACGGGAAAAAATAAAAATGTAAGTCCTGTGAATTTAGATTTTTTCCAAAGATATCTTTTTATTCGTTCACAAGGTTCTTTTGTAAATTATTTAAAAGAATTAAATATTCCAGCAACTGACAAATCGAATATTAAATTATCTCGCGCTGATGGTGTTATTTCATATCTGATTGGTCAACCTTCGGAACAAAATTTAAATCCACAGGTGTGGATTGGCCAAGATGATTTTGTAGTTAGAAAAATCAGAACGCCTTCGGTTGCTGAAATCACTTTAGGTCAAATCACAAGTTTCCCAAACGACACTTACATCGCAAAAACGCAAACAATCACATGGCAAAATTCGGAACCTGTCACTGTGCAAGTTCGTATTAAAAAAGTTGATGTTAATGCGGGTGGATCTATTACCACTTTCTATCCTCAAAACCTTGATTTACCATCAGAAATGACTTTCGCTAATAAAACGCCATTAACGGCAGTAGTGGAAGAATTCTACACGAGGTTTCGATGATACGAGTGGCAGTCAATGCCCCGTTATTAGAGCCTCTCAGCTATTTAGAAAATCCTGATTTTAAAAGTCTTCGTGGTGATATCGTGAATGTTCCTTTGGGAAAACGCACCACCATGGGTATTGTTTTGGGAGAAGACACTAAAACTGGCGATTCAGATATTAAGTATAAAGCGATTTCTTCGAAAGAAGAACAATGGCCATCGTTTGATGATACGTTTTTAAAGTGGTTAGAATGGATTGCAGATTACTATATTTATCCACTAGGACAAGTGGCTCAGCAAGCGCTACCTCCGCTGAAGCGTTCACTTAAAACTCGAGCTTCAAAAAGACCGCCGGTAGTTCCGGTTTTAGAAAGAAAAGAAAAACCGATTCTAACAGAAGAGCAAGCCGCTTGTTTAAATAATATTGATTTAACCAAAGGCTTTTCAGCTCATTTAGTTCACGGTGTAACTGGTTCAGGTAAGACAGAAATTTATTTACGTTTGTTCGAACAGTGTTTGCAGCAAGGTAAAAAAGGAATTTTCTTACTTCCGGAAATTTCTTTAACTCCTCAGTTAGTTAATCGTTTTGTTGAGCGTTTTGGTGATGAAGTCGCGATATTTCATTCACAGTTAACTGATCGCGAAAGAACAGATCAATGGTGGCAAATCGTTGAAGGTGAAAAGAAAATCCTTATCGGAGCCCGTTCAGCATTGTTCTGTCCGATTAAAAATTTAGGTTTAGTGGTTGTCGATGAAGAACATGAAACCAGTTTTAAACAGGATGAAAAATTAAAATATAACGGCCGAGATTGCGCTGTGATGTTGGCTCGTTTTAGTCAATGTGCTGTGGTGTTGGGATCAGCTACGCCAAGTTTAGAATCATGGAAAAATGCACAGGATGGCAAATATAATTTGCATACTTTAAAATCTCGTGTGGCTCAAAGACCTATGCCGAAAATTGAAACGATTGATATGCGATTGGAAAAAGAAAATGCTGATCGCAGGCCTCATGTTCCATTTTGGCTGTCGCAGTCGCTCTATGATAAAATTTCAATAGCTCTTGAGAAAAAAGAACAAGTGGCGCTGTTGTTGAATCGTCGTGGGTTGGCGAATCTAGTATTTTGTCGTAGTTGTGGCTATTCTGCTGAATGTCCCAACTGTGATGTTTCGTTAATTCTGCATGCTCGTCATCATCTGGTTTGTCATTATTGTGATTACCATGAAATGTATAAATTAAAATGTCCAGACTGCAACGAGGGAGAATTATCTCCGATGGGTCTGGGTACGGAAAAAGTTGAAGAAGATCTTAAGCTTCTTTTCCCAGAGGCTCGGGTAGCTCGTGCGGACCGAGATGAAATTCAAAGTCGCGCCGAAATGGAAGAACTCATCACTAACATGGAAAATCATGAAATTGATATTTTGGTAGGAACGCAAATGATAGCGAAAGGTTTAGATTTCCCTAAATTAAACCTTGTTGGATTAGTTTTAGCTGATGTGGGCTTTAATCTTCCAGATTTCCGCGCCACAGAAAAAAGTTTTCAATTAATTGCTCAGATGAGTGGGCGATCAGGCCGTCATGTCGATCAAAATAGTGATGAAGTGGGAAGTGTTGTGGTTCAAACTTACAATACAACCCATGATTCTTTAACTTATGCTCAAAACCATGATTACCTCGGCTTTGTCGAACATGAACTACGTTGTCGTGAGCCACTTCATTATCCTCCTTATCAAAAAATGATCGTGTTTCGTATTCAATCGATGACATCTGATCTGGCTCAGTCCACGGCTCAAATGGTTAAGTCTCGCTTAACGGCAATCATTCAAAAATTCGAAACCCACTTTGCTGGGGTCGAGGTATTAGGTCCAGCTTTTGCGCCTTTATCAAAGCTTAAGAATCAGTACCGACTTCATATTATTATCAAAGGTGCACAGCCTAAAGCTCTCAATGCCCTGGCTCGACAAATGTTGTCTGATGAAAAGTGGATACCTAGTCAAGTCCGAGTCATAGTTGATGTTGACCCAACTAGTTTGTTGTAAAATAATTAGGTGTGGCAGAAGACAAGAAACAAACAAATTCAGGTAGTCGAGTTCTCGCGCAAGAAAAAGCACGCGAACAGTACAAGCAAAACTTGTGGAATTACCGCGTCGTTTTAATTAAGAAGGGAAACCAATTAGTTAAAAATGATTTGTATGGTGAAGCTGCTGTTATTTACGAAAAATATTTAAAAATTCTAGAAATGATTTACGAGTGTGGTCCAAATGGATTAACGCCAGAAATGTTAAAAGAAAGTGCGAGAACAACTGAGCTTGCTATTTTAGCTGGCGTGTACTGGGATCTTGTGCGTATCTACGATACAAATGATGCTTATTTAGATCGCCAGAAAAAAGCCGCCGAAAAATTAGCAAAATTTGCAGCCTATACACCTTTGTTTGTCGATTTGATGAAAAAGGCGAAAGCGTTTCAAAAAACAAGTCGTCATCCTGATGTGATTAAAAATATGGTGGCTAAAGCGGGGAATGCAAAATCTCGCTGCTTCATTGCTACTGCGGCTTTCGAGTCTCCGATGGCTCCGGAAGTTATGATTCTTCGTCAATTTCGCGATATGAATTTGCGTGAAACCCAATGGGGACGCCAATTTATTTGTGTCTACTACAAATACTCTCCGCGCATTGCTTGCTTCATCGACGAGCATGAATACTTGAAAGCGCCGATCCGCTTCGCTTTGCGGGTTGTGATCAAATGCGTTACTGCAATTTATAAATAGTTTTCCTTGCAAGTCGGGCGATCTTTTTTAATCGTAATACTAGAGGTACTTACATTATGCACATCTATGATTACATCGTTATTGGCAGCGGCTTAGCAGGATTATCAGTTGCTTCAAAAATTTCTCAAGAAACTCAAAATGTTTTATTAATTGAATCTGAATCAGTGATGGGTGGATCGAACAAACCTGCTCACATTAAATATAAAAATGATAACTTTACCTCTGAAAATGGTCTGCGTTTTTATCCAGGCAGTCCTATGGCGAAGAAAGCTTTAAAAAATTTAGAAGATGAATTGGGTTTAAAATTAATTAAATCAACTTCTGAAAATAACCCGGAAACCTATGATGCTAGCGGGTTTAAGTCTTTTGTAGGCTTCGGAGATAACCCACCAGAATTTTATAATGAAATTTCTTATTTCTTAAATCCAAAAGAAATTGAATTAACTTTACCCGTTTATAAAATCGTTGAACTTCTTAAAGAAAAATACCAAGGCGAAACTTTAACAAAAAGTTTCATGACAGGTTTTAAATTTACAGATGACGTGTTAACTCACGTGATGGTGAATGGTTCTAAAGAATATCATGCTAAAAACTTCATTTTTGCGGGAACAGTTCGTGATTTATCAGCTTTATTGCCTGATGAAGTTTTAGGTGTTCGTTCTAAAACGAAACTTAAAAAAGACACAACATGGGTGGGTCTTTGCTTAGATTTGCTGCATGAAGGTCAAACAACGGATAAACATAATTTGTTCGTTCTTGATGGAACAACAAATGATACGATTGGTCCTTGTGTTGGTCGTTTTATGCATCCACAAACGGATACGAATCTTCAAATCAGTCAATGGATGAGCTTTATCGATTTAGAAACTTCGGAAGAAACAGAAAACATCGGCGAAGTTTTGAAAAAGATGAAACGTCAAATCAAGCGCGCGTTCCCTGAAATGGCTGAAGCGATTAAAGCTGAACGTTTATTTATGACTCCGGCTTTATCGGCGGGTGAATTAAAAATGAATTCAAACGGAACAGTTCACAAGGTAGATAATCTTTGGATTGCCTCAGGCCAAGTGAACCAATTCCCGAACCTATTAGGTTCGATTTTACAATCTCAGTTTGTATTATCATCTTTAGGTTTCGGAGAAGCTCTAGCTGAAGTTGAACCTTCAGCTCATGCAGAAGAAGCTTCTCATCAAGAAGCTACTCTTTAAAATCTAATTTACGATTCCAATGACAAGTGTAACCACCAGGATTCTTAACTAAGTATTTCTGGTGGTATTCTTCTGCTGAATAAAATTCCCCAGCTTTAGATATTGCCGTGACCACAGGTTTTTTCCAAGCCCCCGATTTATCAACACGAGCTTTGATTTCTTCCGCATCCTTTTTCTGAGCATCGGTTAAATAGAAAATTTCAGAACGATATTGTGAGCCTTTATCGTTACCTTGTTGATTCAATGTGGTTGGATCATGAATCTCGAAGAAGAATAACAATAATTTTTTATAAGTTGTGACCGAAGGATCAAAAGTAATTTTAATAGATTCGGCGTGACCGGTATTTCCTTGTTTTACGAATTCGTATTTGGCTTTATCAGCGGAACCACCGGTATATCCAACTTCGGTTTTAAGTACGCCTTTTTCAGCGCGGAAAAGATCTTCTACTCCCCAAAAACATCCTCCAGCTAAGATGGCGACTTCTTGTTTGGGTTGAGCTGATTTTGTTTTTGCATCGGTTTCGCTTGAATTCATAAGACTGACTCCCAAGGAAAAGAAAAATAAGGTTGCTAAGAATGATTTGTATACCATAACATTTAGGCTGCACGATGAAGCAAGGTCTTGCAATATATAGTATCATCTATGAAGGGTTTAAATGAGAATTTTCGTTTATTTTTTATTTGCGTTATCAGTTGTTTTCTCAAATGTCGCATATTCAGCTTCGGTACAAGCCGTTAAAAAATCTAAGCCAGTCATGCAAAAGCCAAATCCAACGAAAGTTCCTCATGACAGATCTTTTGCGTTACCATATGTTGAAAAAAAGCCAGATCCAGTCGTACAATTCGGATTAACTTTTAACGAAAAAATATCAATGCAAGTTGAACGTCAAGATGACGGATCACGCAGTGAATATTTCACTCACGAACTTATTCCCTCTTTAAAAACAACAAACTATAATTTTTTAGCTGATTTTATTTATTACGATTATTTTAATCAGCCTAGTCAAAGTAATTGGGATATGACCGCATTCATTGCAGGAATAAATAAGCCGTGGGAAGCGACGGATTTTTTCACTTTATCTCCGCAAGTTTTAGTTATTGCACCGTTATTTTTAAAAAGCAGTATCGATTTTCAAGGAGCTGTAGCCGGACAATTAACCGCAGCATTAAAAAGTAAAGAATTAGATGTTCCTAATTTAATTTTAAAATACGGCTTGCGCGTTATGAAATTCGGTCAAAAGAATGAATATAAAGTTGATGGACAAGGAAATGCAGTATTAGATAGTGCTGGAGAAAAACAATATAATACGGACTGGCGTTTAAGACAAAGATTTCACTTAGGTTATAATATTACCGGTAAACTTACAGCTATGTTTTATTTTCATTTCGATTCTAATTTATTATTTAACAGCGAGTATCGTAATGGATTTTTTCATGAAACATCATTGTCCTACGCCGTAAATGACACTTTGTCGTTGTCATTGGGAACAACAAACGGCGGGGGTATTTACACTGGGGATTATCAAGAAATCGACAATCTTAAATTCTACAGCAAAGAATCATCTGAATACTTTGCTGGTTTAGGGTTAGAATTTTAATTACTGATTAGTTTTATCTTTTACTTTTTGCTTTGATTTTTTCTCAGCGTCTTTACCAAGTTTGGCGTCATTTTTAAGCTGAGAACATAAACTCTTGAAATTCGGACCAGCGATCGATTCGCCTTTGTCATTACAGCAAACATTACTGGCTGAATTTCCAGCTGTAATGATATTACTAACGGCGCCCATCGCGTCGTTGGCAACGTCATCATACATGTTTCCACCGTCATCAATACCTAAATCATACGGCAGTTTTCCAGCTTTTAATTCGTCTAACTCTTTGTTTCTTTCGGTAATGATATCATTTGATGTTTTTAAAGCTGCGTTTGTATTTTCTTGTAAATTTTGTAATTTTTCCGCAAAGTTGGCCATTTGCTCTTCTAAGTTTTTTTGTTCTTGAGACTTTTGAGCTTCAGTTTCTTTATTAATAGCTATATTTTCAGCCTTTTTTGCTTCTAATGCTTTATTAGCATCTGCGATTTGTTCTTGTTTTTCTTTAATATCCATTTCGTAAGTACGAACTTTATCGGCGTATTCATATTTTATTGTCGCTACTGTTTGATTAGATTGCTCGAAGCAAGCCTCTTGAACTTGTTTTAATTTTTTCTTTAACTCCGCAGTACCTTTTGTTCCACTGCCTGAAAATGAAAAATTCGAGCATGTATCGTCTTTAGCAAACTTTGTTCCTTTGCTGGCTTTAACAAAACACGTTTTAGCAGTCGCTAAAGCGCTTTTGCACTGTTGGTTAATCTTATCTTCTGTATACGAAGTTAAAGTTTTTTGATTTTCAAACTTCATTTTTTCCATGGCTTGCTTGATTTTAATGATTTCTGTCGTTTGCTTGCGGATATCTGTTCCAGCTTTTTGCAAATCTTCATTCATTTTGGTTAGTTTTTCACGTTTTTCGACATCTAGTTTTTGCAATGTTTTGGCTGTTTCAGCTTGAAGTTTTTGTTGTTCAATTTTAACTTCGTTGGTTTCTTTTTTTAATTTTTCATTGGCTTCATTGATTTTTTTAGTTTCATCTTCAATTTCTTTTTTAATTTCTTTTATTTTAGCTGCGCGATCTTTTTTAACTTCTTTGTCAGTCGATTTAATTTTTTTATAACAAGAGCGATCAGGTTGGAATCCTGGAGTTTTTTGTTGTTCGGTTGCATTTTTAGCTTTCAATAATTCAAGAACTTGTGAGCTTAGACCATTAATTTCTTCATTTCCAAAATCTAAGTTAGCGCTAGTTCCAGCAGCTGTAGCTGCTGCTGTGTTAGAAACACATTCGTTAATTTTTTGCTGACAAACAGACGCAGAAGCTGTGTCCGTACATGGTTGTTTTTTCAAAGCGTCGTAATACTCTTTACTGGCTGCCGCGCAGTCTTGTTTGTTGTTCTGTCCTTGGCTACAAATAGGAGAGCTTGGATTAGCAGTACAAGATTTACATGTACCATAAGAAGCCCATCCACCTTCGCTCCAAGTTTTATCTGATTGACCTGTTCCACAAGCTTCTAATACGCGGGCAGACGTTGCTTCAGGCATAACTTGAGCATTAGCAATCAATCCAAAAACCAAAACCAAACCAAACAAAATAGAAGAAAACTGCTTCATCAAAATCCCCCTGGATTAAAAATCAGTGATTTAAAATATGTTAACAAAAAGCGAGACACCTGATGCACTTTTTGTTTCAAAAAAGCGCGATCTCGTTTTAATAACGTTATAGGGATATTTTAGGTCTCAAAGCGAGACAGTTAAAGGGATTTCAGGCCGAAGCGGCCTTTGGTCGTGATCTAGTTTTTAAGAACGTAAATGTCAGAGTAGTTACGGCCTAATTCTTCGCTATCCATACCGTATCCTACAACATAACGATCATCGATTGTTTTACCAATGTAATCGGCGCGAATAGGCAATTCACGACGTGAAGGCTTATCTAATAAAGTAACGATTTTTAATGAACGAGGGCGGGCTGTGATCAAGCGATCTTTAAGGAAATTAAGGGTACGAGCTGTATCGATAACTTCTTCAATGATGATCACGTCTTTGCCTGTGATGTTGATCGAAATATCTTTGATTAAACGGATCGCTCCGCCTTTTTCAGTGGCTTGTAGCGATACGAAATCAACTTGTTGGTGAAGATCGATCTTACGCATAAGATCCGCTGCAAAGTGAATAGAACCGCGTAATGGACAGATAAAAACGATGTCTTTACCTTCATAGTCATTTTCAATTTGAGTAGCTAATTTTGAAACTAATTTTTCGATATCTTCTTTTTTTAAAAAAACTGTCATTTCATCTTTAATTTGTTTCATGCGATCTTCCTAGAAATTTAAGTTAGTAATACCAGCGGCTTGAGCCATTTTTAAATAACGAGTGGCTTCGTCATTTTTGGGATCAAGACGTAAAACATTCTCCCATTGATCGACCGCTTCGGCAATCATATGAGAGTTATACAAAATTAAACCAAGCTTCAGTCGAGGCGTAACTAACTTGTTGTTTGATTGAAGAAGCGTTCTTAAAGCTTTAATAGCCTGATTTGACTGGCCGGCTTCCACGTAACATTCAGCCATTTGAAGAGTGATATCCACTTTCTTTTGGCTCAGGCCGTAAGCCTGTTGAAATTGCTCTAGAGCTTGTGAGAAGCGTTTGTATTGAAGATACATGTGAGCTAATTCTAAGTGTTTGAGAGCGAATTTTTCTTCAACCGCGTTTGAAATCTGAGTCGTTTGCGTCGCTTTTTTGCGATCCACTAACGTCTGAGCTTCTTCGAAAACTTTTTTGGCTTCGTCATATTTCCCAAGATCATTTAAGATAATCGATAAACCAACAGCAGCGTCTGTGTAAGTGGGATCAATTGATAAAGCTTTTTTAAAAGTTTTAATCGCCTTGTTGAATTGACCGCGATTGTAAAGAATCGTGGCCATCATTTGGAAGACTTCTGGATTGTTCGAATTTTGCAAAGTGGGTTGTTGAAGTAAGGCTTCAGCTTCTTTGTATTTTCCTTCAATGAAGGCTTCGCGAGCTTCGTCTAAAAGTTGTCCCGAGAAAGATCTCATTACAGAAGTCCTTCGCTTTGAACTTTTTTAGTTTCATCCGAATTTGGATATTTAGAAACTAAAGTTTTTAAGTGAGATTTCTTTTTAGCTGTGTCATCCAAGGCTGTCGCGGCTTTGATAGCACCGTAGTGCGCGCGTGGATCAAAACCCATGCCTGTGTATTTTGAAATACAAAGTTCGTAACGACGAAGAGCGGCTCCGAATTTTTCTTGTTTTAAGTAGAAGTCAGCAATGTACAATTCTTTTTCGGCTAAACGATTGTAAACATCTTGGCGTTTTTCTTTTGCATCGTTCACATATTCTGAACGAGGGAAAGATTTGATCACTTCGTCGAAATGATAAATCACATCGTTTCCTAAAGTTAAATCGCGATCGATCGTTTCAGGCAACTGCATGTAGTAGCTCATGCCCGTTTTATAAATCACGTAATCCGTTTTTGGATGTTTCGGGTGAAGGTCACGGAAATTTTGATAAGCGATTTGAGCATCTGGATAATTTTCACGTGTGTACTGAGCATCAGCAATCGCTAATTCAGCTTCTAAAGCTAAAGTGCTGTACGGAAATTTGTTTTTAACATCGTTGTATTTCGCGATCGCGATTTCAAAACGTTCACTTAATTCATATTCCTTGGCTTGAGCAAACAAACCTTCCGGAGTATTTAGATTTTTTTCGTTGGAAGCGCATCCCAACAGAGCATTAATAAAGAACACTATTGCTAATAAATAAACCATACCCCATAAGACCTTATCGGCTAGTTCAAGTCAAAAAATTTAAGCAAAAATGTATGAGATCGCGCAGACTTAGTTCACTGAGTTCAAAGGCTCTAAATCCGTCTTTTTGATCCAACCAGAGAAGGCTCCAGGGACCTTAATTTGAGCATAAACCACGCCTTCAACTTCTTTTGTTTGGAGAATTTGCACGACATGACCCAAATTGATCTCAGTGATGATGGCTTGGTTAGCACCGGCCGCCGTTTGGACCGAAGCGCTAGCTGCTTTTATAATCCCAGTTGGTAAAGTAGCTCCGCTGTGTTTAGCCCAGAGCAAGGAAAAGGTGAGAATAAATAACATCAAATAGCCATAAAATGACCAGCTTAAAACCGGGGGCATTTTGTTTTCTAAAAGGTTTTTCTTTTGGGTCATGAGGAAATTGAAAAAGAGACGTAATGAAAGAAAAATGAAAACAAGAGTGACGACAGCTAATGCTTCAAAGGGGATATATTTTAGACCCATGTTGTTAAGCTGTTCGGTCCACGAAATATCGCGCGCAATTTCATTAACTTTAAAATTGTTTAGCGAGTTTTTAGCAAATTCTTCTGCCGCAGTATTGCGAGGATTTAAAGCCAATGCTTTCTTGTTAAAAACATAGGCCAATTCGGTTTTGTTCTGTTGCATGTAGAGCACCGCAATATTTTGACTTACAGTCGAGGCTTGCTCGTGAGTTATGAGAGCATCCTGACTTTGGTCGAGGATCTTGAGATAGATACTCAAAGCCTCATCAAATTTTTTACTTTGGTGTAGTGAAATAGCCTCATTAAACAAATCATTATTAGCACTCATAGCCAAAGTATAGTGTTAACTTTGATTCCTTGTCATTGTGTATATGCACATTGTAAACTTAGGTCTTAAAACACCGAGGTAAAAAATGTTAGAATCGTTAAATAATTTATTCACAAAAGTAAACAACTCAGACGAATTATTATTAGGAAATAAAATCAATACAGATCCTTCAGTTTCTGGATTGTTAAATGACTTAGTTGATGAAGTTTCTTCAATCAATTCTGAAATTATTGGAATTCGTCCACCGAATCCAGCTTTAGTTGAATCAGCAAAAGCGACGATGGATCACTTAGGAAAATTACGTGGTCGTCCATTGTATCATAACTATGTTGGAACAGGTGCCGGCAATGGTCCTTTCGTTGAATTGATCGATGGAAGTGTAAAGTTAGATTTAATTAACGGTATTGGTATTCACATTATGGGCCATGCGAATCGTCGCGTGATGAAAGCCGCTATTCGTGGATCTTTATCTGATGTGATTATGCAAGGTAACATTCAGCCGAATAATGATTACTGGAAGCTTTCTGAAAAATTAGTTAAATTAGCAAGTCGTAAAAGTAATTTAAGACATGTATGGTTTGCAACTTGCGGAACAATGGCGAATGAAAACGCGCTTAAATTAGCTCGTCAAAAAAATTCACCAGCTAAAATGGTTTTCGCTATGAAAAATGCTTTTGCGGGTCGTTCAACAATGATGGCTGAGATCACAGACAATCCAGCTTACAAACAAGGTTTGCCTACATACAACGAAGTTTTGCATATCCCAAACCACGATAAAAAAGACGGACAAAGTTCTGAAAAAGCATTACGTGCGATGAAAGAGTATTATTCTAAGCATGAAAAAAATGTAGCGACATTTGTTTTCGAACCGATGTTAGGTGAAGGTGGTTTCCAACCAGTTCCGCGTGAATTCTACGTTCCGATGTTAGAATTCTGTAAACAACAAAACATTGCGATCTGGGCAGACGAAGTTCAAACTTTTGCTCGTACCGGTGAATTCTTCGCCTATGAGACAATGGATCTTGGACAATACGTTGACTTAGTTACGATTGCGAAAACAGTTCAATTAGGTGCGACTCTTTACACTGAACATTACAATCCAAAACCAGGTTTGATTGCCGGAACATTCTCAGGTGGTAGTGCTTCATTAACTTCAGGATTGGAAATTTTAGAAATGTTAGAAGAAGGTTACGTTGGGCCAAATGGTCGCATTAACCAAATTCATAAAAAATTCATCGATGGTATTAATCACTTAAATAACACTTCATGCAAAGGTCAGTTATCTGATGCAGGCGGTATGGGATTGATGATTGCGTTCACTCCGTTTGAAGGCAAAAAAGATCAAACAGAAGCGTTCATTAAAAAATTATTCAACAACGGCTTGATTGCGTTTAGCTGCGGAAAAGATCCGGTACGTATCCGTTTCTTAGTGCCAGCTATCATCGGTGATCAAGAAATTGATTTAGCTTTAAGTATCGTAGAAAAAACAGTTCAAGAGGGCATTTAAGCTCTTTTCGAACTGCAGTAGGATGTCTGTGATGAAAACATTTGATTTTATAGAACTAGCACGTCGAATGGTGTCGTTTGATACGTCACCATTAGCTTCGACGGTAGAGCTCGTTCAATTTTTATCAAGTGTAGCCACAGACATGGGCTTAGTTGTTGAAATTCAAAATGAATCTCAACAAGGAGTCCCTCAAGCCAACATTATAATTCGTACAGGGGATCAAAAACCTGGCGAACAAAATCTCTTACTTCAATCACATTTGGATACTGTAGATCCTGGTTCTTATGCTTTATGGGTGAAGAATCAAAGTAATCCTTTCGATGCTGTGATTGATGAAGGACATATTTACGGTTTAGGTGTGGCTGAAGTAAAATTAGATTTTTTATGTAAGTTATTTGCTTTACATAAAGTCAGTCAAAAGGCGAAAGCTTTTCAAACACTGAACCCGGTATTAGTCGGAACATTCGGAGAAGAAACTGGAATGTTAGGTGCGCTTAAAATTATTCGTAAGAATAAATTAAATACACGCTACGCGATTATTTCAGAGCCATCGAATTTGCAAATTATTAATGCCGCCAAAGGTTTTGCCACAGTTGAAATTCGTATTCCTTTTTCTCAAGCCGAATTAAATCTTCGTCACGAGCATTCGCAATCTAGTGAAACATCTTCGCAGTCGAAAGTGTTTTCTGGAAAAGCGACGCATTCATCAACACCACACTTGGGTGAAAATGCTGCCGTGAAAATGTTTGAGTATTTAGCTGGACTGCCAAATGATACCATGATTTTAGATATAGAAGCCGGTTCTCGTTTTAATATGGTTCCTCATCAAGCATCGGTTGAGATTTCGCAAGAGCCAAAATTAAAAAATGGTGTTATAGAAAAATTAAATAAAATATATCAACTGGTGCAAAATGTCGAAAAGGATATGAAGCAGCACCTTGATGACGATTTTACTCCGAATCACTCCACATTATCGATTGGTGTGATTCGTTTATATGAAGATTATATTCTAGTTGGTGGTTCGTGTCGAATCGCTCCTTCTGTGGGGCATGATGTTTATGAGAAGTGGATTCAAATGTTTTACTCTTCATGTGAAGAAATCGGGGCTGAATTCCATTTGCAAGATTACAAACGTCCTTTCCGTCAAAGCAGTAAATCGATTTTAGTTAAATCAGCGCAAAGTGAGATGGAAAAACTAGGAATAGCGGCAGAATGCAGAACTATGGCCTCAGCTAATGAAGCCAGTTTGTTTTCACGTACGGGTATTGAATGCATCTGTATCGGTATCGGCGAACGCGAAGGAAATATCCACACGCCGAACGAAAAAGTGAGCCTTCAACAAATTGAAACAGCCACTTTATTTTATGAGAAAATGATCGAAAGACTTTGCGATTAAACCTGAAAGGTATTTATGAGTTTTATTATTAGAGCAGCTCGTGCCGATGATGTTTCGCAATTAACAGATCTAGCGAAACAGTTTAATTTATTGAATTTGCCCGGTAATAAAAAAATTATCGCAGAAAAAATCGCACGCAGCGAGGGTTCGTTTTCATCGCAGCTAGATAAAGCTGAAGCTGAATATCTGTTTGTATTAGAAGATCTTGAAGAGAAAATGGTGGTTGGAAGTTCATTAGTTATCGCTAAGCACGGATCAGACGCTGTTCCTCATTGTTATTTTAAAATTTTAAAGCGCGATCATTTTTCGAGTGATTTAGGTTTGGGATTTATTCATCAAGTTTTACGTTTCCAACTAGATACGGATGGTCCTACGGAAATTGGCGGTCTTTTGGTAGATCGCTCGTACCGTCGTCGTCCAGAGAAACTAGGAAAACAAATTTCCTTGGGTCGTTTTGTGTATATGGGAATGTATCCAGAAAGATTTGAATCACGCGTCTTGTGTGAATTAACTCCGCCTTTAACAGAAGAAGGCCGTAGTGAGTTCTGGGAGGCTTTAGGTCGCCGTTTTACTGGTCTTCCGTATCAAGAGGCGGATGCACTTTCGCAGACGAATAAAGAGTTCATTGAATCTTTATTTCCAGAGGAAGATATTTATTTAAGTTTGTTAGATGCCAAAGCGCGTTTAGTTTTAGGTCGCGTTGGAGAGGCTACGAAACCGGCTCAGCATTTATTAGAAAGTATTGGCTTTAGTTACTTGGATGAGGTGGACCCATTTGATGGAGGTCCTCATTACGGAGCTAAAACAGAAAACATCGCTCCGATTAAACAAGGTAAGATGTTGCGCGTTGCAGAGTCTAAAGATGTTAGTTTCAAAGCTTTAGGATTTATTGGTTGTGGAGATGAAGAGTTCCGTGCTGGAGTATCGGGTTATGAAATCCGTGACGGACTGGTTTATGTTCCATCGAAAACACGCGATTTATTAAAATTAGAAATTGACCAAGAAGTGTTTGTAACGCCTTTTGATTATTCATCGGGAAGAAGGAAGTAATGCAGTATAAAAAAATTAATTTCTTAGGAGATTTTTTAAACGGTAAATTTGTTTTATCAAGTAAACCTGATGGACAATTCAAAGATGAAAGCCCTGGTGATTTAAGTGATCAAATCATGACGGCGCAATTTACTTTAGACAATATTGAAAAAGCTTGTGACTACGCTAAAAAAGCGTACTTACCATGGGCCGCTTTAAGTTTAGACGAACGTAAAAAATACATTTTAAAATTAAAAGATATTTTTATTTCTCACGAAGTGGAAATGGCTGAAGCGATCGCTCGTGATACGGGTAAATCTTTATGGGATGCTACGACTGAGGCAAAAGCTTTATCAGCTAAGATTGATATCACTTTAAATGAATCATTAAAGTTAGTCAGCGAATCACGTTTTGCTAATGCTCTTCCGAATGTTGATGGCGTATTAAGATATAAATCTCGTGGTGTGATGGCAGTTGTTGGACCTTTCAACTTCCCAGCTCATTTACCGAATGGTCATATCATTCCTGCTTTAGTGACTGGTAATACAGTGATCTTCAAACCTTCTGAACAAACTCCTTATGTTGGTCAGTTGTATGCACAGATGATCGAAAAAGCTGAATTCCCTCCAGGTGTATTTAATTTAGTTCACGGTGAAGGCGAAACCGGAAAACGTTTAGTGGCTCATGAAGCTGTTGATGGAATCCTATTCACAGGTTCATACGAAGTGGGTTTAAGCATTAAACAACAAACTTTAAATCAATACTGGAAAATTTTAGCTCTAGAAATGGGTGGTAAGAATGCCACTGTCGTTTGGGAAGATGCTGAAATCGACAAAGCCATCTACGAAACGATCGTAGGTGCGTATATGTCGACAGGACAAAGATGTTCAGGAACATCTCGCGTGATTTTACATGATAAAATTGCCGATCAATTCACAGATCGTTTCTATGAAGTTGCAAAAAAATTAACAATCGGTCACTGGTCTAAAAATCCTTTCATGGGATCTTTAATCAATGCCTCGGCTGTGGAAAAATATGTGCGTTTCCAAGAGATGGCGAACCGTGAAAACTGTGAAAGTTTAATGCGTGGTAAATCTTTAGACTTAGATGTCAAAGGTCACTATGTCACGCCAAGTATTCACTTAGTAAAATCGTTTGATCCTAAATCAGTTTATCAGAAGACAGAAATCTTTGGCCCTAACGTTGCGATCTACCGTTCAAGTGATTTCAACAACACACTAGATATAGTGAACTCAACAGGCTACGGATTGTGTATGTCTTTATTTACGAAAAATATGGATTTATACAACGAAGCGATTTTAAAAGTACGTGTGGGATTGTTGAACTTAAATCGTACAACAAATGGTGCGAGTTCTAAATTGCCATTCGGTGGAATGGGTAAATCAGGTAATGATCGCCCTTCAGCTCATTTTGCGGTTCAATATTGTACAGTTCCTTTAGCCAGCTTAGAAGATCCAACACCATTTGATAAAACGAAATTATTACCTGGAGTCACATTTGAATAAGCAGCTTAAAGCGTCCCTAGTTGGTTTATCTGCTTTTGTAGTGGCGGTTGTGATCACAATCGCTTTCTTTGCAAATCAGTTTTTAAACTCAGGTGTTAGTAATGATAAAACAGAAGTTTTATTTGATGTAATGCCTAATCAAACCATGTCGACTGTTTCCGATAATCTGATCAATTCACATTTGATTAAAAATCGTTGGTTGTTTTTGCAGTACGCTAAGTTTAAAGGTGCGAATGCTAAACTTAAAAAAGGTGAGTACGCTTTAAATCAAAGTATGACTCCAGATGAAATCATTGCTGTGATTACATCTGGAAAAAGTGTCGCTCGCAATTTTACTGTAGTTGAAGGAGCGACGATTTTTGATATCGCAGATCAGATTGAAAAAAATGGAATCGCGACTAAAATCGATTTCTTTAATCTGATTAAGGATAAAGATTTTATCATGCAAGTTTTAGGTGAGCCTCGTGAAAACCTAGAGGGGTACTTATTCCCTGAGACTTATAAAATCACGAAGTTTGATACTTTAAAAGAAGTTGTTACTCAAATGGTGAAGCGCTTTCAAATCGTTTGGTCTGAATTCGATGCCGAAGCCAAAACGATGGGTTGGAACCGTAATCAAGTTATTACTTTTGCCAGTATCGTAGAAAAAGAAACAGGCCACGAAAAAGATCGTACGATTGTTTCATCAGTTTTCCATAATCGCTTGAAAAAGAAGATGAGATTACAAACTGATCCAACCGTACTTTACGGAGTCGCTGTGCTAAAAGGCGCAATGCCGACAAATATTTCCAAACTCGATTTAGTAACGCCGACACGATATAACTCGTACACAAACTATGGATTGCCACCGACGCCGATTTCAAATCCAGGCCGAAATGCTATCATCGCTACATTAAGACCGGCTAATACGAATTATTTATACTTCGTAAGTCGTAATGATGGAACGACAGCTTTCTCGGAAAGCTTAAACCAGCATAACAAAGCCGTTAACGTGTTCCAGGTAAACCCAAAAGCTCGCGAAGGCAAATCGTGGAAAGATTTGAAAAAGAATAAATAACGAAGGATTGAGTGTGTATAAAATATTTATAGCTTCATTAGTTTTTTTAATTTCAAATATTTCCTCTTCGTTTGAACATAAGTTTGCTGTCAATTCAAATACCGCACAGATATTTGTTAGTGGTGTTAATCTCAGTTTAGAATACAACCCGAATAACTTACCTTTTAATATTGAGATATTCGGATCGACCTCGCGTGAGCGCCCTGGTGATGATCTTATCGAGCAAAAATACGCTGGTTTGAAAATAAGTTATAATGTCACAGGAGGCTCTGGTTTAGAGCCTGGTTTGTTGATTCGATCAGGCGTTGAAAACGTGGATCTAGATTATTATTGGGATGATAAAGATGACTGTGTGGCGGGTTGCCCTGGTAATAATTATCGTTCTAAAAAAGGTTCAGCTCAATTTACTCGATACAATTTAGGTATTGGGGGACAGCTTAGAACCCATGTTGACTGGAATTGGTTCGGTCGTGATAACTATATTTTATATCGAGTTGCAGTTGAAAAAAACTTTAGTGGCCAAGACGAAGTAGATGCCGTTGATAGAAATGGTATTCCGTTGAAAGAAAAATTATCTCAGTTCAATGGTTATTCATTATTTATGAATATAGGAATCATTTTTTAACAAGAATGGGATTTATTCTCCGTCGATAGACTGAGAAAACTGTTTCAAATCAGAATTATATTTAAAAACATTCAAACGAGAAAGCCCATATTGATCCACCGTGGGCACAACGATATCCATAGTACCATTCTGATCGACATCGCTTAAAGCTAAGCTAATTGAATTCCCATCAACCATGAGAAAAGCATCTTTATCATCGGGAAAGCTAAATTTCTGTTTGAGTTTTTGGAAATAAGTCGCAGGATCTTTTTCGTAAATTTCAACTTCGATGCCTTCGTCAGTGCGAATTTTAAAAATCACATAGTTGATATCGTCGTAAGAGGTAAAGATTTTAGCCAAAATAGAGCGTTGTGTGGTTCCCGTTGAAGCGGGAGAGAAATAGTTTCTTACGGTTTGAGTCGAAGATAAAACCGCAACAATGATCGCAACCACAGCCATAGCGGCTATTAAATAAGTTTTAGAATTTTCACTAGTTAATGCGCTGTTATTAGTTGAGTTCATTTCTTTATATTCTGGTATACTCTAAAGTATGAGTCAAATAGCAAACACCTTTTACGAACTTGCCCAGTCTAGAAAATCGATTCGTCAATTTACGGATCAGCCCGTACCAAAAGAATTAATCCAAAAAATGTTAGAGCAGGCAGCTTTTCACGCGCCCTCTGGAAAAAATCTACAGAATTGGAAATTTTTTGTAGTTCAAGGTGCTAAACGCGATGCTTATTTAAAACATTCTCAAAAATCTTGGCTCGGCATTAAAGATATTTTGAAAGCCAAATTAAAACCGTCTTTGTATGATTTTACAGAGAGATTCTTTTTTACTTTGGGCGGAGCTCCTGTTGTTATTTTTGCTTATTCAGATAATTCTCCGGAAGAGCGTCACTACACCAGTATCGGAAGCGTCTACATGGCTGTGCAAAATTTAAATTTAGCTTGCGTGGCCGAAGGCTTGGGTTGTTGTACGATGGGTGCGCCACTAGAAATCAGAAAAGAGATCGATGAATTTTTAGGTGTGACTGAATTACCAGAATATAAAGCAGGAAATTTAGAATTGTTATGCGCTGTGGTTTTGGGTTGCCCAGGACATCAGCCACCAAAAGCGCCTCGTAAAATAGAGGGTCGCATTCAGTGGCTTGAATAATTAAATATTATAAGTAGTAGTGGAACGCCATCCAAGCGTAGTCGCCATCGTTTTTTGCGTTCTGTACAGATTGCTGACGAGTCCAATAGAATTGAATATCAAAGTGAGGACGTGGGAACCATTGAACCCCAGGTCCAAATTTATAATTCTTAGTTGTTCCATCATTTTCATCCGACTGAGCGTAATCGTTTAAAACTAAACCATGGAGGCCTTTGAAGAATTCGTAGCCTGTTCTATGTAAGAAATAATGACCTTGAATTTTAGTTGAAGCGGCTCCCATTTCAATAACACTTTTATCGTATTCGATTGTTGAGTAAAGATGTTCTGACCAGCCTAATAAGCCTGTCGCCCCGTAAATTTTACGTTTATAGTTATCATTTTTCTCATCTAAGTATTGAACTCCAACTTTATTATTTCCAAAAATTTTAGAAACTAAAGCGGTGTAACCAGACTCATTGGCAGAAGATAATTGCTCTGGAGTTTTGTAGTAAGATCCGACAAAATTCCAACCTTCGCCTAACCAAGAAACTTCTGCAGTATCTTTTTCGACTCCGTAACCCATTCCTAATGGACCACGCGTTGATAAAATATGTTCTGAGTTGTTAATACCAAAAGCAGGTAAGAAGCGGCCTGCACGCACTGTTAATTCATCGGTCATGCGGTATAAAGCGTAGTAACGAGTAAAATCTGGTTCCCACTCTTGATTACGACTAGGGCTTGGGTTGAATTGACCGAATGATCCGATGATAGCCCATTTCGGTTGATTGATTCCCAGTTCAATACCGGCTTGCATTTTAATAAATTTACCGCGCTTGATATTGTCATTTTCTTGATGAACTTGAACTGAGCGAATGTCTCCGCCAGTGATAAGCCAATCATTCACTGATTCTGTATTGATGGCGCCATGAAGAAAGTTAGCTTCTTTTTCTGTGCCCCAGGTACTTAAGACTTCGCGAGAAAGACTGCGTCCGTATTGATTTAATGATCCGCCACCAGTAGGTGAGATGTGACAGGCTGTACAGTTTATATAGCCATGTCGGATCATTTCAGGAAACGCGTAAAGATTGAAACTGATGAGTAAAACTAATAATGCTAATGCTGTTTTCATGACTCAATGCTAGTTGGTAGTTGTTTTTAAGTCCACAGTTACTTCAACATCGTCAGCAATTTTAATTCCCGCGTAACTTGGTAAAGTGTCCATAAAATCAGTCACTTTAATTTTGAAAGTGGCTACACCCGTAACCGTGGAAGAGTCTTTTGATAATTTGATTGTACCTGTAACAGGTTTAGTGATCCCGTGTAATTGAAGATCAGCCGAGAAAGGTTGTTCAACTGCGCTAGCTGTTAAAGTATCTAATTTTAGATTGTAATCTTTAAACGTAATCGTTGAAGTTGGGTATTTACCTACTTCAAGATATTTATTTTTCATATGGTCATCACGTAGTTCGATTTTTGTCGTCAGCTTCGTCATGTCGATAGTTAATGTTCCATTCAATTTACTGTCAGCAATAGTTAAGTCACCTTGAGGTCCAGTGCCTTCGCCCACGATTTTGATCATAGCTGGTTTTCCTACCGCTAAGAATCCAACTTTACCGTCAGCGTCTTTGAATGATAGAGCTTTACTTGCCGGAGCTGTGGCAGCTTTAGGTCCCTTAGCGAAAACTGTTGCTGTAAATAATAAACTTAAAATAAGTGCGAATTTCATATGTACTCCGTTACTTTTGTTTCGAAAATATTAGTTGATACCGAAACACTCTGGCAATGAATTAGGGAGCAACTACACATTCAACTAATGAATTAACCGCTGTATTCGATTCATCTGGAGCACCCATGTCATACCATTTTTGTAAAGAAGCTTTCTCGCAAGCGGTGAAGGAAGCAAATTTTTTCTTTGGTGGCATAGAATCACTTAGCACTTCAGATAAAATATCATCCGCGTGATCGATCAAATTTTGTTTCGTCGTCAGCTCAGGTTCTTTCTTTCCTGCCGCGTGACAGTTCAAACAAACTGCCATCTTCGTTTGGATGAAAGCAAAGTTAATCATCGTTTCTGTGACAGGAGGAACTACAACAACAGGTGGCTCTTCTGGAGGAGTTACTACAACTGGTGGAGTTTGTGTTGCACATTCAGGAATTGTATTCACGTTCACCGCTGAATCATCTGGTGCGCCCATATCGTACCATTTCTGTAATGCAGCTTTTTGACAGGGGGTGAAGCTTGCGTAGCCTTTGCTTGTTGGCGGCATAGAATCACTATTTACTTCTGACAAAACGTCAGCAGCATTATCGATCAAAGCTTGACGGCTACTTAATTCAGGCGATTTTTTTCCAGCCGAGTGACAATCTAAACAGACTTTGACTTGAGAACTAACAAAAGCAAAATCAATTTTAGTATCTGGATTGGCCGTGAAGATACTGTTGCTTCCGCCAGGAGCCGCTTTGATGGTGTTGTATTCACACGACTGTAAAAAACCGATTGAGAACAGAATAATAAATAGCGCTTTCACGATATCTCCTTAAACCAGATTTAGAACTGGAATTCGCGTGATTATTATCATGCGCGAATGTTTTGCGTCTACGGAAGATTTTACATTCGCTAAGAACGGTTTTAACCTTATCGCCTTTGTAAAAAATGCCAGAGTCGTTACTCCAGTGATTGCTATTTTTGGGTCCATCGGCTACAAGTTGGACCTTATGAAAAATCACCCACTAGATGCTCTAAAAGCTAACCCTTTTGTGTTAGCGCCGATGGCCGGTATTACCGATCACGCTTTTCGTTCATTCATGCGAAAATTAGATTCTAGTGTTGTCGTAACTGAACTCGTTTCGGCGACCGGTCTTGAATATAAATCTCAGCGCACGATGGATCTCATGAGCTACGACGAATCTCAACGTCCAATAGGTATTCAACTTTTTGGTGAAGACGCTGACGTTATTGCTCGTGGTGCACAAATCGCCGAAGAGCATGGTGCCGATTTCGTTGATTTGAATTTTGGTTGTCCTGTTCCTAAAGTTGTAAAAAAAGGTGCGGGATCTGCGATGTTAAAAGATTTGCCAGCGATGCAAAAAGTTCTTTCAGCTTGTGTTAAGGCTGTTAAAGTTCCGATGACCATCAAGATCCGCACGGGTTGGGATTCAACTTTAAGAAATGCCGTTGATGTTTGTAAGCTCGCTCATGATGAAGGCATCACTTGGGTGGCGATTCATGGTCGTACCCGTGCTCAAGGTTATAGTGGTTTAGCTGATTGGGATTTCATCACTGAAGTTAAGAACAAATCTCAAATTCCAATTATAGGTAATGGTGATATTTTAACTCCCCAAAAAGCCGTTAGCCGATTAAAAGAATCTGGTTGCGACGGGGTGATGATCGGCCGTGGAGCCTTAAAGAATCCTTTGATTTTTGCTGACGCTTTAAGCTTATGGAAAGGTCAGCCGTTACGCTCGGATTTAAAACGAAATTATCACGGAATTTTTACAGACCTTAGTCAGCAAATTCAGAAGAATTGTCCCGAGCATATTACGAACATTCAGCTGAAAAAGTTTGCGTCTTGGTTCTCGACAGGGTATCCAGGAGCAGCAGCATTTAGAAAACAGATTTTCCAGCTGAAGGATAATGACGAAGTCCTTCAACATGCGCTAGAATTCTTTAGTTCAATCTCAGATTTCGAACAAGAAGACCAAAGCGGTGACGACTTCCTTATGGGTGGTCACGGTTAGGGGTTTTGTTTTGTGAAAACAAAGCAGTTTGGCTAGAAATTGATTTTTATTTTTTGATTTAAGATTTGAAGTTACAAGTTACCAAAGGAAGAAACATGCAAGATCCAAAGAAAATTCGTAATATCGCTATCATTGCCCACGTCGATCATGGGAAGACAACGTTAGTCGATCACTTAATTAAACAAGCCGGAACATTCCGTGAAAACCAAGCCGTTGCAGAACGTCTTATGGATTCTATGGATCTAGAAAAAGAACGCGGTATCACGATCGCGGCGAAGAACGCTTCTTTCGTTTACAATGATTACAAAATTAATATCGTAGATACACCGGGACATAGTGACTTCGGCGGAGAAGTTGAACGCGTACTTAACATGGTTGATGGCGCGATCTTACTTTGCGATGCTTCAGAAGGTCCGCTTCCACAAACTCGTTTCGTATTGAAAAAAGCTTTAGAACAAAACATCAAAGTTATCGTTGTTATCAATAAAATTGACCGCTCGGATGCTCGTATCCAAGACGTTCACAATGAATTATTCGATTTATTCATCGACGTTGAAGCGACTGAAGAGCAATGTGATTTCCGTACAATCTACGCGATCGCGCGTGAAGGTATGGCGACAAATGATCCAGCTGTAAACACTGGAAATTTAAAAGCTCTTTACGATGCTATTATTGAATTAGTACCTCCTCCAACAATTAAAGAAAATGAACCATTACAAATGATGGTTTCTAACATTGGTTACAACGACTACGTTGGTCGTTTAGCAATGGGCCGTATGCGTGCGGGTACTGTTAAAGTTGGTGACGACATTATGTGTATTCAAGAAAACGCTCAGAAAAAAGTAAAAGTATCTGCGCTTTTCCAATACGTTGTAAATTCTCAAGTTCCAGTCAATGAAATTGGTGCCGGAGACATGGCGATTATCGCAGGTATCGAAGATTTCACGATCGGTGATACAATTACTTCTGCAACAGATCCTCGTCCGCTTCCACGTATCAAAGTTGATGAACCAACAGTTGGTATGATCTTCGCGGTCAACAATGGTCCGTTCGCAGGTCAAGAAGGTAAACAAGTTACTTCTCGTAAAATTTTAGAGCGTTTAGAAAAAGAATTACTTTATAACGTTTCGATCCGTGTTGAAAAAACTGATGCCAATGATGCTTTCAAAGTTATCGGCCGTGGTGAATTACAACTTGGTGTATTGATCGAACAAATGCGTCGTGAAGGTTTCGAATTACTTGTATCTAAACCACAAGTTGTATTCAAAACTGAGAACGGTAAAAAATTAGAGCCGTTCGAACACGCGGTTATCGATATCGAAGATCCTTACGTAGGTGCTGTAACTGAAAAGTTAGGTATGCGTAAAGGTGTGATGACGAACATGGTTCAAAAAGGAACTGGTCGTACTCGTCTAGAATTCCGTATCCCTTCACGTGGATTAATCGGTTACCGTTCTGAGTTCTTAACTGATACTCGTGGTACTGGTTTATTAAATACTAACTTCGACGGTTACGATGAGTACCGTGGTGACATCAACTCTCGTATCAATGGTGCGATGGTTTCAGATCGTCAAGGTGAAGCGAATGCTTATTCTATCTGGAATAAACAAGAGCGTGGACGTATGTTCGTCAATGACGGTGACCTTGTTTACGAAGGTATGATCGTTGGTGAGCACGCTAAAGATAACGATTTGATCGTTAACATCCAAGAAGCGAAAAAAATGTCGAATGTTCGTGCCTCTGGTTCGGATGAAGCGATTCGCGTTACTCCAGTTAAACCAATGACTTTAGAATTTGGTATGGAATGGATCAAAGAAACTGAACTTATCGAAGTAACTCCAAAATCGATTCGTTTACGTGTAAAAGAATTAGATCCACATAAACGTCCAAAACCTAAAAAAGATTAATTTCTTGAAAAGCCCAACTGAAAAGTTGGGTTTTTTTCGGTTAATACTTAGACCTATGTCCAATAGACATAGGTCTTTGTTTTTGATGAAGTTAAAGCTCACATAAGAGGGGTTTTATGTTTATCAAAGTGGCTGCGGCCATATTATTAGTTTCATCGTTAGCACAGGCACATGTCGTATCTACTGAATCTCAAACAGTTTTAACAAATCTAGCATCAGCTAAAGCGGTGGGTGGATTCATTATTTCTAAAGACGAATTAACCGATACAGCAGTGGTGAGTTTAAATCCGGAACAGTTAAATAAGTTATCAGCTTACGGTCATTCGGTAGGTCGTTGTGCCGGTTTCGAAGTTCTTGATTCAAAGGAGCGTGCTTCAGCGGGGCTTGTGTTGAATCAATTAAGACAAGTTCAAATGGATCAAATGATGTTAAGTCCGATGATGTCTTCGGAAAGAGCTATCGTGTTTAATCAAGCTTATAAAAATATTATCGATCAAGCTGATCCTAATAATTTGAAAGCGACGATCACATGGTTATCTTCTTATCCGGATCGTTATAACAAATCTTCGAATCCTAATGTTCACGTGAATGATTTGAAAACGAAATTAAATGAATGGTTGAAAGGTGCTCCGTGGAAATACACGATCGAAACGATTGCTCATACTTCAACGAATCAGAACAGTTTAAAACTAACAATCACAGGATCAGTAAGACCGAACGAAGTTGTTGTCCTAGGTGGTCACTTAGATTCAATCAATCAGAACTTCTTAGGTATGGTTATGCCTGGTGCTAAAGCTCCGGGTGCGGATGATAATGCTTCGGGTTCAAGTAACTTGATTGAAGCTTTAAAATTATTAAAACAAGTTCCTTCATTTGAAAGAACATTAGAATTTTATTGGTATGCAGGTGAAGAGAGCGGCTTATTAGGTTCCGCGGAAATTGCGAAATCTTCAAAAGAGGCGAATAAAAACGTGATCGCTGTTTTACAATTAGACATGACTTTATTCCCAGGCGACGGGGAACAAGTTGTGGGTTTGATGACAGATTTCACAAGCCCATGGTTGCGTTCTGTTTTATCACAGATCAACGATGTGTACGTAAAAGCACGTTTAGTGGAAAGTAAATGTGGATACGGATGTAGTGACCATGCCTCTTGGAATAGACAGGGTTACCACGCTGTGATTCCATTCGAAGCGACGATGAAGAAAATGAATAGCAATATTCACTCGGCAAAAGATGTGATCAATGCAAAATCTAGTATGAATCACTCGAACAGTTTCACAAAGTACGCAATACTGTTCGCATTAGTTCTTGGGAACTCAACGATCCAATCGCCTTAAGGTACGCCGTTCTTTTTCCGTTAATATATAAGATTTGAATGTGGATAATAATAAAAAACCCAACTGTACAGTTGGGTTTTTTATTATTAAAGCTAATGTGGAGGCGGATATGGTACGGCGTGCCTGCTGTTTAGTCGAAACGGTCGTGACCGTCTTTTTTCTGTTGAGACATTGTATTTAAAATGATGATCGCTTTTGCGTTGTCATTATCGTGGAATGCTTGAGCTAAATCTTTAGATGATTGGATAACTCCGTCGATCATGTGAATATATAAATCTTGTCCGGCTTTGTCTGGAGCCGTTTTAGTTGGAATATGTAATTTAGCATCAGCTGTTGATTTTGCTAATTCTAAAGCTAACTTTTCTGAGTCAGCATTTTTTGAAGGATCTTTGGCTTGAGCTGCGATCGCTTTCAATTTTTTAGACATATCTTTCATCGTGTCTTTTAAAGAGTTAAACATCGGTACAGCAGGAGTTGTATCGCCTGAAGTTGGTGTTTGAGCGAAACTGATTGAAGAAATAAGAAGAGAAGCTACTAATAACATTTTCATAGGAATGTCCTTTTGTTTGTGAAAAAGAAATTCGCTTATTTGTTTGAGTTTGTCTAGTTCAATTCAGGTACGGTTAAAAAGAATGTAAAATTCTCCATAGGTAACTGCTTATAATTCTCATAGGTAAAAGACTATTGATCCTCTACAATCGCATCCAATTCTTCTTCGGTTAAATTAGGTTCTTCAGACGTGTTAACAGGTGTTGGATTGGCGTTTACAGTCGCATTTCCTTGCAACAAAAAAGAATCGATCCTAGCTAAAGCTGTGACGTAGGCTTCTTCTTGAATCATTTTATACTGGTACATATTTTCTACGATCGTTGTGATACGGCGTCGAGCAAAGCGGGTCAGATCTTTACGGTAGTAAGACTGTGAGTACTTCTCGGGGCTGGGTAAAACCATGGCTAAGAAGGCGCTTTCTACGACATCCAGGTTGGCTGGAGATTTTTTGAAATAAAACCAAGCGGCTTTTTTAACGCCGAAGATGCCTTTTCCGAATTGAACGACATTTAAATACTTTTCAAGGATTTCTTTTTTATTCAATGTGGCTTCGATTTTCATGGTGATCAGAGCTTCGACTCCTTTGCGCATCAAGTTCTTATTTTTCGATAAGAACATGTTTTTTGCGAGCTGCTGGGTGATCGTCGATCCGCCGCAAACAAAGTGGCCTTTTGCTTTAATCTTTTCTAAACAAAGTTCAATTCCTTCGGAATCAAAACCGTTATGAGAATAAAACTTTCCATCTTCAGTTGAGATAACAGCTTTTTGAATATTCATCGAAATATTTTTTAAAGGAACGTAGTCTTTGGATTTTGGACAAAGATCAACTTCGAACATAGACGTTTTCAAGCAACCTTTAATCGTTTCAGAAGAAGGAATCTGCCAAAAGATATAAGCGGCGACTAAACCGGTACCAATACAAACAAATAGAAAAAGTTTTTTCACCCGAGGTAGCCGTTCTGTTTCATCCACGAAACACTGTCATCAATCGCTTGTTGCGCTGATTTTTTTGGAGCGAAGCCGAGTTCGCGTTTTGCTTTAGAATTATCAAACCAATGGTACATTGTGGCTGTGTAAGCATTTTCGCTGCTTAAGCCTTTTTTGAGACGATCACCAATCCATCCTGCTACATGAAGTAAGAATGTCGGAAGCAGACGCTCTGGAGCTGGTTTTCCGGCGCTTTTCGCAATCATCTGGAAGAGTTCTTTAATCGTTACATTTTCGTTAGATAAAATGTAACGTTCTCCGTTGACCCCTTTTTCTAACGCCAGAATAATTCCGTCAGTCACATCATCTACAGATACAACGTTGACTCCGCCTGCAGTGTAGAAAGGAAGTTTTCCTTGTGCTACTTTAATTTGGTTACTGCGACTTCCTTTTTTAGCGTCAGCAAATCCGTAAATTGTGCTTGGATTTACACAAACAGTGAAAAGGCTTTTAAGTTGTGAAGCGGCCATGACTTTTTTCTCGGCCTCGAGTTTTGTTTCGAAATAGCCAAGATCTAGATTTTTAATTTTATATTCACTTTGTTCGTTGTGAATATGAGGAAGGAAACTACTGCCAACTGTAACGACAGAAGAAAGATGAAGTAATTTTTCAATGCCGGCTGACATACAAGCGTGAATGACATTTTCAGTTCCGACTACGTTAATTAAATGCATTTTTTCGCGGTCGTATTTTTTATAGGAAATAAGACCCGCTAGATGTAGAACGTAGTTTTGTCCTTTGAAGGCTTCTTTTAAAGAATTAATATCAGTCACATCACCGTAGAAGTAATTGAGTTTAAGATCTTTGAGTTCTGAGATGTTGCTATTTTTTCTCACGATCACAGAAACATCATAATTATGTGAGATTAATTTTTTACAAAGATTTGATCCTAAAAATCCGTTTGCGCCAGTGACGATGACTTTTTTCATGTGCGTTTCTCTTTTTGTTTAGCGGTCAACCACTTGATAAAACGGCTAAAGATAAATCCCCAGAAAATACCGATGAGTGCTCCGAATAAGATATCGCTAGGATAATGAACTCCAACGTGAACGCGTGTTAGAGCGATGGTTGTAGCTGCCGCATAGAAGTAAATTTGGCCTCCGGGAAAGAAGGCGGTGAGGTATGTAGCTGCCGTAAAATTATTGGAAGCATGATTGGAATAGAAACTATTGTTTTCACCGGCATTGGCTTTTTTAAGCGCTCCAGTTTCGGCCACTTGAAAAGGTCTGGGGCGTTCAACGATCTTTTTAACTTTACCACCCGTAAAATCACTGACGGCCAAGGCTAATAAGAAAAAAAGAAAGTAAGATTTAGCATCGAATTTATATTTTCTGTAAAAGAAGAAAAGAGCTACAGCTGGTAAACCAAATTTAATGGCATCGTAGTGATGAAGATCGGTGATAACCGGAGTGACTTGATCTAACCAACCAAACGAGAGTGTTTGGTTGATGAATTTAAAAACGGTAAGATCAAGATTCTTAAGAAGGTCTAACATGACTCCCATGATGTCATAAGAACATCATGGGGTAAATCAGTTATTACTCGCGAACGATTTTAACGTGTTTGATTGTGATCGCTTCAGCAGGCTTGTCGTTAGCACCTGTGCGAACTTCAGAAATGTTTTTAACTAGATCGTAGTTTTCTACAACTTCACCGAAGATCGCATGTTTGCCGTCTAACCAAGGAGTTGCTGCAACAGTAATGAAGAATTGGCTACCGTTTGTATTTGGTCCCGCATTCGCCATTGATAATTTACCTGGTTTATCGTGTTTAAGGCCTGGTCCGAATTCATCTTCAAATCTGTAACCTGGGCCACCAGTTCCAGTTCCCAATGGACATCCACCTTGAACCATGAAGTTAGGGATAACACGGTGGAAAATTAAACCATCGTAGAATGGACGTTTAGTTTGTTTACCTGTTTTAGGATCAGTAAATTCTTTAGTGCCTTCAGCTAATCCCACAAAATTTTCTACAGTTTTTGGAGCTTTATCTGCGAATAATTTAACTTTGAATGTGCCTTGAGTTGTTTCGAATATTGCGTACATCGGAGTCCCTTTCGTTTGAGCTGCTTGTGCTTTATCTTTTTTATTCTTTGATTTTTTCGAAGTGTCTTTTGAAGCTTTAGCGTCTTCAATTTTATCTTCTGTTTTTTTCTCTTCGACTTTAGCTTTCTTTTTTTCAGCTTTCGTCGCCGGGATTTCTTTAGTCACTTCTGTTTTAGGAGTTTCTTCAGAGTGTGATTTGAATGACCAAGTGATGATCATAAATGCAGCGACGTAAATCCAAATGGCAATAGAGATCTTAGACGGATTTAAAGCCCGTGTATTTTGTGTTTTCATATATACCTCGAGATGACAGAGTTATAAAAGCCTAGGGTGTTCGTCAAGAGATCATCTTGAGAGTCACCCATGCTGAAATTCTATTCTATATTGTTAGACCATTTAGGCTTAAAATAGTTATAAGAGTCATTTGTGACACGATGCTCATTTGAGCCATCTAAATTGTTAATATAGATCTGGTTTTTACCTGTACGGTTGCTGGTGTAAACAATGTAACGACCATCAGGCGAAAAGCTTGGATCTTCGTTACTTGCACGTTGGCCGTTTGATTTTAACGCTGTCGTGATACGAACAATATTTCCACCATCTGCATCCATTGTGAAAATATCAAAGTAGTTATCAATCTGTCCGGCAAAGGCGATCTTCTTACCATCGCTTGACCAAGATGGCGTTGAATTATATTTCCCTTGGAAAGTTTTTCGTTGAACGTTGGTACCATCTGAGTTCATCGTGTAGATCATCGGGCTTCCGCCGCGATCCGAAGAGAAAGCGAGTTTGCTTCCATCAGGAGAAACAGCGACTTCTACATTCATGGCTCCGGCTGGTCCTTTTGTTAACTGAGCGATTTCTTCACCTTTAAGATTAATTTTGTAAATGTTTGGTGTTCCACTTTTTGAAATAGTTAAGTAAACATATTTTCCATCTGGAGAAAAACTTCCGCCCGAGTTAAGACCATTGCGGTTGGAAAGAATCGTGCGTTTTCCTTTAACTAGATCATGAGAGAATAGAGTTAAGTTTTGCTGAGTTGATCCTACTTTTTTCGTGTAGATCGAGTAGATCGCTGTTTTTCCATCAGGAGACCAGTTCGGAGAGATGGCAACGCTTCTATCGTTTGTTAAAGGATCTAGATTACTTCCATCCCAATTCATCGTGATCACTTCTTTGTAACCTGATTTGTCTGTGGTCGCGATAAATTTAGAAAGATAAAAACCTTTACGACCAGTCAGTGTTTCTAAAATGTCATTTGCAAACGTATGACCGATTTGAACAGCTTGATTAATGTTTCCTTTGTAGCGTTTACCGACAACCAATTTTTCTTGGCTTACGTTGTACAAGAAAGATTCTACTGTCATTTCTTTATCAACAATAAAGTACGTCGCACGAATTAAAAATTCTGTGTCGAGTGTTTTCCATGTGGTAAATTTAAAACCGTTTGCAGCATCTGTGCTTTTTGGCTTCGCTGAAAGATTAGCGGTATTTTCTAAAAATGAAGCTGGGGATTGTAAATTAAAGTAAGTCGAAATTTCCAAGTCGCTTTTAGCTGTATTATAAATATCTGCAGCGACTTTAAGTGTCGAACTGCTTTTGTTCGTACCGATATTATTTAAGCTAGGAAAAGCTAAGTTACTTTTTTTACTTTTAGCTTCTCCTACTTTAATTGTAGGTTCTTGAGCAAAACTAACTTGGCTTAAAAAGCTTAAAGTTAAAATAAGTACTAAATATTTTTTCATGGTGTAACCCTTTCAAATAATAAACTAAAAATCAATCTGGGAAGCCAATAACAACGCCATCCACTTTATAAACAGTCGAAAATTTTTCCGGCACTTTAGGTAAAGGTGTGGCTTTATCAATCGCTAGTAAACAATATTCATCATAAGTTTGGTTACCACTCGATTGAGCTACTTTTTTAAAAAGAATATTTCCATTTTCATCAAACTTGATGTGTACGCGAGCACGTAATGGTTTTCCGATCAACCATTGAGGTAAAGCCCATTGAGCTTTGATGCGTCCATCCAGTTGTGAAAGGTAGCTATCTGATTGTAACTTATCTAAACCAGTAATGCTGGTTCCGGCTGACAAAACTCGTCCCTTAAAAACTTGTTTTGCTTTCGCGGCTTCAGTTTTTTTAGATTCTTCTTCTTTGAGTTTTTCAATTGCAGCAGCAGCTTTTAATTTATTAAGTGCCTCTTTTTGTTTAGATTTCACTTTGTTAATGTTTACAGCTTCTTCAGCAGGTTTTTCTTTTTTCTCAGGAAACTTCGGTTTTGGTTCTTCCTTGGCGACTTTAGTTTCTGGCTTTTTAGGTTCAGGAGTCGGCTCTGGTTCCGGTGCAGGCTCGGCTACTTTTTTCTCAGGAAGTTTTGTTGTGTCTTCTGGAATAGGTTGCGATGTTAATTTATCTGGAAGGTCGACCATATCGACTCGAATAGCGCGCGACAAATCCAAGGCTTCGCTTGGATAGAAGACGACTTGTATGATCATAGCCAATACAAGTGCAACGTGAGCTATTAAAGAGTAGAGAACGCCTTTGCTAAGTTTCAAATTAATCCTTAGGTAGAGTAATCAAGCTGATATTGAACACGCCAGCGGCACGGGTTTCGGCCATAACTTCGGCGACTATGCCGTAGTCGACTTTTTTGTCGCCTTGGATGTAAATTTGTTTATTTTTTTTATCTTTAAAGATCGCCGCTAATTTATTTTTAAGTTCAGACATTGGAATCGCTGTATCGGCAATTTTAATTTTACCATCAGCGCTAATGACCATCACGAACGGTTTTTCATTAAGCTCTACGCCAGATGAAGCCGTCTTAGGAAGATTCACATCAATCCCTTGTTGCATCATCGGAGCAGTTACCATGAAAATAATTAATAGAACCAGCATGACATCCACGAATGGCGTCACGTTGATTTCACTGATAGCCATTTTTGAACTTTTACTTGGTGAGCCCATTCCCATAAGTCGTCCTTAATTAATTCTTAAAGAAGTTACGTTTAAC
>CAZXZW010000015.1:0-36459 GCA_964645745.1 uncultured Bdellovibrio sp.
TACAAGCATAACGCCAGTTTAATTGATTATGAATAACTTCGTTATCGATACGTGACATGTGAACTCCTAATTACTTTGTCGAGAAAGCAGACGATGTGAAGTTTGATTTTGTGTAACCATCTTTCATGTCGCTATTAGAGGCTGCAACTCTCCAGAAGTATTTTGTATTTGGTTCTAAGTTTTTAACTTCGAAAGACGTTTCTGTTACCGCATTGTTGTTCGCTACGTACATAGACCGGTTGTTAAAGCCAGCGTCTTTAGAAACTTGGATGTGGTAAACTTTTGCGTTCTCAGACTTAGTCCACTCTAATTTTACATCTGTACCATTGATTGTAGATAAAAATTTCGGAGAAGTTAATTTAACAACTGACGGTTTATCAGCTTTAGATTTGTCTTCAACTGGTTGAGGCATAACGGCTGCAACTTGTTCTAAACGTTCGTGCGTCCAATCTTTGTTTTTACCTTTTTTACCGTGAGCATCAGCTGCATGTGCTTTGTCGTCACATTTGGCATCTTTGTCGTTGGCTGAACAAACTGAAGTATCAGCTGCTTTATGAGCTGTATCTGCTGCTTGGGCAAAGTTGATTGTTAATGCTAACCCTAAAATAAATACACAAAATGATTTCATATAATCCCCTTAGTTTTCTATAAGGTTATAAAGTGCCGCGCCGAAGGGAAATGGTCAAGAATTAGCTCTCTAAGTCTGACTATTTACTTGTGCCGAGCTTCTTAAAGGTGCTAGAAACTGGGCATGGTTTTGCGGGTAATCGCTGCTAGTGTAGAAATATACCAGGAGAGGAAAGTCCGGGCTTCAAAGAGCGACGTCTGGGGTAACGCCCCTCTACCGTAAGGTAAGGAACAGTGGAACAGAAAGAATATCCGAGGCTATGATCCTTTTGTCGGGAACGGGAGACATTAGGGGAGCTGGCGGAGTGAAAACAGCTAAACTCGACGTGAAGCAAGATCAAATAGGGGAACTTTGTCAGGGCAACTTGGCATGACTGCGGCTCGCAGCTGGTTTCCGGGTCAGATCGCTTGAGCCTTAGAGTAATTTAAGGCCTAGAGGAATGCTTACCGAAGTGTGTGGGGATTTTGGGAACTAACACATGGAACAGAACTCGGCTTATAGCAAAACCAACCCATCTTTTTTGATCGGATAACTGTCAGGTTTAAACGCCTGACAGTTTTTTTCGAACCCACATGCGAATCTTAGATAATTCATTATCTGTTAAACCAATAAATTGCGCGGCCACATTGAAAGTATTAATGCTAGCTTCGGATTTATTACAGTCGGTAATACGCGTATTCACTGTATCGATATCAAAATTTTTAAAAAAATCACTGCTGAATCTATAAAGCTGTCCCGGAGTTAATTGATAATTTGTTACGAACTTAATTTCGCTTTCCGATATACTAACGATTTCTGTTTTAACAGTCACAGTAGCTTGGGCTGAAACAACAGCTGCGGCAAAACCTGGTTGCTTCGATTCTGTTTGTTGAAGAATACTTTTTACTTTTGTAACTAAGATATCTGGATCGATAGGTTTCACGATGTAATCGTTAGCTCCGACACTTAAAGCTTTTTCGATATCGGCTTTTTCTCTTTTTCCCGTTAACATGATGATCGGAACTTCTTTGTTTCGTGTTCCATTACGGATAGTTGAAATTAAAGTATATCCATTTGCTCCAACGGGCATAATCGCATCTGTGATCATCAAATCGAAATGTTCTAATGAAAAACGATCAATCGCATCGATAGAGTTAGTACAGGCAGCCACGTAGTAGCCTTCTTTAACTAGAATAGCTTCTAATGTTATTAAGATAGATTTTAAATCGTCGACTATTAATATCTTTTTCATGCTGAAGCCTTGATTGTTGATGCTTTAATTAATTGTACTTCATGCTGGATATCGATCAATGAAATTTTGAATTCATTTTCTAAGTCGAGTAATACATTTTTAATGTTAATCAAATCAGGTTTAATTTTTACATCTTCGATGGTTTGACAGATGGCCTGAACTTTTTTAGCACCTAAAGCTCCGCTAGCTGATTTAAGACTGTGGGCTATGTCAGATAAGCTTTCATAATCTTGTGTATCATAAAATTTCGACATGCTTTCAATCATTCCCGGAGTCGATTGAGAGTATTCTTCGAGAAGAACTTCCAATAATAACTGATCGCCGACGGTTAGATCTTTTAATTTGTATAAGCTGGTTTTTTGGAAGCCCGTGCAGTATTTTTTAAGAACAGAAATAAACTCTTCAATCAAAATGGGCTTATTAATAAAGTCACTCATGCCAGCTTCTAAGCATTTGCTCATGCCGGTGATTTGTCCTTCCGCCGTTAAAGCAATGACCTTAACTTGTTTTTTCGTTGGGACATGGGCTTGAAGCTCATTCATTTTGCGAGTGGCATCGTAGCCATTTAATACAGGCATGTTACAATCCATCAAGACTAAGTCGTACGGATTATTTTGGAAGAGTTCAACGGCCTCGGCACCGTTATTGGCCATATCAACTGTAAATCCTAATTTCGTTAAGTACTGAGAGATAACTTTTTGATTGATGATATTGTCTTCCGCCACTAAGACATGTCCTGAGAATGTATTCGCAAAGTCAGAAAGCTTAATATTTTTTGAAGAATTAATTTCGTTGATACCTTTAGTTAAATTTAATTCAAACCAGAAAGTCGAACCCACGCTGGGTTGACTATCGACGCCGATTTTTCCATGCATAAGATCGACTAGTTGTTTACAGATGCTTAAACCTAAACCTGTTCCACCAAATTTAATTCCTGTTTTAGTTTGGAAGAATCTTTGGAATAGACGATCTAGTTCAGCTTTATCCATTCCCGGTCCCGTGTCATTCACTGAAAAACGTAGCTGACTGTTCTTATCTGAATCTTTTTGAACTTCGATTTTAATCGTAATAGTTCCATTCGATGTGAATTTCACAGCATTTCCAACTAAGTTCATGAGAATCTGACGAATACGATTCTCATCAGCTAAGAAGTAGTTGTTTAAGCTCTCAGGGTATTCAACTTTGATTTGATTATTTTTTTCAGCACATGAGAATTTGAAATTCTCTGTAATATCTTTGACTAAAAATTTAATATCAAAATTATTTTGAACGAGCTCAATTTTTCCAGATTCGATTTTAGAATGATCTAAAATGTCGTTGATTAGGGCCAAAAGTGAATTAGCTGATCTGCGGATAATGCTGACAAATTCATTCTGTTGTTCGTTGAGTTGAGATTCGCTCAAAAGTGTTGTTAAACCAATAATACCATTCATCGGTGTGCGAATTTCATGGCTCATAGAAGCTAAGAAGTCAGATTTCTTTTTTGATCCATCGATAGCTAATTCTTTTTCTTTTTTCCAAAGCTCTTCAAGTTGCTTTTTGTGGCTGATATTTTTCATCACAACCACAGCGCCTAAAGTATCACCTTTATTGTCGACGAAGAAACCATTCGAAGCTGAAATATAAAGGCCAGTAGGATGAATAGAGTTATTAACTAGAATTTCTTGATCGGTCACAATATTTTTATTCACAGCTTTGTGGAATGGCAGTTCAATTTTTTCAAGTTTACGGCCTTCTAAATCATGGAAGCCAATTTGATCCAATGAGCTTTGATAGTAAAGATCTTTGATATTAGGACCAATAATTTCTAAAGCAGATTGGTTGTAATAAGTAAAGAAGCCAAAGCGATCAGAGACGATCACACCTTCCGACATATTGTCGATGACGCTGAGGAATGTTTTAAGTTCAGATTCCTTTTGAACCAGAAGATTACTCATTTTACGATTACTTCTAATTAAAGAGAACACAGAAAGCATTGATAGAATTGAAAATCCGATTAAGCCAAATAAAAACTGTAAGGTTGGCTTATTGAAAGATTTAAAACTAAAGTCAGTGACTGCAGGATGTTTTTTCAGAGCTTCATAGCGAGTCACGAAAGAAGCTGAATTTGAAGCTAGCTCGCGGTAAGGGGTCTTGGATGAGAGAAGTTCAAAAGTGGTCGCTAAGGAAACCGAAGCCGCGTTGTTGGCCTCGATAAATGATTTTTTTAAATCTGGATTCTCTGCAAAAAATTTTGAATCCATAATTTCTTGATTAATAGCATTGTAATCGTTAGCTACTTTATTATATTGCTCAATCGCAATATTCTTTTTCTCTGTGCGTAGGTTCGTTCGAATGTCATCGTTAGCTTTAACTACGGCTAGTGCGCGATCCACTAAACGATCTAATTGAATCTCGTCATTGCTTTTAATCTTTTCTTGGAAAGAAATATGAGTGCTCTCATTATAAAACAGCCCTGCAGTATAAAGTAAGAACCCTAACGCACTTAGCGCGAAGAAGATCATTTTTTTATAAGAGAAATTAGTCGACTTACTCATCACGGTCATATCGGAATTTGGAAGATCGATCTTGATCAGAACTGGACTAGACTCCCGTGTTCATACTCTATGCATCGATCATAACTTGGTCGATTGTTTTCTAACTTACTAAATTTGTTTCTGATTATAAATGCTAGTCTTATTTTGATACATTTTTATGTCTAAAAAATACTGAGTTATAAGGATTGTGCGCGTTTTAACGTTGGCGGCCAGATTGCTTTATAAGAGTTTGCCGGGGGGCAGTTTATGAAAAGCAAAACAAATGTAGTATTAACATTAATTTTAGTAAGTATCTTATTATTAGGATTCCAAAACTGTTCACAAGCTCGCTTCACACCAACAGCAGAGTTAGCAAATGCATCTTTAGGTGCTTCAACACAATATACTAAGTCAGCTTCATTTGAAGTCACTCAATCTGTGAATTCAAAAGTAGATATTCTTTTTGTTATTGATAATTCAGGTTCAATGCAAGAAGAGCAAGCTAAGATTGCGCAAATCTTTTCTGGATTCATTGCACAAGTTTCTCATATGAACTGGAGAATTGCGATCACAACAACTGATACAAGCTCAGCTGATGTTGCTTGTAATAAAGGTAACCTGTGTTTAATGGACGGTTCGAGCTATTTTATTGATGCTAACACGCAAAATGTGAATCAAGTTTTCATGAGTAAAATTCAAGTTGGTATCAGAGGTTCAGGAACCGAATTAGGTTTAACAGCTTTAAATAGTTTCTTAACAAATAAAAAAGCTGACTACCAAGCTTTCATGAGACCCGACGCTACTTTCGTTAGTATTATGGTAACAGATTCGGAAGAAACAAGTTCATTAACCGCAGAACAGTTTTTAGTTAACGCGAGTCTTCAATTACCAAAAGGTAAAAAGTTTATCAGCCATTCAAGTATCGTTTTGCCTGGCGATGCTAAATGTAAAGAAATCAACGCGAACGAAAATAAATTCGCTTACAAATATCATGATGTAACGGTAGCAACAGGTGGAGTTTTAGCTTCGATCTGTGATGAAAATTATGGAAGCCAATTTAACTTAATCGCAGATACAACAATTGGTAAAGTAGCACAACAAACTTTAGAATGTGCTCCAGCTTCAGTTTTAGTAACAGGTCCACAAGGTGAAATCGTAAGTGGTTATGCTATCTCTGGAACTAAACTTGAGTTTTCTCCAGCTTTAGAAAATCCAGGTAAGTACAAAGTTTCTTATTCTTGTGCTCAGTAAGATTAGCGTTTTTTACCTAAGACAAAAAGTTCTTTGCCTAGGCGATCAGGAATAGAATTTCTTAATCGCCCCCAGAATAGAAACTGGAAATGTGGCATCAATAAAGCCCGCAATTCAAATTCTGTAATGCCATAGGGCGGTCCCATACGTTTAAACATTGTAAAGAATACTGATAATAGCTGTCCTTCTTCGTGAAGGACACGCTTCCAAACCGTAATTAATTTTTGATATAAAACCGGGTCGATGGCACAGAATAAAGTGTGTTCAACCACCACATCAAACGTAAAATTCCATTCATGTGGAAGATTAAAAACATCCATTTGTTCAAAACTTAAATTATGAAGATGACCATATGTCGCTTTCGCTTTTTGGATAGCTTCAGCTGAAAAATCTACGGCCGTGACGACATGGCCTGCTTGTGCAAAGAACGCAGCATCATGTCCTCCACCGCAACCTAAAACTAGGATACGTGATTTTGGTAATTTTAAACGGTGAAGCATATCTTTAAAAGCTTCAGCCGCATCATTAAGATCCCATCTTGGAGGAGTAGCCGCTTTGTAGTGTTCGCTCCAGAATTGAGATTTTTGAACATCTTTATTTTCAATATAATAAGGCGGAGTTAAAATAGTTTTACCACTTAATGTAAAGCTATCATCATTGTATTCATCACAAAGAGTGAATAACTGAGCTTGCGCTTTTTTTGAGAGTTTAAAAGGTGCTCCTGATATCGTCATTCCTTGAAACTGATCTTGAGCATTAACGCTCCATTGATCATCTTGTGTTTCGAAATAAAGATTAAAATCAGTATGGATAAGAACTTTATCTGAGGCGACCGTCACGGCATGAGCCGTGATCGGAAAATCAAAAGCCTCAACCAAGTGGATTTCGTTATCAATCAACGTGGTTAAGGTGAAATCGAGATTTAATTGTAGATTATTTAGAACTTCTTTGCAGACGTCAGGGTTCTGAATTTTCGTTTCCAGATTATCTGAATAAATTTCACCGTTTTCATCGATGATGACGTATTTAGACATTATTTGTGTTCAGTAGGCGCCGGAGTTTCAGTTTTAGTTTCAACTGGAGTTTCTGCAGAAGCGTTGCCGTCTGCTGTCACAACTAAACCTTCATCAAAGCTGACACTTTCTTGATTGGTTTTGATGGATTGAACAACCCATTTTTGTAAATCAGCATTTTCTGAAGGCGTTTTAGCAAGTAGTGCATAACCTGAAATACTTTGTTCGATACCTTCGGCTTCAGGCGTGCCAGCGTCCATTTTATCTTTGAATTTGTAGCTGAAATGCGCTGAAACCAAGTTTTCATTGATGGCGCTCGTGTACATTTGATTCATTTCAAAATCAGAAGAATTAGGTTTTTTATTTTTGATCGTATCTTCGATTAAAATAGCTAATTTACTTTGGATTTCAGCGTGAATTTGAGTGTTCATTTTAGAGGGAGAGTTGAACATTGACCATGACCATACTAAACCAACTAACAGAATGACAAGACTGATGATTTTAACCATAAAATACTCCTCTTTTTAAGTTCATCATGCTAGTTTTAGACATGCAAGTGATGAAAAAATATATAGACCAACTTACACCGCTCTTGAACTATGCCTTAGGCTGGTTTTCTCCAGAGTTATTCGGTACAGGCTTTGTGATCAATTCTATTGATGACCATAAGATTTCCGGAACCATTCCTTACTCAAAATTGAATTGCAATAGCCAATTAGAAATTCATGCGGGTTTGGTGGTCAATTCAGGTTTTGAGTTGTTCCGTCAGTTGTTGGCGCGTCATGTAGGCCAAAATAATTTTCAAATTGAAAGCTTTGAAACGAATTTAAAGAAAAGTAGCGTTTGGAATAAGTCTTTATTGCTAAAACTGGAACTCGACGAAGCTGTTTTTGACCGTTTCTTCATGGATATGCAAAAAAATACGACGGCGCACCTTAATTTTGACGTTGTGGTTCACAAAAAATCGACAAAAGCTGGAGTCAAATCCAAAGATATAATAAAGTTTAGTCTTGTTGTTCGTAGTAAAAAGCTTTTAGCGTGAATGGATAAATTATGATTATTGAATCGGCTTTAGATACAAGTTCATCTGATTACAAAAAAAACTTTAATCACATGTCTTCTTTAGTAGAAGAATGGCGTGGAAAAATCAGCGTTGCTAAATTGGGTGGCGGTGAAGAAGCTTTAAAAAAACATAAATCGCGTGGAAAATTATCAGCGCGTGAACGTATCGAAGGATTAATTGATCCAGGTACTTCATTTTTAGAATTTTCAACATTAGCTGCATTTGACATGTACGAAGGCCAAGCTCCCGGAGCCGGCGTTATTACAGGTATCGGTATTATTCAAAATACAGAGTGTATCATTGTAGCGAACGACGCTACAGTCAAAGGTGGTACCTATTTTCCAATGACAGGTAAAAAACATTTACGCGCGCAAGAAATTGCGATGGAAAATGGTTTACCATGTATTTATCTAGTCGACAGCGGAGGAGCTTTCCTTCCTTTGCAATCTGAAATTTTTCCTGATCGTGATCACTTCGGTCGTATTTTCTATAACCAAGCCCGCATGAGTGCCCAAAACATTCCACAAATTTCTGTGGTGATGGGTTCATGTACAGCCGGAGGAGCTTACGTTCCTTCTATGAGCGATGAAAACGTTATCGTCAAAGATAACGGAACTATTTTCTTAGGTGGTCCGCCGTTAGTAAAAGCTGCGACCGGTGAAGTGGTTGATGCTCAAGAGCTTGGTGGGGCCACTACTCACTGTGAAATCTCTGGACTAACAGATCATTTCGCAGAAGACGATCAACACGCTTTAGAAATTACTCGCTCGATTGTGAAACATTTAAATCGTCACAAAAAAGTTTCTTTAAAAACTCAACCAATCGAAGAGCCACTTTATTCAATGGATGAAATTTACGGTGTGTTACCAGTAGATCCGAAAATTCCATGTGATATTCGCGAAATTATTGCGCGCATCGTAGATGGATCTAAACTTCATGAATTCAAGCCTCTTTATGGAAAAACTTTAGTGACGGGATTTGCTCATATCTGGGGAATGCCAGTTGGAATTATCGCGAACAACGGAGTTCTTTTCAGTGAAAGCGCTCAGAAGGCGGCTCACTTTATTGAGTTGTGTGAACAACGTGAAATTCCATTAGTCTTCTTGCAAAATATTACCGGTTTCATGGTAGGTAAAAAATATGAACAAGAAGGCATCGCTAAGCACGGAGCTAAAATGGTGATGGCGGTATCAAATGCTCGCGTACCAAAGTTCACAGTAGTGATCGGCGGATCATACGGAGCCGGAAACTATGGAATGTGTGGGCGTGCTTATCAACCACGTCAATTATGGATGTGGCCAAACTCACGTATCAGCGTGATGGGCGGAGAACAAGCAGCCAATGTATTATTAACAGTGAAGATGGATCAATTGGCGGCAAAAGGCCAAACGATGTCAGCTCAAGAACAAGCCGATTTCAAACAACCGACATTAGACAAGTATGAAAAAGAAAGCTCAGCTTATTTCTCAACAGCACGTCTATGGGATGATGGAATTATCGATCCAAAAGATACTCGTAAAATATTAGCCTTAGGAATTTCTGCCAGTTTGAATAAAGACTGGGGAGAAAAAACTCAAGGCGTATTCAGAATGTAATAAAAAGGAAAATCATGAATCATTTAAAAAAACAGCTTCTTAATAATTTTTGCATCGTTACTTTAAATCGTCCCGAAGTAAAAAATGCGTTTAATGCTGAAATGATTCAAGAGATCACTGAATTATTTATTTCACTTAACAGAGAAGAGAATATCAAAGCCGTCATCTTGAAAGGTGAAGGCACTGCATTCTGTGCAGGAGCCGATCTGAATTGGATGAAGAGTATGGTGAAGTACTCTTACCAAGAAAATATTCAGGATTCACGCAAGCTTTGGGACATGTTTGAAGCGATCAAAAATTGTCATCACCCGATAATCGCGCAAATCCACGGTGCTGTTTTCGGTGGTGGTTTAGGCATTCTAGCTTGTTGTGATTATGTTATTTCTGAAGAAAAAACAAAATTTTGTTTCAGCGAAGTTAAACTGGGTTTAGCTCCGGCCGTCATTTCTAGCTTCATTTTAAAAAAATGTGCCGATAGTTTTGTTCGTCCTATGATGATTTCGGGTGAAGTATTTAATGCAACGTCCGCTCAAATGATGGGACTAGTTCATTCTATATATTCTGAAAACATGTCGCTCGAAGAGATCATTAAGAAATTTGGTGATAACGGATCTGATGGTATGCGAGAGACAAAGAAGCTTTTGAATGCTTTAAATGAAACAACACATTTAAGCGAAGATATGACGTTAACGACGGAAACGATCAGTAAATTGCGCATCAGTGACGATGCACAATCTCGATTACAAAAATTTCTCGATAAAAAATAATTATTGCTGAACCATCTTACGAAGATGTTTATGAAGTTTGCTTCCGCAGAAATTTTTAAACTGTTTAGCGCAAGTTAAAGAATCGGCATCTGTCATAGCTTTATGTTTACGATCCATATCAGCTAATTGAAACAACTGCGTTTTATTCAATTTCGTAGGATTGATATTTTGCAAGATGGCGGCGTATTCACCACACATGCAAGTTTTTTCACATTTTGCAAATTTCTCGATGTATTTTTTATCCGTCAAAATATTTTGTTCAACGTACAAAGCTTCTTGATCAATTAAACTTTTAAGCTGCATAGTCCAAACATTGATTTCATCGTCAGAAGGGTCACACTTGAAAATTTTCGGAGATTTTTTATGTGAGATTTGATCGTTAATTCGGCGAGAGAAAACCACTGTAGCGTAATTTGCCACGCCGTGAAGTTCTTCAAATGAATATTCCCTACGATCAACAGGTTTTACCGGTTCAACCGTCTGAGGAACAGCAGGGGGTTCAACTGAAAATTGCGCTGATTTCTCAGCGCAACCCCATATGCTTAATAATAATGTAGTTGTGAGTAACCTATTTAGCATTGCCGTTAGCTAAGTCTAAACCTTCAGGGATTGTTACCATTTTGTAAGACTTACCTTTTTTGTCGTTTTGATCTTTCATCCAGTTCAACACGATACGAGTTGTTTCTGGAGTAGTCTCTTGAACGTCATGCATAAGGATAATTCCGTGATCGTATAAATCCATTTGTTTTTTGACTAAATCAGAAGCTTTAGCACTGTTTTTAAATTTCCAGTCTAAGCTATCAATACGCCAGTAAACATGCATTTGACCTTGATCAACGAACATTTGGCGAACTGCTGGAATTTTGGGAGCGTAACAAGATCCATAAGGACATCTGAAGTACTGAATTTTGTATGAAGGATCTTCTTTTCGAACAGCTTCTTCAAGAATTTTGTTTGAAGTAATGATCTGTTTCGTACGATCAGTTTTAGATGCATTTAAATCCGAGTGATCGTAAGAGTGATTCGCGATTGTGAATCCGTGTTTAACAGCTTTCTTAACCATTTCTTGGTTGGCTTCGATCGAAGCGGCAGGCGTTTGCTTGGGATCAAAGTGGACAGCCGTCCAGAAGAATGTCGCTTTACCTACAGGATTTTGGCTGTCTTTGTAGTTGATAAAGTGATCCATGATTTTCGTTGTGAACGCAGGAGTTGGTCCGTCATCGTAAGTGAACGCCCAAACTCCTTTAGGGAAAACGCCACCGATCATGTTTCCTGTTTCGCCTGTACTCACGCATAATTTTTTGCCGTCTTTACATTTCAAATCTTGAACAACCGCTTGAGGTTCGCGGTCGAATACAGGATCAGCGATAGCATTTAAATCTTCATCAACTTCAGCAGAAACTTTTTTATATTTGGGCTGAGCTAAGATAGTCGATGACTTTTCTTTAGCATCAACTTTTTTAGAATAGGCTTCTAAAGCAGCTGGATTATTGAAAACTAAGTTTCCATACTCAGGCACTTCAGAAATAGCTGATACATCTTTGATGTTCCCTTGTTGTCTTAAAGCATTTTTGTAGGCGATAGCTTGTTTCGTGTAGATTTCACCTAGGCTAGCTAATAAAGGCTGGAACTCAACGCGTTTAATGTTTTGAGAAGTTTTAGCGTATGTTGTTACTGCTTTTAGCAATGAACGCGTTTTTTGTTTATCAACTTCAGAAGTAGATAAATCAGTTCTTACTTCTAAGGCGCGAGTGTACATATATTCAATTTCATGAGTATAGCGTTCTTTTAAATTCCAAGCTTTCAATAAACTTCTGTAAGAAGGAGATTGAGCAATCTCAGGCATAACTGCTGTTGGATTTTTTTTCTTATAAGCGATTTTGGCATCAAGTTCTGCACTAAATTTATCTACAAATCCATTAGCTTTTAAAAGCAAAGCAAAAAGCTTATCCATTTTTTGAATCGCTAATTCGTTAGCATTCGGCGCATTTAAAATGGCTTGGAATTCTGATTCAAGTTGTTGTTCTTGAGTGACTTCAGCCACTTGACGGCTTTCAGTTTCATTTTTTGCTTCTTGAGTTTTTGGTGAAACGCAACCAAATAGGCTGATCGCGATCAGTCCTCCAACCATGTACTTTTGTAATTTTTTTGTCATAGATTTTTCTCCGAGCTTTCATCATATGTTAACAATGCATAATTTTTCTAGTCTCTTAGCTAAAATTAAGACTCGATTAACCGCTGCTGAGACTTAGGTCCAGCGAGAGCCATTTTTTTTGGTCCAGTCATAATTGTGTTTTGAGCAAACTAGCTTAATCTAAATATGTGGTTCAGGACGAACTAAAGGAATTATTATGTATAAAACAAAACAATTTTGGTTACCTTCGTTGGCAATAGCTGCCTTCTTGCTGGCAGGATGTATTCACTCTACTAAATCTCAATATGCTGAAAATATTGTTTTCCAAAACGATATAACATCATCAGGAAGAAAAGTGACTCGTGCTCCGGCTGAGTTCCTTTTAGGAGAGCAGTTGATTGATATCAATCCTCAGGATCAAATGGTTTTTGAAACTCCAAAAGCTAAAATTGATTGTACAAAAGTTTTAACTCGTACAGAAACATTCCAAGGAAAAACATATACGCGTTTCAATATCGCGGATCCGGCATTCTTAGCTTGTCCTCAAGTTAAGGCGATGAAAACACCACGTGTATGGCAAGTTAAAAAAGCTTCATGGACACCAGCGGACGAACTAGCTTATGAAAACTTTATTCGTCAATTAGCTGCAAGTAAGTGTAATACGACAGATAAGTGTTTATCAGGACCTGGTAATATCCTACGCTCTGAAGAAGACATGTTAAATAATTTCTATTCTGATTGCGCGGACTTACCTTATTACTTAAGAGCTTACTTCGCTTATAAAATGAATTTACCAATGTCATTCGTTTTAGAAATCGCACAGAACCCTTTCACACCTGAACAAATCAAAGCCATCGAAACAGAGCGCGCTGCAGTAGTAGCTAAAGACGGTGAAGAAGGTGGAGTTAAATTTGATAAACAAATCGGTGATTTACGTTACAGTCGTAACGGAAATATCCCCGTATCTCGTTTAAATATTCCATCATCAGTCGAGCGTACTCGTGACTTCGGAGTAGTTGGACCAAATATCGTTGATATTATCTCTTCAGGTTTCATGAGAATGGCTTCAGCGCCTGAATTCGGGAAAGTTCAACCTGATTTCTACTCTCCAAAAATCACAGCTCAAAATATCCGTCCAGGAACAGTATTATATAATGTGGCTGGTCACGTTGCGGTTGTTTATCAAGTTACAGCACAAGGTGAAGTGTTATTTATGGATGCCCATCCAGATAACTCGATCTCTTATGGATCTTTCAACTTAGATTACCAACCATTACGCGCATCGTACGGTGGTAATTTTAAAAACTTCAGACCAATCACAGTTTTAAATCCTCAATACAATTCACAAGGTATAATTGTTAAAGGACAAATCAAAGTGGCTTCGGATGAAGAAATTCCTCAATTCTCTTTAGAACAATATAATGGAGATGCGGTTCAAATTAACGGAAAGAAAACTTTCAAGTTAAGACCAAGTGACGCTAAAGGCGCAGATTTCCATGACTGGGTTAAGTTCCGTTTATCAGGTGGTAACTACAGACTTGATCCAATCAATGAAATGAAAAATGAAGTGAATTCATTATGTTTAGCGGCTCAAGATCGCGTGATCGCGGTTCAAGAAGCTGTTAGTAACGGTGTTCACAACATGCCTCATCCATCAACTTTACCGCAAAATATTTACGGTGCTGAAGGTGAATGGGAATCTTATTCATCACCAGGTCGTGATTTACGTTTCAGAACAAAAATCTTAACAATTCCTGCGGTAGCAAAAGAATGGGTCAGCCGTTACAACGCAAAAGATCCTTTAGTTTCATATTCAGGAACAAATATTAAATTAGATTTAATGAACGCGTACCACAATGCGGCCAGTGCTTGTAAAGTAAGTTACCGTAATTCAAATAATGCAGTGGTATCAGTTCCTTTAGAATCAATCATCAACCGTGTAGCTTTAATGTCTTACGATCCTTATATGTGTCCTGAACTTCGTTGGGGTGCAAACACTCCAGAAGAATTAGCAACGTGTAAAGACAATGCTGAAAAACGTGAATGGCATACATTGCAACAGTTCTTCAGAAATACTTTAGAAAAAGACACAACAGGCGTTCATGGATATTCATTACAACAGTTAAGACAAATGAATAGTTCAAAACAAGTGAACAACGCGAACACGTCTAATCAATATAATATTTTAACTAAGTTACAAGCTTTATAGAAAGAGAAACTCAATATGAAAAAAATCGCATTGCTTTTAGTTGCATCGACAGTGATTTACGGATGTACAACATTCGTAAAATCTCAATCAGACGATTCAGTAGCTTTCCAGCGTTCGACTGAACCAGTTGAATCTGAATTACATGCTTCGTTTAAAGGTATCACTCGTACATTAGCACAAGTTGATCCGGCGCTAGCAGCAGTGGCTGATAATGATCCTTACCATATTCCTAAGAAAAAAGGTGGCTTTTACGATTGTCGTACCATGGTCAAAAAATCTTATGAATATAATGGTCAAAAATATATGAAGTTAGTTTTAGATGATGATATTCAACTAAGATGTCCTAACGTACGTGAAATCAGCAGCCCAATGCCTTGGAAAGTAACGAAAACAGAATGGACTGCACAAGACGAAAAAGACTACGGAAGCTTTGTTAAAGCGATTGGCTATAGCAACTGTAAGAATTTAGATGTGTGTTTATCGGGCCCAGGAAATCCATTAAGATCAGAAGAAGACTTAAAAAATATGTATTACTCTGACTGTGCCGATCTTCCATATTTCTTAAGAGCTTACTACGCTTACAAAAAAGGTCTTCCATTTACATTCGTAAGCGGAATTAAACCAGTCCCATTAAGTGAAAACCAAGCTAAGAACCGCGAAGCTCGTCGCCAAAAAACATTAGAAGAAAAAGGCGAAGAGGGATTAGCAGCATTAGATAAATCATTAAATGATTTACGTTATACAGTGAACGGAAACGTTCCAACGACACAAAGTAATACTCCGAACACTTCTGGTGTGGCTCGTGATTTCGGTAAAGTTAAAAACGTGATCAACGATGCGATCTCAACTGGTACATATCGTATGTTAAATGGAGATTTCTACTCTCCTAAAATCAACTTAGAGCAAATCAGACCGGGAACTGCAGTTTATGGAACAGGCGGACATGCAGCCTTAGTTTACGATGTTAAGCCTTCTGGTGAAATTTTAGTTATTGATGCCCATCCAGGAAATTCAATCTCTCATAATGGTTGGATTGATAAAGAATTCCATTTCGAAGATAAAATGTACGGTGGTATGTTTAAAAACTTTAGACCCATCAAAGTGGATGAAGCTTCTATCACTCGTGATGCTAAAGGTGTGATCGTTAAAGGTCAAATCATCCGCGCTAAAGATGAAGAAATCGCAGGGTTCTCATTAGAGCAATACGATTCTAAAAACTTCATAAACGGCGGACAAAAAGTTTCTATGCGTGACTGGGTGAGCTTGCGTTTATCAGGTGGTAACTACAAGTTAGATCCAATTCCTGATATGAAAGAAAGAACAAGACAATTATGCGATAGTTTCACTGACCGTGTCATCCAAGTTCAAAAAGCGATCGACAGTGGTTTAACAAAAGAAACTTTAGCTGTTTACCCGAACAATATTTTCGGAGCTGAAGGTGACTGGGAAACTCACTCAAGTCCAAGCAGTGACTTAAGACGTCGTGCTGATTCACTATCATTAGTAACGTTTGCTAAGGACGTGGTTAAGCGTGTAGCTGAACGTGATCCAATGATTGCCTACAAAGGTGTAGATCTTAAAGGTGATTTATTAAATGCGTTCAAAGCCGCAGCAGGTGCTTGTAACATCACTTACAAAAACTCGGTAGGAGCTCCAGTTAAGTTAAACTTAATTCAATTAGCTTCTCGTGCTAACTTGTTATCATTCGATCCATATATGTGTGCTGAATTACGTTGGGGTGCTACAGGTTCAGAACTTGCAACTTGTAACAGTTCTGCTGACAAAAAAGAGATCTACAAATTAACTCAATTCTTAAGAAATAATAACGTTAAAGATGAAGCTGGAGTTCACGCGTTCACTTTAGATATGTTACGTCAGTTAGATGCAAGCAAGAAAGTGAATAACAATCCTGCGGCGATCAACTACGATATTTTAGGACAATTATCTGCTTTATAATTTTTAATTAAATATTAGAAATAAAAAAAGGCTGTGGAAACACAGCCTTTTTCTTTTTGTGAGTTACTTATTCGTAACAATGCTCCAACCGCAAAGCTTGTACAGCATGCGTGCTCCGACGTTTCCGTCCCACTCAGCTGAATCTGCATCCCCCGTAGAAACTTCATTTAAATCGAAGCCTACGATTTGACGACCGCTTTGTGCTAATAAGTTGAAAAGATAGAAAACTTCGTCCACTGATAATCCGCCAACAACTGGAGTTCCCGTTGAAGGACAGAATTGTGGATCTAATCCGTCGATATCAAATGAGATGTAAACTTTTTTAGGAAGTTCTGAAATCACATCACTTGCGATTGATTCCCAGCTTTCGCCTTTTAATTGTCTTTGTTTAACAGGAATATCAAAGAATGTTTTTACATCGGGACGAGAGTTTACGAAGTTGTATTCTTCTTCACAGAAATCACGAATTCCTAATTGAACTAACTTAGCTGGTTTTTTTCCTTCAGGAGAGTTCATCACGTTATACATGATCGACGCGTGAGATTGTTTAAAACCTTGATAAGCTTTTCTTGTATCTGAGTGAGCATCTAAGTGAAGAATGCCGACTTCCGATTTTCCATTCACTGTATGTTTTTCACAAATTGCTTGAATTGCTCCCAATGGAGTGGAGTGATCTCCGCCAACTAAGCCGAACAATTTACCAGCGTCTAAGATTTTCTTCGTTTCCGTGTAAACCCATGTTGTCAGCTTTTCTGAGGCTTGATTCACTTTCGCGGTTAATGTTTCTATCGTTTTCGTGTCATCAGACATTTCTGTCTTTAATCCGATTACTTTTTGAGCTTCTTTTTTGAATTCAATGCTCATTTGGTGGATTTCATCTGAAACAGGCTTCATGAAGATACCATCTTCGTAAGCTGTTTTCGTTTCGATATCGAAGAGATCAATTTGCTCAGAAGCTTCACGGATAATACGAGGGCCGTTGCTTGCTCCTTTTCCGTAAGAAGTTGTCACTTCCCAAGGCACAGGAAGAAGAACTAATTTGCATTCTTGTTCAGACAAAGGGATTCCGAAGATGCCGTAATCTGATGAAATTGTTGTGGTTGCGTCAAACTTAGGTGTTCTGCTGTTATTATTTGAATCTGTTCCCATGAATCCTCGCTTGTGGTGACCGATACCCTGTAAGCCGTTAAATTTTATAGTTTTTTTATAATATAAGATAGACTCCCTAAGCAAGAGAACATATTATTTCCCCACTTAATTATTTCATATATTCAAAGGAGTTTTGGATGAAAAAAATGACGTTGTTATTAACTGCGGTAATGACTTTCGCAGCTGTGAACTTGGCTCAAGCGGCCAAACCTAATTTAACGGCGCCTCAGGGCGGAATCATGAACTACAACTTCGATAACGAACCTGAAAGTTTGCATCCAATTATGGCGGGTGACCAATACGAACAGTATTTCGCAAGCTATGTTCACGACACTCTTTGCACATACGACATTGAAAATAATGATTTAGTTCCAGCTTTAGCTGAAAAAATCGATATCTCTAAAGACGGATTGTCTTTCACATTCCATATCCGCAAGAACGCATTCTTCCACAATGGTGATCCAGTAACAGCTGATGACGTCAAATTCTCTTTAGAAACAATTAAAGAACCTCGTCACCAAGCTTTAAACATGGTTCCTTACATCGAAACGTTCAAAAAAGTTGAAGTTATCGATAAACACACAATCAAATTCACAGCTTCTGAAAAGTACTTCAAAAACTTAGAATCACTTTGTGGAATTATCAAAGTTATCCCTAAATCAGTTTACGGTGATATCAATAAATCGATCAAACTACAAAAAGAAGCTGTAGGCGCTGGTCCTTACAAATTCGAAAGATACGATAAAGGTCAAATGATCGTCGTTAAAAAATTCGACAAATGGTACGGTAAAGACGTTAAAGATTTCAAAGGTTACTTTAATTTTGACCAAATCAATTTCCGTTTCACAAAAGATGATTCAATCTTAATTGAGCGTTTGAAAAAAGGCGAAGTTGATTTCGCTGAAATGAAATCAATCGATACTTTTTTAAAAGCTAAAGGTGGACCATTCGGTAAAACTGTTTTCGCTAAGAAAGTTAAAAATAGCTCTCCTAAATCTTATGGATTCGTTGGATTTAACTTCAAAAATCCAATCCTTAAAGATTTGAACGTTCGTAAAGCATTAGCTTTATTGTTCAACCGTCCTGAAATGAATAAAAAATTCAAAGAAGGTATGGCTGATCTTGCAACGGGACCAGTTTCAGTTAACTCAACTCAAGCTGCTGACGTAAAACCAATTCTTTTTGATCCAAAAGCAGCTCAAGAATTATTGAAAAAATCAGGATGGGCTGACACAGACAAAAACGGCGTGTTAGATAAAATGGACGCTGGTAAAAAATTGGAAATGAAATTTACTTTAATCTACGCCAATAAAGATTCTGAAAAATATTTCACAATCGTTAAAGAAGATTATAAAAAAGCTGGTATTGAATTAACTTTAAAATATATGGAATGGAACAGTTTCGTAAAAGCGATCGACGATCGTAACATCGAAATGTTTGCTATGGGATGGGGAGCCGGTTCAATCGAATCAGATCCTAAGCAAATCTGGCATTCGTCTTCTGATTCAAAAGGTGGATCTAACTACGGTGGTTATAAAAATCCTGAAGTTGATAAATTAATTGATGAAGGACGTGCTGAATTAGACAAAGCTAAACGTACTAAAATCTTTAAAAAAGTTTACACAATGATCGCTGAAGACGTTCCATACATCTTCATGTTTAATAACAAATTTGATTTCTACTCGATGAGCAGCAAAGTTAAAGCTCCAGCTGATACATTTAGATATGGCTTCGGTCAGTCTACTTGGTGGTCTGCAAGCGCTCCTACTAAATAGGGACTTTAAATCATGTTTGTTTATTTAATTCGACGTTTACTCTTAGCTATACCGACGTTCCTAGGGATCACCCTAGTAACGTTCTTTATTATCAATGCGGCTCCGGGTGGGCCCATTGAGCAAAAGCTACAAAAGTTACGTATGGGTGGCGGCGGAGACGGCGGAAAAAGTACACAGGTTTCTCAAGAAATCTTAGACGGTTTAGTGAAACAGTATGGCTTCGATAAGCCGATCCATGAACGTTATTTCTTGTGGTTGAAAAATATTTCGAAATTAGATTTCGGAGAAAGTTTCGCTTACCAAGAACCAGTTATTGATATTATCTCTTCTAAATTTCCAGTTTCACTTTCGTTCGGTATCGCTTCATTGATTCTGACTTATCTTGTTTGTATTCCACTCGGGGTGAAGAAGGCCATCAATGCGGGTGGTCCTTTCGATCAGATCAGTGGTGTGATTCTTTACATTCTCTATTCAATACCTCCCATCGTTTTGGGTATCTTCTTGATCGTTTGGTTTGCCGGTGGATCTTATTTCGATTGGTTCCCTATCGGTGGTGTTAAAGCAGACGATTATGAATCATTAACTACATTAGGTAAAATCGCTGATCGTGCGTATCACTTTGTTTTACCATTAACGTGTTACATGATCGGAAGCTTCACAGAATTAACTATGTTAGTTCGTAACTCGATGTTAGACGTGATCAAGTCAGACTACATCAGGACAGCTCGTTCAAAAGGTCTTGGCGACAGTTTAGTTTATTACAAACATGCTTTACGTAATGCTTTGATTCCCGTAGCAACAGGCTTGGGTGGATTCTTACGCGTGTTCTTAGCAGGTTCTTTAATTATCGAAACACTTTTCAATTTAGATGGTATCGGTTTGTTAGGTTACACATCGATTCTAGCTCGTGATTATAACGTGATCATGGGTTTAACATTTATTTCTTCACTCATGTTACTTGCGGGTAACATCATCAGCGACGTGATTTACGTAATCGTAGATCCACGAATCGATTTCAAGTAGGAGTGGGTTGTGAATATTATTGAAAACAGATTTATAACTAATGAACTTACTTTAAAACGTTACCGTCGTTTCAAACGCAACAAGCTTGCCGTTTTCTCGACGCTAATGGTTCTAGCTCTGATGTTCTTCAGCTTCACGGCTGAATTCTGGGCGAATAACAAACCTCATTTAATGAAGTATCAAGGGAAGATCTATGCTCCGTTGATATTTGATTACCATCCGACTGAATTTGGTCGTGATGATATTTTCGTGATGGATTACCGCGCTTTAGAGTTCGGTGAAGGTGACTGGGCGGCGTGGCCTTTGGTTCAATGGGATCCATTTGAAAGTAATACAGTTGTTAATAAATATCCGTCTCCTCCGACAAAAGATAATTTAATGGGAACAGATGACCGTGGTCGTGACGTGTTTACGCGTCTCCTTTACGGTTTACGTTACTCGTTAGTTTTCGCATTGGGTGCGTGGTTCTTGTCTTACTTCTTCGGTATTATTATCGGATCGTTGACGGGATACTTCGGTGGAAAAGTGGATTTGATTGGTATGCGTAGTGTGGAGATCATCCAAACGATGCCGACAACATTGATCTTGATTACAATTATCTCGATCTTTACACCGAACTTATTAGTGTTGGTTTTATTCCTTTCATTATTTGATTGGACTAAAATTGCGCTTTATATGCGTGGACAGTTCTTGCAATTAAGAAAACGTGAATACGTTGAAGCGGCTCGTGCTATCGGATCTTCGAATGGACGAATCATCTTCAAACACATTTTGCCAAATGCAATCACACCGATCGTAACGTTCTCTCCATTTGATATTGCAGCGAACATTTCGACGTTAGCTTTCCTAGATTATTTAGGATTAGGTTTGCGTGCACCAACTCCAAGTTGGGGTGAATTGTTACAGCAAGCTCAAAAATACTTTACAACAGCGGAATGGCTTGTTTGGTATCCATCGATTGCCTTGATCGTCACATTGACTTTATTGATCAATATCGGTTTAGCAGTTCGTGATGCGTTCGATTCTAAATCAGCTGTTGGTTAGTTACCAATAGCTGGTCTTTACTTCCAAATCACAATTAATAAATACTTGGCAGCACAAACGGTCACTTGGTGAACGTTTGTTGCGTGTAAGCGTTTTAACTTCAAGTTCAGAGGGGATTCCAGCCGGAGTCATCTCAACGGCACACTTCGAACAGATACCTTCACCTAAGCAAGACGAAGCGACAGGTAATCCATTTTCGATTAATAAATCCATCAGATTCTTATTAGGTTCGGCTTCTAAAGTTAAATTTTGTTGAGGAATAAAAACCTTAAACATATGATTTATGCTAGCATTGTGCGCAGAGCGTGGCTAGTCAATTGGCCCAGTTTATTGCCTCAAATCGGCGTTTAGGATAGGCTTTTAAAGTAGTTCACTCATTAAAGGATATTATTATGACTCAAGCAGCAGACACAGTTGAAAATGTAATTATTATTGGTTCAGGTCCCGCAGGTTTAACAGCGGCTATTTATTCGGCTCGTGCGAATCTTAAACCATTGATGATCGAAGGTGAAGAAGCCGGCGGTCAGTTGATGATCACAACTGAAGTAGAAAACTTCCCTGGTTTCGAACACGGAATCACAGGACCAGAATTAATCGCGGTTCAACGTAAACAAGCTGAAAGATTCGGAACACGTTTCATCACTCGTAACGTAACTAAAGTTGATTTCTCTTCTCGTCCATTTAAAGTTTATGTAGGTGACAAATTACATTTAGCTCAATCAGTGATTATCTCAACTGGAGCTAGTGCTAAATTATTAAATTTACCTTCTGAGAAAAAATACATGAGCCGTGGTGTATCAGCCTGTGCGACTTGCGATGGTGCTTTCTTCAGAAACGTTGAAGTAGGAGTTGTTGGTGGTGGAGACACAGCGATGGAAGAAGCGAACTTCTTAACTCGTTTTGCTTCTAAAGTATATATCATTCACCGTAGTGAAAATTTCAAAGCATCTAAAATCATGTTAGAGCGCGCTCAGAAAAATCCAAAAATCGAATTCATCATGGATACAGTTGTAGATGAAGTGATGGGTGATGAAAAATCGATGACTTCAGTAAAATTGAAATCAACAAAAGATGGAAAAATCACAGAGAAAGCTCTTCAAGGTTTATTCATTGCCATCGGACATCAGCCGAATACAAAATTATTCCAAGGCATTTTAAACATGAATGACGTTGGATACTTAACGACTAAGCCAGGTACAACTTATACAAACATTCCAGGCGTATTCGCAGCGGGTGACGTGCAAGATGCGATTTACCGTCAGGCGATCACGGCGGCGGGTACAGGCTGTATGGCAGCTCTAGATGCTGAACGTTGGATGGATGCTGAAGGCCTTTCACACTAAAAATAATTACACTTCGAAACGGGAATAGAATGACTAAAAAATTTAGCACCTCAGCGATGATTCAAAAAATTGAGAAATTAACTAAACAGCGTATGGCTGAACAACCAGTCGTAGCTTTAGATCAGTTTCGCGATGCTAAAAATAAAATGAATCCTATTAACATTCTTGTTATCGAAGATGATGAAACTCAGCGTTCATCATTGAAACGTATTTTAGAATCAGATGGATATAATCCAAAATTAGCGGCCGATGCGGCTGAATTAACTCAAATCTTAGATGAAGATCATGAAATTCATTTCATTATTCTAGATGTAGGATTGCCGTGGATTAATGGTTTTGAATTAGCGCAAATGATTAAAGAGCATCGTGATTTAAAATCGATTCCATTGATTTTCTTATCAGCGCAAGCTGAATCAGAAGATTTCGATCAAGCCCGCAGTGTCGGAGCTGATGATTACATTAAGAAGCCATTTGATATTGATAAGTTGAAAGCTCGCATTCGCGAGCTTTTGAAGCGTGAAGACTAAGCTGGGTTACCCAGCTTTTTTCGCAACGTTCTTTTGATTTTCTAAATATTCATTTAATAAAATAGTTAAGCGATTTTTTACATGATCTGTCATGTTTTCAAATTGAATACGACGAGAAACGCCATCGCCTACTGTGATTCCTTTAACTTGTACTCTAGAGAACGCCGGATCTTTCGCATAGCGATTCACGACGATCACATCAAAGACTTCGCCGTAGTAATCAAACGGAGCGTTATCTTCAAGTAAGCTTCCTGTTAAAGAAATATTTCGTGAATAACTTCTAAAAGTTTTTCCCATTTTTGAAATTAACAAAATTTCAATTTTCAAATCATGACGAGTTGAACGTGTTTTGTAATCTTCTTTGTCTTTTAATTTTTTAAAATTTAAATCTTCAGGCGGTTTGTGCTGCCCTGATTTAATTTGATCGATGTCCATTTCGACATCTTTATGTCCTGGGCGATATGATGTACTAGTTGCTTCTGAATCAGTGCGGACATACGTAACGGATTTTGTAATCGTATTTTCTTTTACTTCAGGTTTCTTCGTGATGTTCAAAAGACCTAAAAAGTTTTTATCATTATTTTTTAAAAATGCACGAAGTGGTTGCCACTTTTCCCATGACTCAGTCCAAATGAAAAAACGATCCCAATCTTTCTCTTGCATACGCATAACAGAAGATTGCAATTGCTCATCAGTTAGCGGCTGAGACTGAATCTTAGTCACGCTATCTAATACGATCCAAAGTTGTTTTTTCTTATTCGAACTCATGCCACTTTATCGGTTTACGTGGCAGAATACTTGAAAAGACTTAGGTCTAGGACGAGCTGTTTTCTAGAGGGAAATCTAGAGTTTTAAACAGCTCGCAGTGTGTTTACCAGGTCCAACTTCTTTAAGTTGAGGTGTGGTTTGACGGCATTCTTCCGAAGCGATCGGACAACGTGGATTGAAATAACAACCACTTGGTGGATTAATTGGAGAAGGAACGTCACCAGTCAAAATGATACGTTGTTCACGTGGTTTTGGGTCTGGAATAGGAATCGCTGATAAAAGTGCTTTTGTGTAAGGGTGTTTAGGATTTTTATAAAGCTCTTCTGCTTCAGCGTATTCCACGATTTTTCCTAAGTACATCACAGCAACGTGAGTTGAAACGTGTTCAACCACTTTTAAATCATGGGCGATGAATACATAAGTAAGACCTAATTTTTTCTGAAGATCCATTAGTAAGTTAATCACCTGCGCTTGAATCGACACGTCTAACGCCGATACAGGTTCGTCACAAATAATTAATTCAGGATTCACGGCTAAGGCGCGCGCAATACCAACACGTTGACGTTGACCGCCTGAGAACTCATGTGGGTAACGGCTTAAGTGTTCCGGACGTAATCCAACTAAATTAATTAATTCAAGAACACGCTCTTTACGTTCTTTGTCTGATTTGCAAAGATTGTGAATCACTAAAGGTTCTTCTAAGATCGCACCAATCGTCATACGAGGATTTAATGAAGCGTAAGGATCTTGGAAGATGATTTGCATTTTACGACGAAGAGCTTTTAATTCATCACCTTGAAGATCTGTGATGTCTTGATTGTTGAAAATAATTTTTCCACTTGTCGGTTCGATCAATTTAATTAAGCAGCGACCTAAAGTTGATTTACCACAACCTGATTCGCCTACTAGTCCAAGTGTTTCACCTTTTTTTAAAGTGAATGAAATATCTTGAACCGCTTTAACCGCTGCAACTTCTTTTGATAAAATTCCACCGTGGATCGGGAAACGTTTAACAATGTTTTCAGCTTTTAATAAAATGTTATTTTCCATAATTACTCTTCACCCTTGATTGGGTTGAAACAAGCGACTTTATGCACGCCACGTAAGTTTTCTAATTGAGGAGCTTGTTTCGCGCAGATGTCGATCGCATGTTTACAACGATCACGGAAACGACAACCTTGTGGTAAGCTGTATAAGCTTGGAACTAAACCTGGGATTGTATTCAATTGTTCTAAGCGATGACCAGTTTCGAAATGTGGAATCGATTCTAATAAGCCTTTAGTGTAAGGATGTTTTGGACGGTAGAAAATATCTTCTACGGTTCCGTATTCGATCACTTTACCAGCATACATAACTAAAACATCTTGGCACATTTCGGCCACGACTCCTAAGTCATGCGTGATTAAAATCATACCGGCTTCGAATTCTTTTTGAACTTTTCTCATCAAATCAAGAATCTGAGCTTGGATTGTTACATCAAGTGCTGTTGTTGGTTCGTCGGCAATTAAAAGTTGTGGATTACAACTCATGGCCATCGCGATCATCACACGTTGGCGCATACCACCTGATAATTGGTGAGGATATTCGTGATATCTTTTTTCAGGAGCCGGAATTCCCACTAAACGAAGCATATCAACAGCTTTGGCTTTGATTTGTTCTTTTGATAATTGTGGGTTGTGAAGAATAATACTTTCTGAAACTTGATTGCCGATCGTGAAAACCGGATTCAATGAAGTCATGGGTTCTTGGAAAATCATCGCTATCTGATTTCCTAAAATCTGTTTCATTTCATCGTCAGACTTTTGAAGCAGGTCGCTTTCTTTGAAAAGAACTTCACCTTGAACCGTCTTACCTGGTTTTTGAAGGAGGCGCATGATCGATAAAGCTGTTTGTGATTTTCCGCAGCCAGATTCTCCAACGATACCTAGTGTTTGACCTTTTTTAACTCGGAAGCTGACGTCATCAACTGGAAAAATAGTGCCGTCGTCAGTGATATATCGAGTACGTAAATTTTTGACTTCAAGTAGGGTTTCAGACATTTTGAAAATATACTGATAATAGGTCCTTTCAGCAATTGGAAATCTTTAAAAACTAAGGTATTTTCGGAGTATGAGAAAAGACATACCCGCATCATATCAGTATATAGAATCTCAAATAAAACCTGAAGGCTCCGATATGCTTAAAGCACGTCAATTCTCTGTGGATTTGGGACTTGATGCGATTTCGATTTCGCCGACGGAAGCGAACCTTATTGGCTTTATAACTCATATGCTTCAGCCTAAAAAGATCGTCGAGATCGGGACTTTAACCGGTCTTTCAAGTTTGTATTTTCTCGAAACATTAGGTTCAGATGGAAAGCTTTGGACATTTGAAAAGTCTACAGAGCATGCTGATTTAGCAAGCCAAAGCTTAGCTAAATACATTCAATCAGGGCAGTGTCAGATCAAGCTGGGCGACGCGATAGCTCAGCTGCCGACAATTGAAAACGAAGGTCCTTTCGATGCTATTTTTATCGATGGGAATAAAGCGGCCTATTATGATTATTGGATCTGGGCGAAAAATAATATTCGTTCAGGCGGACTTATTTTTATCGACAATGTTTTCTTAGCGGGAGCCGTTTGGGGAGACACTTCTTTACAGCGTTTCAGTGATAAACAAATCACGAATGTGAAGAAAATGACGATAGAAATTATCGCTCATGCAGATTTTACCAGTTCGTTTGTTCCAACAACCGAAGGGTTGTTGATCGCTCGTAAAAAATAATTATTCCATCGATAAAATGGATTTACCGTTTTTATAATGAAGTGAAAGGTTTTAAGAAAGCTTCAACGGCAGGGCGGTATTCACTGGGGAAATCGCGTAAACCATTGATGTGTCCGCCTTCGGGCAGATTTAATTTCTTCCATTTCAAGTTCTTATGAGGTTCAAACACCTCATCAATAGATTGGGGCGTGATCAAAAGATCGCGCCATCCACGAATGCTTAAAAGAGGGAAGTTCTTCGGAAACTTTTCTAAGTCATTGTAGATGTCTTTATTTAATTGAGGACTCCAGCCGTAAGCTAAGATTGGAGTTTGCACTAAACGTGTGAAAAACGATTTAACTTGGAACTGGTGTTTAATTAAATTGTACGATGACGACAGAAAGTCCATTCCAGGTCCGCTGTCGCAGATCATGGCTTTAATATCTTTAGCTTTTTTAGTTTCAATACGGCGAGCGATGGCTTCCATGGCGCTAGCAGAAATATTCGAAAAAGCAAAAACGATCTTATTTTTGTAATTCGGGAAAAGATTAAGATGGTTTTCAATTTGATCAGCCATCGCGTGCTTTAAGCCGAATTTTTTAGATTTTTTACTGATAGGAAGATATGAGTAATCCTTCCACGAATCGTTTACGTTAAACACGTAAGCGTCAAAGCCAAGTTCGTTCATAAATTCCACATGACGTTTGAGAACTTTCTTGTGTCCACCTAAGAAATGAACAAAGAACACAAGATGTGAAGAAGGTTCTCCATTTAATTTTTTACTTTTAAATAGTTCACCTTCGTCAGGATATAAAGAAGAGTTCAAACTGTCCACTAGTGTTTATGTGACTGATTTTTAGTTGGCCACAATTCAGTCCAGTGCTGTTTTTGACCGGCGTTTTGATCAGCCGATTCAGTCACTTGATCGAAAGTTCGTTGAGATACGATTACTTTTTCAAGAGCTGTTTCAGATAAGACTTTACCACAAGCATCCATTACAGCTTCGGCATCGATTTCGTGGAAGTGGTAGATTTCACTTGGGCGTCCGCATTTAGAATGTCTACGTACCGCGCAAGATTCTTGTCTAACTCCAACAACTGAACCGATATTATCTAAGATACCTGCTTCGCCATCGTGAACGCTGACGATTGGAATACGACGACCCGAAGCCATTACTAGATCTGCTGAACCCACATCACCTTGACGGTTTAAATAAAGATCAGAGTTGATGCCTAATTGATTTCTTAAGTAATCGTAATCATTTTCGTGAGCTTGAATACCGCAAAGTAAATCAGGAGAAGTCACAACAATCACGTTCGCATAAATACCACGAGCTAATAAATCTTCAGAAGCTTTGATCGCTTCTCCAGTCAATGATCCCATTGAGAAGATATTCACAACGTTATCACCTGGCTCGTAACCTGCGTATCCGCGGTAGTCGATCAAGTAGTAAGCGCCTTGAAGAACTTCATTTCTGATCGTGCTCAAGATTTCAGTTTCACCTAATGCTGCGATTTCTTCTTCGTTTGTTCCACCAGCTACTGGGAATTCGGCGCGAGCTAATTTCGCAGATGGGTCGGCTTTGAAACGAAGTTGTTTAGTTACATATTTCATGAAGTTCTTTTGTTCTGCTCCACGAGTCACTAAACGTAAAAGAACTCCTTGGCGTCCTGTATTGTCGTTTAACATGTGACGACGGAAAGCATCGCAAAGGATCCAGTCTAGTTCTAAGCAGAAGTAGGGCTCCCAAGTGACTTGGTTCGGGATTTGGAAATCTGATTTCCATCCGTGTTGAGCACCTTCCGGAGATAAAGTTACTCCGGATGGAGTTCCCACGCAGATGAAGTTTGATTTCCAGTATAAGTTGTAGAAGTACTGATCCATCGCACGTTTAATGAAGAAGTCATAAACTGTCATTAACGGTAAAGTTGGAATTCCTAAGATTTCTTTTACTTTTCCGAATGAACCTACGCACGACATCACGTTACCTTCAGCAATTTCAAAACGAAGGAAACGGTGAGATTGATCTTCATCAGGAATTAAATTTGGAAGCTTCGTATCTTTAACACCCATTTCAGTTTCGAAATCGTCAACTGTACAAGCACCGAAAATTTTTCCATCCATTGCTGGATTTAAATTCGTCGAAGTCCCAACGTCAGGAGCCATCGTCATGAATAATTCAGCAGCTTCTCTCCATTTTTGCTCATTTGCTGGCAATTTAGAAACGTCCGCTGTATTTGCGATACGAGTTAACTTTGCAGTTAACTGACCCAACATCCATTGAGTATGCGGGTAGCTTGTCATCTTCGTATTAATTTCTAAGCTTTCAGGGAAAGATCCCATCGCTGCAAATTTATCAGCAAAGATTTTTTGATTTTTATTTTTTAAATCATTTTGAGCTTTGATATCAGAATATAATTTTTCACCACGTTCGCTCAAGTATTTACCTTCAACTGATTTAGGATCGAAACCTTGGAATAAAACGCCTTCTTTAGTGATACCTTGTTTCGCACGAAGTTCATCCATTTCCTCTTGGTTGCTTAACGAAGAGTGATTTCCTTGTTGCGCGGCCATTTTTAATCCCCAACCTTTTAAAGTATGAGCGATAATGATCGTAGGTTTACGTTTTGATTCTTTTGATTTTAATAAAGCTTCTGCCATTTGCATGATGTCGTGACCACCGAAGTCGCGTAAACCATCAAACAATTCTTTGTCAGTAACTTGGTCTAAGAATTTTTTAAGACCTGGGTAATCTTTAGCGATTTCTTTTTTCAAGAATTTTTCATCTTGAACTAAAAGTAGTGCTTGTAATTCGTAATCGACTAAATCTTCTTCGATGAATTTTTTGAATAAATCGCCACCAGCTTTTTTAAATAAAGACTGACGTAAAGATCCGTGACGGATTTGAATAACTTCCCATCCGTTAGCTGCCATAGATTTTTCGATACGAACCGCGTCACTTCCGCCCATGATTTTTTGATTCACGATACGTTGTCCATCAAGTGATTGACGGTTGTAGTCTACGATCCAAGTTAAGTTTCCGATTTCACGTTCAGCAAAATCTGGAACCGCTTCATACATTGAACCTTCACGGAATTCAGAGTCACCTGATAAAGCCCAGAAGTGAGCATCAGGAACATTGTGACCTTGATCTTTTGCGAAACGGTAAGCTAGCGCTAAGTATCCGGCTTGAACTGGTGGGATTCCCACAGTACCCGACGGGAAGAAGTTGTGATGATCAGAATCGTAAGCTGAATGGTAAGATTGGAAAACCGGTTCGCCGTTTTTCGAATATTTTCTTAAACCCATCATCGCAATATCTTTTTGTTCTTGCGTGAACTGAGTTAAGTCTTGGTTCAAGAATAAATTTAGTAAGTAGTTGTAAGCATGATCTGTTGGTGATGCGTGTGGCTTGTTGGCGATATGATCGAAACCAGATTTCGCGATCAAGTGCAATGCACCCATGATGTGAAGAGCGGAAGCAGATCCCGATTGGTGACCACCAACTTTAGGATCGCCTTTTTCTTTATCACGAATATTCGCTTGATGAATCATTTGTGTCGCTAGGTAATGCGCGCGACGGGCGATTGAATCCAATGTATTTTTATTAAGATCTTTTAGATCCTTTAAAGTGACGTTTTTGCCTGACATGAATTAGGTCCTTTTTTTGTCTAATTTAGAGCGATTAATCTAGTCAAAAAGGGTCTAGGATTCAACGATAAAATCCCATCTAATTTTAATAGTTCCGTCAGCATCAACTAAACCTTTTGGAGGGTTTGGAAATGGAGCGGCTTGGCGGAAAGCCTCTACTGCTGCGTCATCAAGCTCACGTACGCCAGAAGCTCCAAGAACCTGAACCTTCACTAAATTACCTGCATCATTAAGCACGATAATGACTTTAGTATTTTTATTGGCAGTGGCTGCAATGGTGCGGCCTTTTGACATTAATTTTGTAACTTTTTCTTGAACCTTCGGTTGCCACCACTGATTCAATTGCGTGCGAATGCGAGTATAGTAACCATAATATTTGTATTCGCGCGTGTTCAGTTGAGTCATTAAACTTTGATCTACGCCTTCAAGTTTATCTGTTGAAGTGGAAGCTTCTTGAGAGTTAGCTGTTTGACGTAAGCTTTTTTGTTTATTTTTATTCTGCATTTTGTCGTAAACATCAAAACCTGTATTGAATAATTTTGCTGAAGCCGATGTGTCAGCTTTTTTCTCCCACATATTTTGTGCCGATGTTTCATTTTTCGGAGCTGGAGTCGGTTTACTTTTTTCTACATTTTTAAATTGTTCAGCTAATTGAGCAGTCGTTTCTTTTTTTGTCGTATTATTTTTCGCCGCTAAGTATTTAGCTTTCTCGTCTGCTTTTTGATCGTCGTTCTTTTTGTCGAACTCAACTAATTTTCTCGGATCTTCTAATTCTTTAAGATATTCTAATGAAGAAACTTCATCATCGATTGTTACTTCGACTACGCGTTCTTTTTCTTTGAAAAACGGAAGTACGTAGGTCGACACCACCACAGCGGCATGAAGAAGTAATGAAACAATGATCGCAATGTTCATGATGTTCCACTTTTTTGTTTCTTGATTGTGATTTAGAGAATTCGACATAGCCACCTCGATATTAAGAATATCGGCGTTTTCAGACTGAAGATTTAGTCTTGTAATTGTAAAAAAGAGTCTCAAAAGAGGAACAATGCTTCGAACTAGACTTCGGTCTAAGTCTTTTCAACTAACTCTAAGAAGCGAATATAAATTTATCTAGAAATAATAAAGCATGTAGTACACTATAAAAGATTACATTTATAATGGAGAAACTATGAAATTTGTTTGCTATATTATGGTTTTATTTTTGGCCAGTTGTGTTTCAACTGTGCAAAATCCTACGGCTTTAAATGACACATCGACAATACACCGCTCAATCAGTTCAGAGGCTCAGATCGACTCGGGTTGTTTTTATGGAATCGATACTTATGTTCGTTATGGTTCGGATCGTGTTTTCTGTGGTTGTGGTTATAATTCTTATGCGCGTTCGGTCGACGGCAAACAGGTTTGTGCTGGAGGGCAATTCGATTCTTACGCGCGTTCGGCCGACGGATCAAAAGTAGTTTGCGGTGCCCAGTTCAACTCATATGCGCGTTCGGCCGATGGTAAGGAAGTTTGTGTCGGAGGATTGTTTGATTCTTATGCGCGTTCATCAGACGGATCAAAAGTTGTATGTGGAACTAAGTTTAATTCTTATGCGCGTTCATCAGACGGAAATCAAATTTGCGTCGGAGCTCGCTTTGACTCTTATGCACGTTCATCAGATGGATCAAAAGTAGTCTGTGGTCTAAGATTTGATTCGTATGCAAGATCCTCAGACGGGAAGCAGATTTGTGCGGGAGCTCGTTTTGATTCTTATGCGCGTTCATCAGATGGGTCAAAAGTAGTCTGTGGTCTTAAATACAATTCGTATGCTCGTTCGTTCGATGGCAAACAAATTTGTGCTGGAGGACAGTTTGATTCCTATGCTCGTTCACTAGATGGTAAGCAAGTAGTTTGCGGCGGAAAGTTTGACGGCGTAGCACATTCAACTGATGGAAAACAAGTTTGTGCCGGAGGGCTATATAATGGTTGTGAATATTCAAAAGATCGTACTCAAGTCGTTTGCGGTGGCTATTATCCGATAATTAGTGCCATAATAAATCTATGAAATTTCAATGCTGGTGTTTAACAGATAAAGGTTTAAAGCGTGCGGGGAATCAAGATTCTTTCTTGATCGACGAGCGTCTTGGCGTTTTCGTTGTAGCCGATGGGGTCGGTGGACACATGGGCGGCGAAGTCGCATCCGCTTTGGCTGTTGAGACAGTGCGTGAAGTGATCGGCCATCCGAAAGCTAACGATTTTCAACCGAAACAAGTTCTCATGCAAGCCTACGAAGAAGCGAGTCATCGCATTTTTGATCGTGCGACTCAAGAAACACGTTTGAGTGGTATGGGAACAACGATGGTCATGGGTTATGTTCGTGACTCAGGAATGTATATCGCGAACGTTGGTGACAGTCGTGCCTATCTTTTCCGTAAGCCTTATGTATGGCAACTGACAGAAGATCACTCGTTGATAAACGAACAAGTTCGTTTAGGTTTATTAACTGAAGAGCAAGCTCGTAAAGTGATTGGTAAGAATGTTATTACTCGCAGTGTAGGTTTCGAACGCGATGTATTTCCTGATGTGATCGAACGCGAGATTTCACAAGGTGATGTTTATATTTTCTGTTCGGACGGTTTAAGTGGAATGATCACGGATGCGAAAATCCTACAAATTATGTCAGATAATCCTATTGAAAAAACCGCTGAAATCCTTATCCAGCAAGCTTTAGCTCATGGCGGAGAAGATAACGTAACCGTTCTGGTTCTGAGCTTTAATTAGTCGATATTCTTACTTTGTTTGTCCATTTTTGTCAGATCTCATTTTGAGACACCTCTAATCTAAAGTATTTACTCTGGCAGGCATTGCCATTGCATTAATACCAAGTATGAACAAACAGTCATTTATAACTTATGTGTCGATTATAGTAATGAATTTATTCTGCGTTGATTTATGCTTCGCCCGAGTTGATTTAACTAAAACACGTAAACTTCATATGCCTGAGAATATTGAAATTGAAACTTTATCTAAAAACTTCACTGATCGCGTTTTACCTAAAGATGTTCAAGAGGGTGAAAGCGGAAATGCGGTTTTATCAAAGATGGCTGACAATACAGTAGCTTACTGGTGGGATACAACTCCGCTTCGTAATAGTGCCCTTGGTCGTGCGGCCGAGAATATTGAAAAGAAGGCCCGTCTTCAGGGTGAAATTCAAGGTACAAATCAAGTGACTCATTTCTTCGACTTGAAAGTTTTAGTGATGCAAGCTTTAGCGCGATTCGAGTACAAAGGCTGGTTCCATGCTGGCATTAATTACGACGCGCGTGCTGTGGCAACAGAGGCAGAAATAGTACAGCCGTTATCAAAAGACAAAGATCTTGTTGTGTCGCAGCAGTTCAACCAGGTTGAAAGTACATCAAGACTTTCGCTTAAATTTAATTGGTAAATCATTGTCATCTTATTCGTAATTTTCTATTCTTAATAGCAGTTCAAACTCTTATTAAGAATCGAGAAAATTATGTCAGAAAATATCGTCATCGTAGCAGGTAAAAGAACAGCCTTCGGATCTTTCGGTGGAGGGCTCAAAGATGTCAGCGCAACTGATTTATCTATCGCAGCGGGAAATGCAACTTTAGCTCAGTGTAATGTTGCTCCAGAAAAAGTAGATCATATTATTATTGGTAACGTTATTCAAAGTGGAGCTGATGCCGCTTACATTCCTCGTCATGTCGGATTGAAAATGGGAATCCCGGTTGATCGTGGTGCTTATATCGTGAATCGTCTTTGCGGATCAGGTTTCCAAGCGATTATCGAAGCAGCTATGATGATTCGTTCAGGTGATGGAAAATGTATTTTAGCTGGTGGTGTTGAACAGATGTCGCAAATTCCTTACGTGGCTCGTAAAGTGCGTTTCGATGGAATGCGTATGGGAAATTTTGAATTAGAAGATTACATGACGTCAGCGTTAACAGATCAATACGCAGGAATTCCGATGGCGATCACAGCGGAAAACTTAGCTGAGCAATATAATATTTCACGTGAAGCTTGTGATAAGTATTCAATTCAAACACAAACTCGTTATAAAAATGCGTTAGCTAACGGAGTTTTCGCAGATGAACTTTGTGCTGTTAAAGTAACAACTAAAAAAGGTGAAGTCGTTATTGATAAAGACGAACATCCAAAACCAGAAGTGACTTTAGAAAAAATTTCTGGAATGAAATCAATTTTCAAAAAAGACGGAACAGTCACGGCAGCGACTGCTTCAGGCGTAGTTGATGGCGCAGCGATGACTTTAGTAACGAGCGAATCTTTCGCAAAAGAAAATGGATTAAAACCACTTGCGAAAATTATTGCTTGGGCTAGCGTGGGTTGTGATCCAAAAACAATGGGTATCGGTCCAGCCCCAGCGGCTCGTATGGCTTTAGCCAAAGCTGGTTTAACACTAGATCAAATGGATTTAGTGGAAGTGAATGAAGCTTTTGCGGCTCAGTACTTATCAGTCGAAAAAGAATTAAAATTAAATCCAGAGAAAACAAATGTGAACGGTGGAGCTATTGCAGTAGGACATCCGTTAGCAGCTTCAGGAACTCGTATCATGAACCATTTATGTTATGAATTACGTCGTCGTAAAGGTAAGTACGCTTTAGGTAGTGCTTGTATCGGTGGCGGACAAGGTATCGCTGTTATTATTGAAGCTTTATAATTAATAGGGGTATTATGTCGCATTTAAATTTTTTAGTTAAAGAATTGTCTGATCTTAAATTGGATTGTGAATTTTGGGATGCGCGTATTGAAGATACTATCGAAACTCAAATCGGATCAGTTCAAGATGAAATTACAACATGTACGGTAAGCCCTTCTTTGGGGGCTTTTCTGCGTGTTCGTAAAAATGGATTCTGGCTTTATCAATCAACAACACAGTTGAAGGATATTAAAAACATTCTTAAAGAATTAGCGACATCTGAAGTGCCTAAGACAGATAAGAAATACGCTTATCATCATCCGAAAAGTGCACCGTATATTAATTTATCAGCGGCCGCGTATAAGTTTTCGGATATCTCAATTGATGAAAAGTCGAAAACAGTTTTGAATTATGCCCATTTTGTTTCTCAGCAAAAAAGTGTGACTGCAGTCAGAATGAGATATAAAGACATTTATAAAGTTAAATCTTATTTTAATAGTGTAGGAACGCAGTTTGAATATGATTTTAATCAAGGTGGAATTAACTTTGGTTACACGTTAAAAAATGGACAAAATATTTACGACGATGGAACTCGTTATTATGGTTCAGTTTTCTCTCAATTATTAAATCATCATGACGAAGTTCAAAAGTATATTTCGGAAAGCCAAGAATTTTTGGATGCTCCAGCGATCACTCCAGGTAAGTATAATGTACTTATGAATTCTGACGTGACCGGTGTATTTACACATGAATCGTTTGGTCATAAATCGGAAGCCGATAGCATGATTGGCAACGAAGAAGCTTTAGAAGAATGGAAAATCGGGAAGAAGATTGCTTCAGATTGTTTAACGATTGTTGATCAAGGCGATTTTGCAAATACATCAGGATATTGCCCGATTGATGATGAAGGTATTCCTGCTCAAAAGAATTACTTAATTAAAGATGGAATTTTAGCTGGACGTTTACACTCAGTAGAAACAGCTTTAGCTTTAAATGAAAAACCTACCGGGAATGGTCGCGCCATGAACTTTGAATTCGAGCCGATCGTTCGTATGACGTCAACTTTTATTGAAGCGGGAACAGAATCTTTAGAAAGCATCATCAGAAAAAGTGAAGGCGCTATCATTTTAGATGGTTGTAAGCATGGAAGCGGCTTGAGTACTTTTACTATAGCGCCTAATCGTGGATATTTGATTGGAAAAAATGGATCTAAACAGCCAATTAAAGTATCAGTTATATCTGGCTACGTGAATGAAACATTACACAATATTATGGCCGTCTCTTCTGTTTTTGAATTAAAGAGTGGAGCTTTAGGTGGCTGCGGTAAAATGGAACAGCATCCCTTACCAGTCGCATATGGTGGACCGTACGTTTTAGTTAAAGATATGCAGGTGAGCTAATGAATTATGAT
>CAZXZW010000016.1:0-34366 GCA_964645745.1 uncultured Bdellovibrio sp.
TTACTTGAACCAGTCACTCGTTGATTTTGAAATCCTGTTAACGGAATCCAAAAACGTGCGTTTTCCGGTCTATGCATAGCAACTAGAACATGGTCTTCCATTAAATCTACAATCTTTTTCGACGTTTCATCATGATTGCGAACAAACTCTTTATATTCTTCGAGTGATTTATGCCCACTATGTTCAGCAAAATCCTTTGCGAAACTTTCGTTCAAATCAGAAAGAATTTTCTCTCCCTGACGTTTAGTTTCAGCATTAGAAATCGTTAAATCAAAACGTGCTTTCGGAAATACTGGAACATCTAGTATGTCATTAACTTTTTTCATCAACTCAAATAAGGCATAATGTGCATCAATGTGTTTTTTATACGCTTCTAAAAAATCTGGATTTTTTAAGGCGTCGCTTAGCGATTGCTCAAGCGTAGCGTTTTTTTTCTTAAACTCATTTTTCAGAGATAACTTTTCAATATTCGATAATGGCCTAAACGAATCAGATTCGATTGTTTTCAATAAAATCGAAATATTATTATAGGCATTCCAATCAGGTCTTTGGTTTTCAGAAAAAATAGATGTAAAAACGGCATTGTCTCTAACCGCATTCGTCTTATTTATTATATCTCGATAAGCCTCGCTAAAATTAGCCTTTGACACTAAGGCAGGCTTACCTTCCATCAACGATGCACAACTCAGCTGCGCAAAAGCTTGATTTGAAACCGCAAAAAACAACGCATAAAAAATAGTATACTTTTTCATATCCTAAGAGTACTGCGATTTATTGGCCTAGTTATAACAATTCTATTAGATTTAAAACCGAATTTTAGAAAAAAAGAGATGACAGCGCTGTACAGCTGTCAAAAAATTGGTGTCCCAATATGAGACACCATAAAAAACTAAATCACACGCCCGTGATCAAGCTCGATAATCTTATCATACCCTTGAAGCGTTGAAAGCCTGTGAGCAATCGTCACTAACGTAATACCTTCTAGTGATTCATGAATGACTCTTTGAACAAGCGCGTCCGTTTCAACATCAACGCTGGCTGTGGCTTCATCTAAGAATATCACCTTAACCTTCATCAGTAAGGCGCGAGCTAAACAAATCAACTGGCGCTGTCCTTGAGAAAGATTCGCTCCGCCTTCAGTAATATGATAATCCAAATGACCCGGCAGTCTTTGCACGAAATCATAAAGCCCTACTTTTTTAAGGATCTCTAAAACTTCAGCATCACTTTTTTCAGCGTAACGATCTAAGTTTGATCTTAGTGTCCCCATGAACAACGAAGGATCCTGAGGAATCACGGCTAAAGACTTACGTAAGTTATAAATCGAATAATCTCGAATCGATCGTCCATCTAGTAAAATATCACCATGATCAAAATGAACAAAACGATAAACCGCTTGGAACAAAGTCGATTTACCCGAACCCGTTCTTCCTACCACCCCTACTTTACTTCCACTCTTAATATCAAAACTGACATTATTCAAAACATACGGAAGATGATCTGCATATCTTAACTTAATATTTTTAAATTCAAGATTTCCACTCTGAGGAATATTTTCGCTGTGACCAAATTCTTTTTCCGGCAATAACTCAGAATAGAAACTTAATCTTTCAACCGAAGTCATACGGGACTCTAAGTCCGAAAAAATACGAATACCCCAATTAAGATATCTCCAGAACTGAAGCGCATACAATGTAATAAGCCCTGCGATTCCAGCTGAAATCCAATGATGAAAGCTTGAATACACAATCGCTAAAACTGTAATAGTCGAAATAATCGATCCAATGATCGGTAAGCGCGTCGAGAACCAACGATTCACCATTAAATGAGTATAGAAAGCTTGAGTAGACTTATGAAGCTTCTGCAAGAACTCTTGATCAAAATAGTTCTGTTTTTTAAAAGCACGAATCACCACTAAACCTTGTAAAGTTTCTTTAAAGTGAGCATAGCGTGGAGATCGAGCCAAAGAGTCCAATCGTTTCACTTCACGAGCCACACGACGGTAGGCGCTTTGTAGGAAGTAGTAATAAACCAAGATCGGCATCAAGAAAACCATCGTCATCGGCAATGTGATAATGATCAGAAAGAACGACAAAGTCACTTGAAGGATCGCATTTAATGTTTGCTCAAAGGTCCATTGAATATGAATATCCACCGACTCTACGTCACGTGAGAAGCGCTGTAAAATACGTCCCACAGGAGTACTATCGAAAAAACGAATTTCTGTTTTAAGAATCGAATTCAACGCATTATCATGAAAAAGTCGCCCTGCTAAAATTCCACGATTCATCCAAAAGATACTCGTGAAATAGTAAATCACCATGGTCAATAAACCTAAAGCACCGTATCCATAAATCAAAGTTTGTGCATCAACGCTATTACTGTATTTAGTAATCCAAGTTTTCTGAGCTAACGGAGACAACACTCCTAGAATCGCTGTCACAAAAACAAAGAACACGATCCAAACGCGTCCTTTACCTTCCCCACCCAAAGCCATGATATAAGACTTATACACAGCGCCTTCCACAGAACCAATCACGCGATCTTCGTCTACAGTAATACGTGAATTATCAGACACCACTTGATTCGTCGCTGCCTCTGATTTCGAAAGTACGATCTCTTTCTCAGAACTTTGGTTACGTGTTTCGATTTCGATGAATTTTCTGAATTCGTGCGAAGACTGAAATAATTCGTCGTAAGTTCCCGTCACATATCCTTGTTCTTTTAAAAAAAGAATACGATCAAAGCTTTTCAAGTGAGAAATACGATGAGTCGTTACAATTCGAGTTTTATTTTTCCATTCACCGAAAATCAAATGTGAACACAAAGCCGCTTCCGTATGAATATCAACGGCCGACAAAGGATCGTCTAATAAAATAATATCTGGCTGAGACAACACACAACGAGCCAAACATACACGTTGTTTCTGCCCACCAGAAAGATTCACACCTTTTTCGCCAATCTCGGTCTGAAGCCCATTTGGAAATAGCTTAATATCCGAAGTCATGCTGGCTAAGTAAATCGCTTGATTCAAGTTTTCCGCTTTATCTTCATTACCAAAAATAATATTTTCACGAAGTGTTCCATTTAAAATAAATGGTTCCTGCGATTGATAAGCGATTTGCGCATGACCTGGAATAGAGATTTTCCCTGACTGCAAAGACATTTCATTCAGAATCATCTGAAGTAAAGTAGACTTACCCGATCCAACCGGCCCAATCACAGCTAAAGATTCACCTTCTTTAACAGCAAAAGATAAATCCGTGAAAATCTTCTTAGATCCTTCACCATAAGAGAAACTGACTTTATCAAAAACAAGATCCGTTTGGTTTTCATAAACTACAGAATCTTTAAAATCTTCAATCGTTTCAGATTTTAAGAAACTCGATATACGAGCTCCACCCACAAAAATACTGGTGAAACGACTGATGTAACGAGACAATCCACCAAACTGATCTTCCATCGTCGAAAAAATGGCTACACAAGTTAAAACAATTGCTAAATTGATTTCGTTCCCACGCAAGTAGTGAGTTAAAAGAGCTGAAAACAATACGACCGTTGAAATCGACGTGTAAATCAGACCTGAAAAAATCTCAGATTTATATAACTTAATACGCGACGTGATTTCTTTATTTCGAACTTCAGTCACTTCGTCAAAAATACTTTTCTCCCAAGAGAAATACTTCACGACACGAATAGCATTGAGAATTTGCGCCATGATCGACATACGTTGATCGCGGAATTTCATTTGTTCATCTTCTAAATGAGTAAACTTCTTAACCAACTTTTGAGTCATTGGAATTAAAAGCGCCATCACGATAATCGCCACCAGCGCAGACCATCCGATATAATAGAAAAGCATGATCGACGATCCCACTAACAACAAAATGGAATTCGACAAATCCACAGTAACTTGAACAGAATCCGCCATAGACTCGGCATCAGAGCTCATTAAGTTCACGATTTCGCCTACTTGATTCTTCTGCTTAGTCGCATTTGAAATTTTCAAAGCGTGCGTATAGATTTTTTTATTAACGATGTTCGTAGTGATCTGGAAAAAATTCAGAGTGCGATAAAAGTAATGTTGAATAGTCAGACCATGTCCACCACCACACATACCTAAACCAATCGATAATAAGATCATCGTTGTGATATTATCCTGTGACCACAACATCTCTCCGGAATTTAACAATTGAAGCTTAGTGATGAACTGATTAATAAAAATAGGAGTCATAAACGCGAACGCACTGGCCACCACTTGTAAAATAACAATCTTAACAACTAACGGACGAGACGCTTTAAACAACGTCTTATAGATCGATTTACCACTACTCCAATCAATCAGCTCCTCTTTCCAATTGCTGGAGTAAGCACCGATTTCAGGAGGCATTTCAATTTGATGATGTGACTGAATCGGTTCAGTTTTACTGACCTTAATTAAACTTGCAGCTTGAGTGAAGAAAAGACGAGAGAAAAATGACATCCTATAAGGATGTCATGGATTAAAGCTCTTGATCAACCGAAGTATTTTTAGGCGAAGATGTGTCAATCTTAACCGCGAAATCTAAATTCTTAGATAATGATTTGATTGAAGTCTCTGGGTTTTGAACTACACGGCTTTGTAATTTTACAAAGATAGGCTCACGAATCGCTAAGCTATTATCTTGAAGCACACATTGACGAGCTACTTTCTCATCTTGATTGATAACAATCGGAGCTTTCAAATTAGCAGTCATTTGCGTTGGATCATCAGGGATAGTGATAATGTTCATGTAAGTTGGCTTTTGGTTCGCTTTTAATTTTAATGATTCAGTTTCATTTTTAGTTAATGAAGCAGAATAGTGCTGACCAAAAATTTCTGGCTCTAAAATAGGGAATGCAATCGAAGGCAATTCGCAGCTTTGTAACCATGCGAAGATGTCATCGTTTGGATCATCAAGTAAAACGAACTGGCGTAGATCTTGGAAACCTAAAAGGCCTTCTGGAAATGTTAGAAGATCTTCGTTTTGAATCGTTACTTCTCCAAATCGAGTAGTCTTAATAATCACGCTAACACCCCTTTTTAAACCACCGACCGCCGATGATTTATGTTCTAATAATTAATATACACTAAGTCTTATATTTACTTAACAGTAATTTTCAAATTAACTGCTAATAAATAAGACACCATAGCCGTCGGAATGGTTAGTCAAATTCTGGACTTAAATCTAGAGGACATCAATTTTTTTATGAAAATAACGCTTAGCGCTACTCAGGCTTTAAAAGCTTAGAAATATTTTTAACTTTATCAGAACTCACTTGAACGGATTGCTGATTTTGATCCTGAATAGCCATATAGACTTCTTCACGGTGAATCTTCGTGTCCTTAGGCGCTTCGATGCCTAGGCGGACTTGCTTTCCTTTGATTTGCACAACCCTGATCTTGATATGATCATCAATGGCGATGCTTTCACCTAACTTCCTTGTAAGTACGAGCATGTGACGAACTCCTTCTGTCTACAATTCTCTTCTACGGTCGAACGGCTTAGTTATTTTGTCTACCGTAGAAAGTCAAGAAGGCTTTGGTTCATAATCTTGTTAGAGGTTTCCAGCGTGGCTTTCAAGGCGGTGTCCGATTTGTTTAAATCTGTCATAACCTTAAATAGGTCTGCATCCTCTATAAGCGAATTCTGAGCTTTGTTCTCTACAATATTCTTCTGGATGCTGTCACTAGTTGCATTCATTTGGTTTAAACGGCCACCAACCTCAGCGCGAGCCAAATTAATTTGATTAAGTGCCTGATCTAGAGGCTCTAAGACGCTTTGAATAGCAGTTTTATCGTTCGTTCTTAAGCCAGCTTCCAAAGTTGTAATCAATGCGAAGATATTCGCACCCGCTGCTCCATTAACCGGATCTACTTCAGAAAGCCTTTGCACACGACCTACGCTAGCTGGGCCACGAAGCTCAAGTAAATCTTGGCGATTCACATCTTGTTCGATTTCCTTCTGAACTTCAGCGATTTTATAGTCTTGTAATTCTTCAACCGTCTTAGGCACGTCCCACTGTCTTTTAATCGCGCCTTCATATCCTAAGTCTTCACCTAAGAAAATTTGCGCGCCACTTAAGTTCATGGGTAAGAATTGACCTTTGTGATTTTGAATTTGAATTTGCCCGTTATCACCACGGAATTCACCAGCTCTCGTGAATGGAGCTTCCGTTGTTTGGTATCCACCAAAAATATAACGTTCTCCAAAACGACGGTTCGACATTTCAACAACTGAATTGTAAATCTGAGAAACCTCTTCAGAGATCATCTGACGAGGAACACCACCATTTGTATCACTGGCTCCTTGCATCGCTAATTCTTTAGCTCTGACAACGGCTTCCCCTAATTGAGACAAAGTAGCTTCTGAATTTTCTAAGAAAGAACGAGCAAATAAAATATTACGATCAAATTGCTCTAAGTTTTTATTTTCTGTTCTATTTTGCAAAGCTTTCGCTGCGCCAATCGGATCATCCGATGGCTTATTGATACGCTTCATGGTAGCGGCTTGATTTTGAAGACTGCTCAGCTCGGTACGATTCTTTTGAACGTTATTTAAGAATTGATTTTGGTTCATTTTATCGGATACACGCATGAATCAACTCCTACAATCGTTTAAGGTTTAAAATCGTATCAAACATTTCATCAGCAATCTTAATCATACGCGCTGAAGCTTCATAACTTTTTTGGTATTCAATCATTTTCGCCGCTTCTTCATCTAAGCTTACGCCACTGACACTTTCACGTACGTTTTTCAATTGATCCAAAGTATTCTTTTGAGATTCTAAAGCGCTGGTTGCACGCTGAGAAAGAATCCCGACCTCACCCACTTTAGAGTTATAGAAGTCATCGAAACTGTATTTTCCACCTTCCATTAAAGGACGGTATTGTAATTCTTGAATAACGTTGGCTACAGTATTGTCTCCGGCTGCTCCTGGTTTTGAAGCGGCTGCGATTTTACCCACGTCTTGTTGGATTGATTTACTTAATTTGAAATTTTCAATGTTGAAACTTCCATCTTGAGGAAGATCGAAGAATTGAACGCCCGTTTGATTATAACGATCGTAACCTTCCGCATGAACCTGATTCACATTCGCTGCGATATTGTACGCTAAGTCATCTAACTGATTCGTTAACTGAGCCAACTGGCCATCACGCATAGCTAAAGCTCCACCAACCGCGCCTTTGCGGAATTGGTCTGTGATATCAAAGTAAGTTCCGCCTTTGCTAAGCTCATTATAAATAACTGTGTTACCTTCTTCATTCACATAAGTGCTCACATTACCAAAGCTTGTACCAGCTACGATAACCGCTGTGTTACCCGCAGTGATATTCATCATGCCGGACTTAGGATCTTCCGCGTATGTGATATCCATTTTTTCAGATAATTTTTTTACTAGTAAATCACGACGGTCACGTTCATCATTGGCTGGACCGTTGCCTTGGATTTCGTTGTCATGAATTTTCTGATTCAAATCAGCAATTTCTTTAGCAATTACGTTAGCGTCACTCACTGCTGTTTCGATTGTTTTATTTAAATCCATGCTCACATCACTGAACTGACGTTTTGCATCTTTAAAAGTTTGAATTAGAGCTGAAGCGGCTTCACGTACTTGAACACGTGGCAACGCACTTTCAGGATTATTTGCTAATTCACGGAATGATCCGAAGAATTCGCTGATCGAATTATTTAAGCCTTTAACACTTTGTTCATTTAAAGCATTTTCCATACGACCCAAAGCTTGAGTTTGACCTTCTAAGAAAGCAAATTGACTGCCTTCACGCTCGAGTTGTTTTTCTAACCATGGATTATTAATACGATTGATACCACTAACTTGCGCACCCGTTCCAAGACGATATCTTCCTTCATCTAAAGCCGGGCTTGTAGCCATTTCTACACGCTGACGAGTGTAACCCTCAGTCGATTTATTGGTAATATTGTGCGAAGCCGTCTGCAATGCAGTCTGGCTTATCGCCATGCCTCGTTTACCTAAATCCATCAACCCGTGTATTTTAGCCATGAGTAATTACGCTTCCTTACTTACTAAGTGACCTGATTTGTCTGCACCTTGTTGGTACTTACCTTTATTTTGATAAGTTTTTTGTCCCATCAATGTTTCTCTGATACTTTCCAAAGCTTTACCAACTGTTTGCACAGCAGCTTCAGCGTATGTCGCATTGTCTTTGTTTAATTCAGATAAACGTTTTAAAAGCATTTCTAAAGCGGCGTGCTGAGAACGCAATTTATCACCGTGAGCTCCACCTAAGTGGTTTGCGATATTTAATAAACGTGCGTCCGCTTTTGCAATATTTAATTTCTCAGCTACTTCGTTAGCGTAAGTAATACGGTGAACATCTAATTCTTGAATTTTATTTAATAAGATTTCTTTTTGAGTATTGCTCTCGTTAATAAGATCTGTGTTCGCATCGATAAGAAGTTGTTTTTCTTTACGAACTAAATCTAATAATAAGCGGTAGCTTTTAGTTAGTTCTTCTAAGTTTGAGATAAGTCTTTCGGTCGTCATAAGATCCTCTTCCTTGAGTTTCTTTATTATCATTCACAGGCGCTTTGAATCTTGAAACCATCGTGGCTTAAAGATTCAAATCATTAATCGTTATTCGATTGTCCTAAGTTCATTAAACCTTCACTTACCATACGGTCAGCTACGGCTTTAGCATCAACTTTGTATTTTCCGTCGTCGATTAATTTTCTAAATTTTTCAACTTTATCCATATCAACATCAGGAGCCGCTTGAGCTAACTCTTTAGCTTTACGCACGTCTTGAGCGCGCTCTGATAAATCTAATTTAGCTGCATCAAATTTACCCGATGAAACTAAATCTTTGACGTCTTTCGCTTCTGAAGCTTTTTTGTCAGTACCTAATGCATCTACAGCAGATTTTTCTTTCGATTTATTCGTGTGTGCAGAATCAGATAAATTTAAATTCTGTCCAACTTTGTTATGAGTAATTTTCATCTAAAAACCTCCTGTGAGAGAACACTGTACATATCTTAAATAGTGTATCATATTCGTACACTAGCACCAAAATTATTCTAAACCTCTTTTAAATTTGACCTAACCGTCCAGAACAAAGGACTGGTTTCTTTAGCCAAACCCAACTCATCACCCGCCTGTAAATAGTCACCACTCGACAAAAAACGGGTTTTTTCGCTGGCCGCACCCTGTATCGTAATGAGACTTTCCAGCCCATTGTCGTGTTTAATCTTATACAGCGTGTGGTCATCATTAATTAACTCTTTAGATTGCAAAGTACCGGCCCAAGGGTTTTTAACCGTTTGGTTTTCATTTGATGCCTCTGCCGGGTTCTTCGCTTCAATTTTAATTGAAATTCCATCCGCCGAATTTAAATCTTTGATGTCGTGTTTTTTCTGATTTAATTCAATCGGACCTGATGGTTTTTCTAAATTTTCTTTTAAGCCAAATTGCGAGCCGTAGCGATCCATCAATTGATTATAAATCATGTCTGATAAACCGAAACTGCCTTGCTTATTCCATTTATCAGCATATTGATCATCTAATTGCTCTTGGAAAATCTTTTCCGCATTGTTCTTTTTGAACATGCCCGTTCCTTCAGATGTCGTGGCTTTCATCTGCTTCATCATTTCTTTTAAAAAATGCTTTTCATACATATCAGCTACTTCACGCAATTTCTCTTTGCTGACTTCGCCTTTTTTTTCTAAATTGTATGCCGGGTTTAACTTTCCCAGTTTTGAAACATCTGACATTTAGTCTCCTACATCGTCTCTAGGTCGCCCTGAAGAGCGCCAGCCGCTTTGATCGAGTGAAGAATTGAAATAAGATCTTTAGGTGGCACACCTAATTTATTTAAAGCTTGCACTAAATCTCCAACATTTGTTCCGCTATCAAGAACTGTGGTTTTATCATCCACAGCTTTTTCTTTTTTAGTTTTTTCATCTAAAATCTTTAAGCTGATATTTCCGTGACTGATACCTACTTTAGAAATTCTTACTTTTTCACCGATCACGATTGTGCCGGTTTTTTCGTTGATCACAACGCGCGCTTTTTGATCTGGATTTACGTCGATATTTTCAATCGTCGCCATGAGTTCTACACCTTTAGTTTCATAAGCGGCCGGAGTAATGATATCAATCGTTCCACCGTCTTTAGCTGAAGCGTATTGGCCACCTAATTCTTTATTGATAGTTAATACAGTTCTTGAAGCTGTTGTAAAATCAGGATTGTGTAAAGTCATGCGGTACATTTTTCTTGCTGAAAAATCCGCATCGATATCACGTTCAATCATCGCACCGTTTGGAATACGACCTACTGTTGAGTGTAATTCTTTACCGTCACCTAAAACAGATACTGAACCTTGAGCAACAGCATAAATTTGATCATTACCTGCACGCAGTGGAGATTGAATTAATGTTCCTCCTACTAACGAAGAAGCATCACCTATTGAACTCACTGTGATATCTAAAGGGTTACCAGCTTTTGCAAAAGGAGGTAATTTAGCTGTGATAATAACTGCTGCTACGTTTTTACCTGCGACTTGATCGGGAGTGATTTTAACTCCGAGTTTCTCGATGAAACGACCAAACGATTTATTTGTATAATCTGTTTGCGTATCGCCTGTTCCTTTAAGACCAATTACTAATCCATAACCGATCAACTGATTCTCACGCACACCACGAAGACTGGCGATATCTTTTAATCTCGCAGCCTCTGCTGTCATACCTGTTACTAACAATACCGTAGCTAAAAAGGATTTCATCATAAGTTCTCCGACTATTGTCTCTCAGTTTTTTTGATATGAATAATATCGTACTGTGGTTCAAAAATTTTACTTGAGTTAATTGCTTGGTCGTCAAAATCTTCTGGACGAATTAAGCCCGTTGCGATCACTTTGTAAGGACGTTTTTGAATCGTCATCATTTGCTGTCCTGAAATTTTATACATACCTTCAGCCGTTTTTTCGATGATACGAGATGGGATGAATTCCACGTCTTTTAAATCTGGCTTCTCTTCTTTTTTCTGAGTTGAGGCTACAGCTTTTTCATCTTTTTTAACTTTAACTTCGGAAACCGCTGCTGGCATACGCTTGTTCACGTTATCTTCAGCCATTTTTTGGATAGCTTCAGCCGTTGGATCATTACCTGCCAAGCCGTTAGTTAAGATATTATCTTTTTCTTTTTCGATTTCAGCTAAACGCAATTTTTTAGCGTCATCAGCTTTTTTATCGTCTTCAAGTTTCTTTTGATCAAGCTCAGCTTGTTTTCTTTGCTCTTCTAATTGATTTAAAAGTTCAGAAATAGTTGAAACTTTAGTTTCTAATTGTTTTAAGGCCGCACCTTCAATTTTGATACGAGTTGGATCGCCCGTGCGACGTTGTTTATTTTGAGCAAATAAATAACTTGTTTGACCTTCCATCACCCATAAAGATCCTGCACCAGCATTTAAAGCCGATTCATCTTCCATTTTTTGACGTGTCATTTGACGATAATCACGGTCTGAAACAGGCGCGTAGTTAGGCTCTGTCGAATATTTAACAATAGGCTCAATTTCGTTGTTAACTTCGGGCTTTTTTTCTACCACTGGAATTTCTTCCACCGTAGCGCATCCTGCGATGAATGCCGTTAATACAACTGCTGATAGCGATAAAACAATTTTCTTCATAAATTCAAATCCTTTAAATTTATTCGTTCTTAATCTTTAATAAACTCACTTTTACTCGATGCGAACTACGCCTTTATCCTCAATCTTTGCGGAAAACATTTTTTGCGAGTCGACATTTTTAAACTTAATCACGTCACCAATGGCTCCATGCTCTTCAGCTAACGCTGAAATAGACACCTCAAAAGCCTCTTTACCGAATACGGCTTTAACGATCTGACCTTTTTTTACAACGGTTTCACGTTTTAAATCGCGATAATTAATCATTTCACCTGCGGGAATAAAGCGAGTTGGCTGCATACCAATCAAAGCATCTGCTGTTAAAACAATATCCGCTCCGGCCGGAACATAACGAACATCCGTGGTAATCATAGATTCAGTAATAGGTTCACCGAACTTAGCATCACGATTTAAAACAGCCACGTTCACATATTTTTTTACTTCCGCAGTGATCCATCCCTTTTTATCAGGCTGAGAAACCGAGTACACCGGAACCATTACTGTTTTCTTACTCAAATCAACGTTTAAATCCATTTCCCAGTCAGATGTCACAACCTTGGGAACAGAGTTAATATTAATTCTGAAATCACATTTTTTACAGTTAGCTAGCAAGTGATTCTTAATCTTACGTTCAACTTCCATACGAGAAATAAATTGCTTCGAACGCAATAATTTCACTTCTGATGGAAACATGAAATAAGAATTCACCATACGTAATTTTTTAATTAAATCAGTTTTTGAAATACTCGCCGATTTATTCGTCGCAACGACGATATTTTTCAATCTTTCTAAAATTTCTCGCGAAATATTATTCGTTTCCACGATATCGTAGGCCGTAATCACATCGCGCGGAGAAATTTCTGTCGCTGATGAAATAACAATTTCACCTTGCTTAGCCGAAGCTTGCAAAGCCATCAATAAAACAAAAGCGACGCTAAACAATCTCATTATTTAACACTCACTGCTGTTTGAAGCATTTGATCGGCTGTTTGAATCACTTTTGAATTTGTTTCATAAGCACGTTGAGCTGTGATCATACTCACCATTTCATCTACGATATTAACGTTACTTGTCTCTAATTCACCTTGAGAAATAAATCCTGTTCCTACAGTTCCTGGACGGTAGGTACTTGGTTGTCCACTAGCTGCAGTAGCCGTGTACAAGTTACGTCCCATACTTTTTAAACCAGCTGGATTAATGAAGTTCGCGATATCTAATTGACCAATGGTCGTTGAAATTTCATTGGCTTTTGTCATACATCTAACTTCACCAGAAGGAGTAATTTCTAAAGTCATAGCATCTTCAGGCACTGTAATTTCAGGAACTAAATAGTTTCCGTTTTTATCCACAACTTTACCCGCAGCATCTTTTTTAAAAGCACCGTCACGAGTATAAGCAATCTCACCATCTGGAGTTCTCACTTGGAAGAAACCATTGCCTTCGATATTTAAATCTAAAGGATTCTTAGTGATTTGAATTTGACCTTGAGTAAAATCTTTTTGAACAGCAGCGGTACGAACCCCTAAACCAGTTTGCACACCTGTTGGAGATACTGATTGCTCGCCAGAAGCTTGTCCTGGATCTTTTAAGTTATGATAAATAAGATCTTCAAATTCAGCGCGGCCTTTTTTGAAACCGTTCGTGCTCACGTTGGCAATATTATTGGCGATTGTATCCATATTGCTTTGTTGTGCGATCATTCCCGTTGCGGCTGTGTTTAAACTTTTTATCATCTGAGCTCCTTATTAAATTATAAAATTAAATCAACTATACTAAATTCGAACGGATTAACCTTTAGTGTTACCCACTTGGTTAATTGCTTTATCTTCCATTTGATCATAGGCTTGAATCGCTTTTTGCGTTCCTTCAAATACCCTTTGCGCCATGATCATATCTGTCATTTCAGCTACGATATTCACGTTACTTGTCTCTAAGTAACCTTGTTTTAACGAAGGATTTTTCATTGAAACTACATCAGGCGTCATGTTTGATTTGTATTCGTAAAAACTACTACCTACTTTTTGTAAAGACTCAGGATTATTTACTTTAATAATCGATAGCTTTCCAAGTTTCTTTTCTCCGTCATACACTTCTCCGTTTTCGTTGATGTATGGATTTCCACCAGCTGAAAACTGAGCTACGGCATTACGTTTTGCCTCGCCGTCTTGTGGAGCTGTCTCCTGATCATCTGAATTAACAACTACAGTGTGACCATCTTTAGTGACTAAACGACCTTCATTATCGACTGTAAAATTACCGGCACGAGTTAATTTAACTCCTTGAGCTGTAGCGATTTCAAAAAAGCCTTCGCCATCTAAAGCTATATCTAGTTTTCCACCAGTATGTTTAAGACTTCCTTGTTCAAAATTTGTAAATGTTCCCGTTGAATCAACAAAGCTTTTATCTGTTCCGTTGTTATCGTAGAAACTAGCAATTGAAGCTGGAATCTTAGGAACCTGAATCACTTCAGGATTTTTCTCGATTGCAGTAAGATACTCGCCAAAGGTCTGTTCATCCTTTTTGAAGGCCGTCGTATTCACGTTCGCGATATTATTGGCAATCGTATCAATTTTTAAAGCTTGCGCCATCGATCCACTCAATGCTGCGTAAATTCCTTTAAAACTCATACCTAGACTCCTTATGTTTAAAAAACTTTTTTTGTCTCATTAGTGAAATAAAGCAACCAAGGTGCCACTTTGTAACAGGTCTAGTGTTTTCAAAATGCCTCCGTAGGAACGGCTGTGTTTATTCTGAAATAATTTAGTACGAAAAATACAGACTAGACCTGTCAGGATTTTGGCTGAGGCAAGTTTGTTCATGTCAAAAATAGATGCCCGACTTTCGTGATGCTTAACCCGAATGGACTCTTTGATTAAAGATCATTTTCTGTAATAATTATTTGAATGAAATCCCCGCTGTTTTCTTTTTTAATCAGTCTTACTTTTTCGATGGTGCTACCATCTGTTTCACAGAGCGCTATTCTTGATAAATTTAAGGCTTCTAAAAATGCGGAGAATTCAAAAACAGAAACCCCGACAGCTCAGCTTTCGCTGAAACAAAAATTACAGTTATTAGAAAAAAAACAAAACGGAAAAACCGATCATTTTATTTTCGATTTACCTGTAACTTACAATGCAAAAGTGAGTCAGTGGATTACCTTTTTCCAAGGACGCGGAAAGAATTTCTTCCGTGACTGGCTAGAAAAATCTAATAAGTATATGCCAACCATCCAAGGGCAACTTAAAGCGGCTGGATTACCGACCGATTTAGCTTACATGGTAATGATCGAAAGTGGTTTCTCGGCCACGGCGGTAAGCAGTTCTCAGGCTGTTGGGCCGTGGCAATTTATTGGCTCGACTGGAAAAAACTACGGGCTAAAACAGACCCATTGGTTAGATGAGCGCCGCGATTTAAATAAAAGTACACAAGCCGCAGTAAAATACTTAACAGACCTTCATGCTGAATTCGGATCTTGGTATTTAGTAGCAGCTAGTTACAACATGGGAGAAGGCGGATTACGTCGTCGTATTAAAAAATACAAAACGTCAGATTACTGGGAATTAGTTAATCGCAACGCTCTTCCACAGGAAACACAAGATTACGTTCCCAAAATTTTAGCGGCCATGATGATTTCTAAAGCTCCAAATCTTTACGGCTTCCGCGATTTAGAACATGCAAGTCCATTAAATACTGAAGTCGTTCTGGCTCCTTCTGGAGTAGATATTGATTTGTTAGCTGATCATTTGAATGTGACTCGAAAATCTTTACGAGATCTGAATGCCCAGCTGACAGCAGGTTACATTCCGCGCACTGTTCCAGGATTCACGATCAGAGTCCCTGCAGGCTCGTCGCTATTAGCTAAAGATTATTTTCGTGTTCATGACAAAAAGTTTTTGCTAGACTAGCTTCATGCTAATTATCCAAAAATATGGCGGAGCGACTCTAGAAACGCCAGAGAAAATCAAAGCAGCAGCTCTTCGCATAGCTAAAACAAAAAATAACGGACAGCAAGTCGTAGCGATTGTTAGCGCGATGGGACCAACGACAAATCAACTCTTACAATTATCGCAACAAGTTTCAAAGAATCCATTATTGCGTGAATTAGACATGTTACTTTCAGTCGGCGAACGCATCAGCATGTCTTTAGTGAGCATGGCTTTGAATGATTTAAATCATCAAGCCATCAGCTTAACCGGAAGCCAAGCCGGCATTCTTACAGACGATGTTCATGTAAATGCCATGATCAAAGATGTAAAAGGTCATCGCGTAACCGAAGCCTTACACGAAAACAAAATTGTAATCATCGCAGGTTTCCAAGGTGTCAGCCCCAATACAAAAGAAATTACAACGCTAGGCCGCGGCGGAACAGATACCACAGCCGTAGCTATGGCGTCTTATCTAAAAGCAGATCGTTGCGAAATTTTAAAAGATGTACCTAGTGTTTTCTCAGCCGATCCAAAATTAGTGAAGGATGCAAAACCTCTTCATAAATTAAGTTATCAAGTTTTATTAGAAATGACGTACTGGGGAGCCAAAGTTCTTCATTACCGTTCAGTCGAATTAGCATACATGAATAAAGTAAAGTTATATGTAGGCCCAGCAGCTGACAACGCAGAATACACAACTCAAGGAACAATTATACAAGAGGACATTATGTTTGAATCAACACAACCCATCGCCGTCAATTCTCATCAAAGTGTTTTTGCTATATCGATCAAAAATAAAACTCAATCTGAAGCGATCGAATTACTCAACGAAGATTTCAAAAGAAATCAAATCGGAACTCCACAAATTTTATTCGGAATCAATTCAAACACGAATGAAATTTTATTATTCGTAGCAGCTCCACAAGAAATCATGATCATGATCAAAGATTTGTGTACAAAAAACGAAAATCTAAAAATCGAAAATGCAAATCTATGTTCAGTAAGCCTAACATGTACAGGTTCTAGCCTAAACGAAGTCCTCAATCAGTGCCAAAAAAAGCTAGCTGAACAAAACATCCAACCAAAATATTTCACCCAATCAGCCATGAGCCTAAACTTCTTCATAGACAGCGAAAAGAAAAGCCAAGCCATCCAAGCTCTACACAGCCTGATCTAATCTCGCCGACCCAAAAAGAAAAAACCTGAATTCCAACGGAATTCAGGTTTCAACAACGAACCAATTAAAATCTAACTACCCAACACCAACAAGAGGCGTTAGTTAGACCCCCTACTTATCAAGAATAAATGTATTATACTGAAGAGAATATTGTTTTTGCATTTTCGTCCAAATATCTTCATTCTTTGTCCCGAAACAAACTGCTGCTCCTTTGGCATCGACCCAACAATTATTTCCGTTACTTGCTAAGCCACGAATATTTTTGTTTTTAGGGATCGGCTTAAAGCCCGCCGCATTAAATCCGTTATTTGCCGTGTTTGATTTCTTAACAGCGGAAGAATTTCCACTTCCACCTAAGCCAAACAAACTTCCCGCTGCATTTTTTAAATTCTGGAACATACCACCAAACATACCATGTTCTTCGCCAGCAGCTTCTCCGCCTTTACCGGCTTTACCTTTACCAGCGCCACCCTCAGTTCCGCCACCGCCACCTGCATTCGCAGCTCCAGCTTGACCGAACATATTTCCCGTATCTTTTTCAGCTACTGGAGCACCAGTTCCTGGCGCGACTTCGCCATCTAATCCACTTAAATCACCTAAATCACTGCTACTACCACCGCCACCATTTGATCCCAGCTTAGGATTTAAACCACCAGCCGCAAGAGCCGGAAGATTTGTTCCATTTGGATTTCCAGCCATCTGAGAACCATTTCCACCTTGGCAACCAGCCGCTTGAGGATTAACCAGACAAGTACACTGTGCATTTGTCGGATTAGTGGCGCAGTTAACAGGACAACCAGCTGCACTAGGATTCGAAATACACGAACTTAAATTCATATTTTTTAAAACAGGTTGCGATGAAACCTGGTTTTCACACTGAGCTGCCGAAGCATAGCTTGTGGTTGCGCTTTTAAGCGCTCCGCCAACTTGCTGAAGCAAAGCTTCTGTTTGCGTTGTACATTCGTTATTAGCAGCAGTCATAACACGAGCTAACTCTTCGGCTTCATCTTCTAATTTTTGCTCATCTTGAGGGGCCACTGCCCCACATTCCTTAACAATATTTTCAGCTTTAGAATATTTCGAAAGACCAGAACAGGAGTTTCGACAAGAACCCATTTCATTATTACAATTTTTCTCCATAGTACTTAATCCATAGCCAGCAGCACCAGTGACAAGACCCATATTTTTACATTGCTCTGCTGTTCCCGCATGAAGCAGCTGTTGCGACATTTGTGCTAAACTAGATAGTTGTTGTCGTGTTTCAGCGTTGGTGTCGCTTTTCATATCGCAAGCTTTAACCGCTTTTCCCGAGTCATCTTTACAAGTATTAATGTCATCGCGAATTTTTTGAATACAAGGCAAACCCGTTGCTGCAGCTTTGTCAGCAACTTCAGCTTTTTCAGTAGCTACAGGAGCTGAAGTTGGGCACTGATTTGCACCACTTTTTAATTTTTCCAAAGTATCACCACTAAAAACTTTTTTGGGCTGATCATCAACATCGGAAAAATTGCATTCACAATGCAAATGAGGAGTTTGATCTCCACTCGGACAAGAAGTTGGTGTCGCATATGATCCACAAGACAATGCCGCTGTATTTGCTGGTTTTGGTTCACAGATTTTTTTAATTTTATCCCATGTTCCTTTATCAGGCGTACAAGCTGCTTTTGCAATTGCATTTGGCTCATCTAAGCAACAATGCGGTAGTTCATTCGATTTCCATACACCTTCTTTTTCTGCGCAAACAGAAGGTGTAGTCCCATCTTGGTCAGCGGAGTCCGTAGTAATATCAACACACTGCTGATTTCTCCACATCCAATTTATTCCTTTTTTAGAACACACTTCTTCAGGATCGGGTTGTGAGCTAGCTGCTTTTGGACATAATTTCCAATTATCTTTTTTGTTGTTATCTGCAACTAAAACACAGTGATCGCTTCGTTTTGTTGCGCTTTCACACAAATATTTACCGGAAGTTTTTGTACATGCAATTCCATTTTTGGTATACACAGTTGCGTAACTGTCTAATCCAAAAAAAGTTATTACATTCATCACAAATAATACAATAAAAGTAGACTTATTCCCCATAGTTACCTCACGCGTATGTATCGGTGCGATACGTGGATAACTTAAGCCTTGCTGTCCTAAAATGAGACGCTTATATTCAATCTCATGAAGACAGAAAAAAATATTTATGAATACAGTGTTAAAAATGCATCTGGCGATAATGTGGATATGTCACATTACAAAGGAAAAGTAGTTTTAGTTGTGAATGTAGCCAGCAAATGCGGCTTCACTCCTCAATACCAAGGTCTAGAAGCTTTATACAAAGACTTCAAAGATTCAGGCTTAGTGATTCTAGGCTTTCCATGCAACCAATTCGGAGCTCAAGAACCAGGAAACGAGAGTGAAATCCAACAGTTCTGCTCACTAACATATGACGTGAGTTTTCCTATCATGTCGAAAATTAATGTGAACGGATCAGACTCTGCACCGATTTATGATTTCTTAAAATCAAGCGCGCCAGGAATTTTGGGAACCGAAATGATTAAATGGAACTTTACAAAATTCTTAGTTGGTAAAGATGGAAAAGTTATTAAACGTTACGCTCCGAATACTGAGCCGAAAGAAATAACTGCGGATATTCGCAAAGCTTTGGCTTAAGCTGACCGCCTCGATTTTAATTCATACTTCAACGTGACCTTGTCTCGCTGGTTAAAACCGAAAAGAGTACTTTTCGGTTTTTTTATTTGGAGCTCATTATTAAATCTCCCCGCCCAAATGAACTTCTGAAATGTACCCATTTCAGAAGTATCGTCCGAACCACAACCCAACTAAAAAAGTCGTCCTGTAATGAGGACGAAGCGAAGCCACTCAACCCCAAAAAGGGAACTGTTACCTTTTGAATCCCGAGCAAAAAAAAGCCCTGCGTTTAACCGCAAGGCTTTTCAGGGCAACAACAACCTTGAAGAGCGAATTCTCTAAAAGGTAAATATTTTATTTACGAATAGAGAACTAGTTTAATTTCTCTTTTGCAGCTACAGGCTCTTTTGCTTTTTTAGATTTTTTTGGAGCATCTAATTCAACAGAAGCTTCGTCAGCTAAGTGTTCAGACATATCTGTCGTTAACAACATAGAACCGATTCCGTTTTTCGCTAAGATCGCTGCACGCAATTCTTTTTTAACTGCTGGATTTGCTTTTAAGTATTCTTTAGCTTGATCACGACCTTGTCCTAAGCGCTCTCCTTTGTATGAGTACCAAGAACCTGATTTTTCAACCATGTTCGCTGTCGTAGCTAAATCTAAGATATCGCCTTCTTCAGAAATACCTTCTCCGTACATTAAGTCGAATTCAACTTTTGTGAATGGAGGAGCCATTTTGTTTTTCACAACTTTAACAGCTGTTCTGTTTCCGATAACATCTTCACCGTTTTTGATCGCACCAACGCGACGTACATCTAAACGAACTGAAGCGTAGAATTTTAATGCATTACCACCAGTAGTTGTTTCTGGATTTCCGAACATCACACCGATTTTCATACGGATTTGATTGATGAAAATAACTAATGTGTTTGAACGGCTGATCGCTGCAGTTAATTTACGTAAAGCTTGAGACATCAAACGAGCTTGTAAACCCATGTGAGAGTCTCCCATTTCACCTTCGATTTCAGCGCGTGGAACTAAAGCTGCTACTGAGTCGACAACTAATACGTCGATCGCGCCTGAACGAACTAATGTTTCAGTGATTTCTAAAGCTTGTTCACCTGTGTCTGGTTGAGAGATTAAAAGATCTTCAACGTTAACACCTAATTTACGAGCGTAGTTTGTATCCAATGCATGTTCAGCATCAACGAAAGCAACAACGCCACCTTTTTTCTGAGCTTGTGCAATTGTAGATAATGCTAAAGTTGTTTTACCTGAAGATTCTGGACCGAAAACTTCAATGATACGACCTTTAGGAAGACCACCGATACCAAGAGCAACGTCTAAGCTTAAAGAACCAGTAGAAATAATTTCTACGTCCTTATGTAGATCGCCAGTTCCTAATTTCATGATTGAACCTTTTCCGAATTGTTTTTCAATTGTAGAAACGGCTAATTCTAATGCTTTTAATTTTTCTGCTGCACTTTTTGTATCTTGAGTTGATGACATATATATCCCCTTTTAATTTTGTTAAATTCTTTATTTAAATTTAGTAACTCGTTATTGCGTTTCAATAAAATGCTGAAGATTTTCGTTTGCAGCAATCGTAGCTGCTAATTGAATTTCTTCGCGAGTCTTGAGCGCGCTAAAGTCATGATGAAAAATCAAAGTTGAGATTGCACTGTCTTCGTTTATCGCATCGTTTTCATGTGCATCAGTTATACCGCTAACAGAAATGAATACTGTTCCCACCGGCTTTTCTTTCGATCCGCCATTCGGTCCAGCGATTCCTGTAATCGCCACTGCATAACTGACTTTAAGTAGAATCAAAGCTTGTTCAGACATTTCTTTGGCACATTCAGCACTAGCCGCCCCGAATTTTTCCAAAGTTTCATCTTTCACACCTAGAACATCTACTTTTACATAATTTGCGTAAGTAACTAAAGACCCCATGAATACGTCAGAGACCCCAGATACTTTGGCAAACGAATTTGACAAAAGTCCACCTGTGCAACTCTCAGCAAAACCTACACTGGCTTGGTTGTCACGAAGAACCTGGATCGAGCGCGCCACACATTTTTGCAGTTCATTTGAAGAGTAAAATGAAGCCATTTTACTTTCCATTTTTTGAACAACAGCTTGTGGTTTTATCGCGATCGTCATTTTCTTCCTTTTACCCTTATAGTGCTTGTCCCGAGAGACTTTCACATAACTTACACTTAACTTTCATATAATTTACATACCAATTTACACATATGTAAAGAACTATTTTACATCCAACCTCGAAACTCCAGACAAAAGTTTATATTGCCCGCAAAGAAACCATAACGTTCGATCTGGCGCTTTATTTTCACCAAAAATGCCTACAGATTACACAGTTAAAACCAGATTAAGGTCTTGAAAAAGTCTAGCCGATAGGTCCTCCATGAAAACATTAAACACGACAATTCAAAAAAATATTTTATCAACCTCGTTAATCACATTAATTATTTTAGCGACATCATGTGGCCAAGCAAAAAGAGCTACGGGACCTGCGATCGATGAAACAGGAGATGAAATTGCGACACCTGTTCCAGATAACAATTCAAACTCAAGTGAGTCACAAAAACAAAGTTTAAAAATTACGACAGATATGAACGTTCGCTATTTAAAAGCCAACGTTCTGGAAGCAATCACTGAGTTACCAACAGGCGCTGTGGTGAGCGTGGGAGATAATTCTCAATTATTCAATTACGATTATCGTAATAGCGATGGCGGATTAAGTCGTTCAAGCACAGGCTTCCTAAGCAACATCACGATCGTGTCGGTTCCTGCAGCTTACACTTCGACGTTCACAGCTGCGAAAATTAAATCATTAAATGCAACTGCTGGCGGATTATATATGTCAGCTTCGATCTCGGGAACAGCAGTTGATACTGTTGGAGGAGCTGATTACCCAGTAATTTCTCCGGCAACAGCGGGAGCTGGTTTCCTAGCTTTATATAATGCTTCTGGAAAACCAAAATTCAGCTATACGAAATCAATCGTGAAACGCTTCGGTACTCAAGTGAACAAAAACATTCCGATGAGCTCTCTATCTGTAGATAATCAGAAAAAATACACGGCGATCTATAACGAGTTAAAAAAAGCTGTTGATAGAACTGTAACCACTAAAAAAGCTTACATGATTATGGATGTGAGTGCTGCCACTCAAGCTTCAATTAACTTCGAAAAAACCGGAGCTATTTTGAAAACCGGAGCTTGGACAATTGCAACTCAAGGAACTGCGGTAAGACATGGTTTCGCTAACGTTCCTTGCGCCGAAACTCAATCTGAAATTTTAAGACAAGCTTACACTCGTGCAGGCTACAAAGTGACTGATGATTTCAATACAACTAAAGGTAATCAATTAATTTGGTCAAATACAGCTGCTGTTGTGAACTTCTCTAAAGCGCTTTATACAGCGGGATGGATCCCTTGGGATTCTACAATTTATAAACCGATGACAGGATCATTCTTAATGAATGGTTCAGGATTATCTCCAGGTCATACTTATATTTCAGCGGGCGATGATGGTCGTCTTATCGTTGATAACGGTGCACCTCAAGGCCGTGACTTAAGAAAAACGTCTCAGTCATCAATCGATATGCAATACCAAACGGGCGTGTTCTTCTTACCTCCAGGAATTATTCCTGCGAAGTGGTAATTATCGCCCCCAGCGTTTTTGAATTTGCAGAGCGAGACTGCGACCAAGACTTGTATTAATCGGATTTCCAAATAAAGTTTGGTCGCTGTAACTAACTGTTCCTGACCATTCTTCATCGTACATGTAACTTCCTGATAATGCGGCTGTAGCGTAACGTTCTACGGTTCCATTTGTAATTGTCGTCGCTTCTACTTTGATCGGATCTTCGTAGGTCCATGTAATGTTTGATCCGATACGATAATCTTTAAAATTATATCCAGCTCCTAATCCAAAATTTCCGCCGAAACCTGGTTGAAGTGTTCCTTGTAAATTTGAATTGCTGACAGTCTTGTTGAAACCTTTGTGGATTTCTAGTGATGTTACAAAATCCCATTCTAAAATAATTTTCGTGAGCATCGTTCCTACACCTAGGGCCCAGAAACCATTTCCACGAGAATCTAATCCACCTACTTCAGAATCGGCTTTCGCCTTTCCTGTCGGTAAAGTTAATTGCAAGAAGCCAATTCCTTTTGGACGATACTGACTGTAATTCCATTCTGGTAAATATTCGTAACCTAAAGATCCCACGACATCGCCTAAGCCAGAGTATGTCTTATCAAGCTGCGAACGTTGTACGATCGGAACGGCGGCTCCGATTTGCCATAAATCACTGATGATGTGAGCGGCTTCAATACGGAATGTTTTAATTTGTTGATGATCACTCCATTTACGCCAGATACCGTTTGAATCGACATTGTCGACTACAACTTCCATAGCTGTTAACGATGTTGATACTTGTGCTTTATCATCACTGGTAATGATAGACGCTGCAGCTGATCCGCCACCACAACAAGCGGCAGCGTGAACGTTTTGTGCGATTAATAAATTAAAAAGTAAGATGAACGATAGCTTCATCGTTTACAGTGTCCCCGTTTTTGATTTGAAAGCGAATATCCCACTCGCCTGGCATAATAAAGAAAACATTTTCTGCGCGGTACGTTCCTACATCTAGTTGAGTGACTTGAGCTGGTGTTGAACCGTGTCCCATGCTTGGCATCCACAACTGAACTTCGGGAACACTGATTGGATTTATTTCGATCGCTGTTTTATCGAAAGTATTTAAGCGGTATGTTTTAAAAATAAAACTTCCGACATCACTTGAAGTCGGCTTTTTCTCCCAGCACCAGGAAACACAAATTTGTGACCCAGCGAACTGAGCTGAGCAGTCAGCACCAGCTTCATGAGCTGATTGACCATTGTTCGTATTATTACCTTCTTCAACGTATTTAGGTTGCGCACAACCTAATGTAACTAAAAGAGCTAAACCTAAAATGATTTTCATTTTACATTCCTTGCGATTGAGCAACCTAACGTGCGTCCTTCTGGTGTCGCTACAGCTTGACCTAAATGGATATTTTCTAAAGCTTCACGTAAAAATTTGTGTTCCGCTTTCGCGAAAGTTTTGCTGCTTGATACTCCGCCTTGATAAAGAATTTTTCCGTCTGCTTGAATAACGAAAGCATGAGGGGTTTTGAATGCTTTGTATTGATCAGCGATCGCTGTGTTCACATCTTGAATCACAGCAAAGGGAAGGGCTTCAGTTGTGAAATATGCTTTAGTGACTTCAGCTGTTTCATCCATGTTGGAATGAACGCCGACGAAGTTGAATTCAGGGTAATCGTGTCTTAATGATTTCAGCTCAGCGATGTGACTGTTTGAACAAGGACACTTTGCAGAAAGAAATACCACCACTAAACCCTTCTTACCTTCAGCGGAAGCTGAGGCTTCTTGGTTTGTTAAAATGTTCTGACCCTTAATCGTGCTTTTCGCTTCTACTACTGCAAACGCCGATAACTGAGCCATCATGCTGATCATGAGGATTAATTGTTTCATATGAGCTAGATATACTCCTACTTAAGTTAAAAAACTAGTGCAACATGCTGTTGCATAAATCACAGTTATCGCTTTTTTACATCAATTGGGATATATTGCTGCAGTTGTCAGGAGACACTATGAAGAACTGTCTTATTATCTCTCTTTTATCACTTACCGGAGTTTCATGTATGCACAAAAGCCCTTCAATAGCCCCGAGCGATTACCCTAAGGCCTCTCAAATCGACCATAAAATGGAAAAACATGGCGATGTTCGTAACGACAAATATTTTTGGTTACGCGAGCGCGAGAACCCAAAAGTCATTCAATATCTTAACGATGAAAATGCTTACACAGACCGCGCCCTAGCTCCCGTTCGTGGATTAGAACAAACTCTATTTAACGAAATGAAACGTCGTACAAAAGAAGACGATTCTTCAACTCCTTACAAAAAAGGTGATTTCTACTATTACAGCCGTTACGAAAAAGATCAGCAATACCCGATCTATGCTCGCAAAAAAGGTTCTTTAACAGCTACCGAAGAAATTCTTTTGAATGTGAACGAACTAGCTAAAGATAAATCTTACTGCGAAGTTGGCGGATTAAAGCTAAGTCCGAATCAAGAGATTATGGCTTACGGCGTAGATTTTACGGGCCGTCGTTTTTATGATGTTCACTTCAAAAATTTGAAAACTGGAAAAACTTATTCTCATACAATTGATAAAACGACTGGGAATTTAGTTTGGGCGGCCGACAATCAAACAATCTTCTTCACGAAACAAGATCCTGAAACTCTTCGTTCAGATAAAGTTTTCCGTTATGATTTTAATTCTCACAAATCAGAACAGATCTATTTTGAAAAAGATGACACTTACAATGTTTACGTGAGCGAATCATTAGCTCATAAGTATATTTACTTAATCTCGAGTAGCACATTAACAACTGAAACACGCTACTTACCGTCAGACAAGCCACATGATCAATTCAAAATGTTCTTGGCACGCGACAAAGGCCACGAGTATAGCGTAACAGATGGCGACGATGCGTTCTATATCGTGACAAATAAAAATGCTAAGAATTACAAATTAGTTAAAACAGATTTCCAACACACAGATATCAAACACTGGAAAGATGTTATCCCTCATAGCGACAAGAATTATGTATCGGACGTTACAGTATTCAAAAATTACTTAGCGGTCTCTGAACGTCTAGAAGGCTTAACTCAAATTCGCATTTTAAGTAAAGACTTGAAAACCGATTTCCATATTCCGTTTACAGATAAAAGTTATTTAGCTGGAATCGGTACGAATGCAGAATACTATTCTGAATGGTTACGCTATGAATATGAATCTATGCGTATGCCAGAAACTATATACGACTTCAACATGGCGACGAAAGCTCAAGAACTTAAGAAAACTAAAGAAGTTCCAACTTACAATGCTGACCTTTACACGACTGATCGTATCTTCGTAACAGCGGCTGATGGCGCACAGATTCCAGTATCAATCCTGATGAGAAAAGATACTCCGAAAAATGGAACAGCACCGATGTTAATTTACGGTTACGGATCATACGGCTTAAATATGGATCCTTGGTTCAGCCAATCGATTCTCAGCTTAGTTGATCGTGGTTATGTGTACGCGATTGCTCACATCCGTGGTGGATCTGAAATGGGTCGCGACTGGTTTGATAACGGCCGCGTATTAAATAAGAAAAATTCTTTCACTGATTTCAATTCATGTACGGAAGCCATGATCAAACAAGGTTTCGCAAGTCCTCAACGTGTTTTCGCTATGGGCGGAAGTGCTGGTGGATTGTTAATGGGAGCCATCACCAACATGCGTCCTGATCTTTACAAAGGGATCGTGGCTCAAGTGGCCTTCGTAGATGTGATCACAACTATGTTAGATGATACAATTCCATTAACAACGGGCGAATATGATCAATGGGGAAATCCAAACGAGAAAAAATACTACGACTACATCAAATCGTATTCTCCCTATGATAATGTGACAGCAAAAGCTTACCCGAATATGTTGATCACAACGGGCTTACATGACTCTCAAGTTCAATATTGGGAGCCAGCGAAGTGGGCTGCGAAAATTCGCGAGCTAAAAACAAATAACTCGCTAGTTTTATTAAAAACAAATATGGAAGCCGGGCACGGCGGAGCTTCAGGTCGATTCGAACGTATGAAAGAAACCGCTACGGATTATGCTTTCATACTCATGATCGACCAGAATTACTAAGGATTATCTTCATCTCCTAAGATGGATAAGTAAAACTGAGTCCCTTTTAGGATTTGTTGGTAAGATTTTTTAGCTCCTGTTTGCATGTACTGAATAACAGCGTCTACTAAATAGTAGGCGTTGGTATTATCCACGAACGCTTCATCTCCGAATGCAAAAATATCTAAATTCTTAGTTCCGTTCGGATCATTTGCATTGGCCTTCATTTTAAAGAATATGTCTGGGTAGTAACTGTAAGGAATACAACTTCCGAAGAAGAAGATTTGGTAATCCTGACTTAAAGAATATTTATATCCACGCAAAGCTTCGATTCTTGATAGATCCATATTTCTTCCAAGACCAGAGTGACCATTGTAAATAAAGACTCCACCTTGCGCCAACGTGTTCTTAAGGAACGCGTGGTAACCAGCACTATCATATTCTAAATTCGTGTTACCGAAGAACATACGAACAGTCACAGTTCCTAGTTTTGTTTTTAAAGTTAAGTCTTCAATATAAGGAAGACGCGCACTACTTGGATTATAGATCTGTCTGATTTCGCTGTCGCTCCAAGGGCGAGACGAGAAACCTTTATTAAGTAAAGCGGTTCTCTGTCTTAAATACATTGGACCCGAGAAATCATCCGTCTTGTGCGGAGATTTCTGTGGCAAGTTGTAATCCGTTAATCCATGAATCACCGTGATAAGCACATTTCCGTTTTTAACTAAACGATCATACTCTGGGAAAGTTAAAGTCGTACTTGGTAAGAAGTTCAGTTTCGCATTGTATCTGATGTAATCTACATTTCTTTGTAGTGGACACTTACTGCCCGTCGGTTCCCACAAGTACCAGAAATTACTTTCCCCGACTAATTCAGGCTCAGCTTGCGCACAACGACCATTTGATTTTGAATACAAAGTACTCGCCATGATCGGAATAAAGAAATCGTAGTTAGTTAAGTTAGGTTTAAATACGCCTTTAGCGTTAACTTGATAATTAATACGGAACTGACTGTCCGTTTCCGTGATATTTAAAATCTTAGTTGTGTACTTAGGATACATAGCTGAAATACTTGGACCGCTACGACGCATTTTTCCCAGCATATAACGCATTTTACCTGCGATATCATTTTTAATAGCGTCTTCTGAAGGCTTACCCTTCGATTTTCCAAAGAAAGTGTAACTCTCAACTGTGAATTCAGCTTCTTTCACATCATGACTGAAAAAATACGCGTCGTCCTGAGTAGCGCTTGGCTCATTTTTCAGAACTTGCTTTTCATTATGGTCTGCTGGTGCACAACTCGATAGAATAACAATTGTGGACACCAAACCTGTAAACAGCTTAGACAAATGGTTCATTATAATCTCCATAAAGATTGTTTTGTACTGACAAGTTTATATATTGCGATAATGGTGCCGGATATTTGTCTCAGATTGATACAGATTGCTTTCAACTGCTTTCAAGAGGCATAATCACGATATGCCTGAACTACCCGAAGTCGAAACTATACGAAGACAATTAAGCCAACACCTCCCACTTGAAGTGGAAGGCGTTCGTCAAACTGACGGACTAAAGAAAAACATCTTAAAGACTTCGATCAATTTAAAACATAAGAAAATTATTAAGATCGCTCGCAAAGGCAAGATGCTCGATTTTATTTTCGAAGATGGATCGCACTTGCTTTCGCATCTAGGTATGACTGGCACGTGGCTGATAGGCCCATCAGATAAAATTCAACTGACTAAGCATTCTCATCTGATTTTAAATACTGTAAACGGAAAAAAGAAAATCACGTTAGCATATGATGATCCTCGTCGATTCGGAAAAATGTATTTCTTAAATCCAGAAAAAGCTGAGAAAAAATTGAACGAGCTAGGGCCTGATTTACTAGATCCTGCATTCGACGCGGCTTACTTGAAAAACGTTTTGCAAAAATATCCTGATCGTATGCTTAAGGTAACTTTGCTCGATCAAAAATTATTCGCAGGCTCTGGAAATTATATCGCCAGCGAAATTTGTGCTCGCGCTAAGATTCTACCGACTCGAAAATGTAAAGATTTGAAACCGAAAGACTTTCCTATTCTGCTACAAGCAATACGTGATGTAATTTTACCTGCACTTGAAATGGGTGGAACCACATTCCAAGGCGGCTACCGCGACTCCACCGGTGAATACGGCGAAGGAAAAAGCCAGCTAGTTGTTTTCTATCAAAAAATTTGTCAAATGTGCAAAAAAAATCCCGTTGAGAAAATTATCTTAGCTCAACGGGGTACTTATTTTTGTTCGAAATGTCAGAAGTAAATTACTTTACTCGGCACTTCATATTGATCGCGGTAGCGTAATCATCTGTGTAGAAGCTTTCACCTACTTGGCTATACCATCCTTTAATCATGATATTAATTTTTGGCGTAGGTCCTGGCAAAACTCTTAAGAAAGCCGCATCAAAACTTCCATAGATAAAGTCACCTGTAGCTGATTTGCTAGGTGACAATCCGCCCACAAAGTCTCGACTGAACAAATATGATCCGTTTGATAATAAGTAGTTAGACGAAGCATAAACCGGCTTTGAAAATACGCGTTTGCCAATTTGAGAGATAACTAAAACCCATTGACTGAATAAAGCATCGCCTAACTGATAAGCTTCAAGCTTAACATCAGGAGAATCACATTCAAAAATAGGAGTACCTGCAATAGGAGCGAATTCTGCAGACAAATCAGCTATACAAGGTAACCCTGTTGAGAATAAACAACCCGTCATTCTACGTGAAGAGATCGAAGTTTTCTGAGGACCAAACGGCATTGTTCCTGGATACAATACATCACGATAAACTTTATAATAAGCTTCATGGATCCATGAAGCAGCGACATCTGTTGGCGTAAGTAATTTTTTGAAAATAGTATTATCTACGACTAAACCTGCGTTCGGCATTCTATCACCATCGTAGTACAACATTCCTTCAAGCGGACAACCAGGCTTGGTATAAAGATGATTTGCATCAACCGGAGCGTTCAGAGCAATCGTTGAAGGCAAATAGAAAGCTTCCGCACGAATTTTAATTAATTCTTTTTCCACAACATCGGCAATATAAGTATCAATCAATTTTAAACGCGATAATGCTTTTTGGATTTGTGTATCAACTGGATCTTTTGAATATTCCACTTTCCAGTTTAATAAATTTTTAGCTTCCCACAAATCTAATAATTCAGAGCTTGTGACTTGCCCTTTGGAATCACGACAAACAAAAGCTCCGCCACCACCACTTGTTGATGGGCCGGCTTTAACTTGAATAACTGCTAATAATAAAACGGCTACTAAGAATGATTTCATGATCACTTTCTCCCCTACTTCTGATGTAAAATCTATTCTTTTCGTAAATGATGCACAAATTATATATTATTATTTATAACGAACATATGTTATAAATAATAATTATGAAAAAAGCCTTTAGTTATAAATCCTACAAAGAGTTCCTTAAAGATTTCATCGAGTTAGAAGGCCGCGGCGCCGTGGGAGCCTTAGCTACAGCGGCTGACTGCAATCGCACCTATCTTTCACAGAGTTTAACCTCGAAAGTACAATTAACCCCAGATCACATCTTAGGTATTTCTCAGTATCTACAATTACCAGCAGAAGAGGAAAATTTTCTTCTACTCCTTCTCTTGCATGAGCGCTCTACCTCTGTAAAAAATCAAGCCATCATTAAGAAAAAAATGGATGCTGCTATTCAAGAGCAATTGGTTTTAACAAAAAACATTAATCAGAAAAATGATAGCAAAGATTTATCCGAAGCCAGCAAGGCGCAGTATTATTCGACATGGAAGTACGCAGCTGTGCATAGCTTAACGAGTATTGATGAGTTTCAAACGGCAGCCACGATTGCAAAACGACTTCATCTAAATGATGCCGAGACTCGACAAGTTTTAAATTTCTTAGAAGATTGTCAGTTAATTAAAAACAGTAAAGAGAAATGGATTCACACAGGAAAGAACATTCATACACCTTCTGAGTCAGTGTATACCCGCTTACATCATGCGAACTGGAAAAACAAAGCGGTAGATGATACTCATAACAAACAATCGATTCACTATACGACGGTTTTCTCACTCGAGAAAAAACATTATGAGAAAATTAAAGAGCAACTGATCGATTACATTTCGGCCCAAAGAGATAAAGTTCATGCTTCGGGCTCAGAAGAAGTTTTCTGTTTCAGTTGCGATCTATTTCAGGTTTAAATTAATCCCAAGGATTAACTTCTTCACAGAAAGCTTTACCCATGTAGTTAACTACACCGTTAAAGTCCATAGAAGTTACTGCAGCGATTTTTTTATTCGCATTGAAAACTAATTTGATTACGTTTTTGTTAACTTTATCAGTTCCAGTAAATTCTAAAACGTATTTGCTTTTAGTCGCATGGAAACCAGTTAAGTCTAAAACCAAAAATCTTTTATCTTCGAATGAAGCTTTCTTATTTTCGATGTCGATGATGATATTGTATTCTTGGTGACCTTCTAAATCGCCGCATTCGTACTGTGGGGCTGCAAAAGCTGATAAACCAAATCCTGATACTAATAAACCTAGTACTAAATTCTTCATAGATACTCCTATATGAATGCTGAGGTATATAGGCGATTTCTAGATTGATTTAAACATAATAATATTTACGCAGCACTCCTGCTGAGTATTCATGCAATTTACAAGAGAATTAGAGGGTAGTAGGTTAAAATCGCCTGCATAACAATGCTGGCAATGATTCCGGCTGCGACATCATCCACCATAACACCTACCCCGCCTTGAACTTTTTTATCCAAAACGCTTATAGGCCAAGGCTTAACGATATCCAAAATACGGAAGAGAATAAAACCCAGAGCGATTGATTTCCATGTACAAGGCACTAATGCCATCGTAATTAAAAAACCCGCCACTTCGTCGATCACGATTTCTTTTGAATCATGTTTATCAGCATCGGCTTCATAAGCCTGAGCCGCAAATACCCCCACGATCGTAATCGTGAATACCGTCATCAAATAGGGAATATCAGACAACCGAGACAACACCACAAACAAAGGAATCGTTGCGATAGTCGCCACAGTTCCCGGTGCTTTCGGAAATTTTCCGATATTAAAATACGTCGCAATTAATTTAAGAAACAACTTCATCGGTGACCTGTGGGAAATACGTTCTTTGTGGATTCAACTTATGACCGGCTTTCATACCTGTACCTAATTCATCAGCGATCATCACGCTTTCTGGTAAGTTCAACGTCTGACGAAGCTCATTCATCGTTGCTGGTGCAAACGGTGCCAACATGATCATTAAATTTTTTAAAACATAGAAACATGTGAAGAGCGCATCTTTACGTTCAGTTTCATCACCACGATCATCGTGAGGCTTGAACTGCGTGAATAATGAATTGATTTGACGAGCGTAGTTTTCAACTTGTCCCAACAATGTCGCGTAATCACCTTTTTGCATTGAACGTAAATACATTTGAACTAGCTTAACAGTTTCTGCTTCGGCTTTACCGATCAATTTTCCTTCAGGGATGACTCCGCCGAATTTAGAATGACAAGCTGAAATCGGTTTTTCTAAAGCGGCATTCATGGGACCCGCTAAGAATTTATTTCTTTCTTTGAAATGTTCAAAATCAAAGTTTGATGATTTCACCGGAAGAGACAACATCGCTAAGTAATAACGAATTTGCTCTGACGTGTAACCCATTTCTAATAATTGATCGCCTGAATAGAAATTACCTTTTGATTTACTCATTTTCTCACCGTTCACCATCAAATGGAAAACACTGAGAATTTCTGTCATCTGCAAATCACCTTTGGCTGGTAAAGCTTGAATATCTTTTTGCGTTCCTAACCACATTGATCCTTGCATGATCACGTAGAAGAACACGTTATCCTGCCCTAAGAACTGTACCACTGTTGAATCTGGATCACACCAGAACTCTTTATACTTTTCAAGATCGCGACCAGATTGTTTCAACGCCACTTGCGTGAAAACGATCGGAGCAATTAGTGAATCAGGCCAAACATATAAAGTTTTACCTTTCATATCTGGATCTAATTCAGGAGGAACAGGAATCCCCCATGACACGTCACGAGTAATTGGACGGTAGCCCCATTTATCAGTCACAACTGATGAAATGCCATTTGATTCCAAAACTTGTTGTGCCGTAGCTAATTCAGCTTTGTTTTCGAAAAGGCATTCTACTTTTTTGCCTGGAGCATATCTTGATTTATGCTTTGGCAAAGTGTCTTTGATTTCTTTGTACTTTGTCTCATGAATATTATCAAAACGACAACCGATTAAGACTGTGTTTGAAACTTCTTGAACGACACCTGTTCTCCAGGCTTTTTGTTTGCTATCAATCCATTTTTTTAAAGGATCAGCCACTTTCCACATATTCAACCACCAGTGAGCCGTATCCTTTAACTCAGGAGCCGCATCACTTAATTGGCTACGCGGATTCTTCAGTTCACTCGGATCAAATTGCGATCCGCACACATCACATTCATCAGAATAAGCCTCTGTGTTTTCACAATTTGGACAAGTTCCACGAACGAAACGATCTTGCAAGAAACGTTTTACTGTTGAATCGTACCATTGTTTCGTAATGCGTTTTTCCAACATTCCGTTTTTAAATAAATCTCGTAAGAAATCTTGAGAGAATTTTTCGTGTTGAGGGTAAGTCTCAGGACGAGAAGTTCCTGTGAAGATATCTGTTTGAATCGAATAGTTTTTTAAAGTGTCTTTTTGAGTTTCATGAATCGTGTCAATGAATTCACGAATTGTTTTTCCAGCTTTCAAAGCTGCGACTTCACTGGTTGAACCGTGATCGTCATTTCCATTTACGAATAAAACATTTTCAGCCCCGATTAACATACGAGCCCAGCGTGCGTAAATGTCTGCAGGAACGTGTGCTCCGGCTAAATGACCTAAATGTAAAGGCCCATTGGCATAAGGCATACCTGCTGTGACAACAACTTTCTTAGGTCGTTTATGTTGAGCCAACGCCGACTTTACATCTGTGGGTTGAACGAATTGAGGTTTTTTATTTTGTAGATCATTCATGTTCATTACTCTTCATTTTTGGATTGAAATTAAAAACTAAAATCTTTGGCCATCACAGTTTTTCTTCCCTGGGATTTGGCTTTGACGATGGCACGGTCACAGG
>CAZXZW010000017.1:0-24463 GCA_964645745.1 uncultured Bdellovibrio sp.
TGCATCTCAGAGGCCAGCTAGGAGCGGTTTTAATTGTTTATAGACATTATTATTGTAAATCTAGTTTACAGAGACCAATTTACTGGCTTTTTGCCATTTTTCTCGAGCCACTCATTGGCTTTAGAAAAAGGCTTCGAACCAAAAAACCCACGATATGAAGACAATGGAGATGGATGAACACTCTCAATCACAAAATGCTTTTTCGTATCGATTAACTTGATTTTCTCTTGAGCAGGCTTTCCCCATAAAACAAAAACGACGTGATCGTTATATTCACTGACTAAAGAAATAATTTTATCTGTGAGAATTTCCCATCCTTGTTTACGATGAGAGTGAGCTGCATCTTTTTCTACTGTGAGAACTGTATTTAACAAAAGTACTCCCTGCTCGGCCCACTTTGTTAAATCACCTGAATCTAAATTCGAAATTTTTAAATCAGTTTCTAATTCTTTATAAATATTTCGTAATGACGGAGGAATCTTCACACCTTTTTTCACTGAGAAACTTAAACCGTGTGCTTCTCCTTCACCATGGTAAGGATCCTGACCGAGAATAACGACTTTTACTTTGTCGACATCTAAAGAATTAAGCGCATTAAAAATTTCAGCGCGCTCAGGATAAATAATCTTATTCTTCTTGTATTCTTGATTTAAAAACTTCTCGAGAGAGACAAAATAGTTTTGTTCAAATTCTGATTTTAATACATTTTTCCAAGAATCATTTTTAAGAAGTTTTGCCAGACTTAAATCCATACCGTATTGATACACAAATTTTCTGATTTAGTTAATGGCTAATTTAAACACTTTTACCTCAAAATAAATTTAAAGGTCCTAAGACGTAGAAAATACAGCCTTTTTTTAGTACAATAAAGATACAGCTAAAGAAAACGTCTGGAGGTTCTATGTCTTATGATAATGCTCGTTCGAAAAAGAAAAAAGCAGCAGTCACGCACGATACGGAAAACCACTCTGGATTGATCGAAACCGATTCCGAAGTAAAATCTTACATTTATCAGCAAGTCGCTGATTTCAATCCCTATGTGACGCCTGAAACGCTCATCATGGTGATCGCACGCGATCCCAAAGAGCTTCATGTGAACTCGACGGATTTGGATATAAATCATTTTGATGAAGGCCACAATTTTGATGGCTTAAGCCACGAAGAGCTTTCTAAATACAAGCACCGTATTGCTATTGTGCTAGAAGAAGATGGTACAACGTTAGAAGCGGAAGCATATCATGATGATATTTACGAAGCGATTAAACTGGCGAAAATAAGTTTACTTGAAAGATTAATGCAGTGGCATGATGAAGTCGCACAAGATAATGAAAATAAAAAACCTAAAACAGTGAATCCTCAAAACAACGGACAACTTCATTAATAGAAGTTGTCCCGTTTTTTTTAACTAATCATGAATTGATTTGTACGCCAGAGCGCCAACAATAGCTCCCACAATTGGGCCAACGATAAACAACCAAACTTGTTCTATCGCCCATCCACCAACGAAAATCGCCGGACCGATACTACGTGCAGGGTTTACCGACGTGTTCGTTACTGGAATCGTTACTAAGTGAATTAACGTTAAAGCTAAACCAATCGCAATCGGCGCAAATCCGGCCGGTGCTTTTTTATCAGTCGAACTTAAAATGATAAATAAGAAGAAAGCTGTTGCAACAACTTCAGTTATTAATCCTGACATCATTGAATATCCACCTGGAGAATGCTCACCAAAACCATTCGCCGCAAAACCAGAAGCTGAAGCATCAAAGCCCACTTTACCTGAAGCAATTACGTAAAGAATCGCAGCTCCAATAACACCACCAATAATTTGCGCGATGATATAAGGAACGACTTCATTTTTTGGATGCTTTCCTGCTGCCGCCAAACCAATCGTTACTGCGGGATTCAAATGACATCCAGAAACAGAACCAATTGAATAGGCCATAGTTAGAACCGTTAAACCAAATGCTAATGAAACTCCGAGCAAACCAATTCCCACATTAGGAAATGCTGCCGCTAAAACTGCGGATCCACAACCTCCCAAAACGAGCCATGCTGTACCGATCATTTCTGCTGATAACTTTTTAAAATTCATAAGTGTCTCCTTTTAATTAGCTTGTTTAATTTTGAGATTAAAGTCCAGCGTCCTTTATTTGCGGACAAAATAGAAAAATATTTATGCGAAAAAGTGGTTTTTTATCCTCATGTTTTTCCAAAGCCTAGCCGATAGTCTAAAGACACTAGACCAAAGCCTCGGAGGAAAGATGGCAAATCGCAGTTCAATGATGTTAGCACTTCTATTCATACTAAACCCTGTCATGCTTTTATTATTTCAGAACTGCTCAGCAGCCCCTAAAAAAGTCGCCGTAACCTCAGTCCCCATTGAAAAGCATTACCGCGAACCAGCCTCAAAAATACGAGCGGAATGATAACGATTGGGCCTTAGTTTCATCCTAAGGTCCAGTTTTCCCCAAATCATGTAAAACGGGCTATTGACTTACATATAAATTACAGTGTAATTTATATGTATGAAAAAGTCCCTCCCACCATTATCTACTAAAGAGCGCTCTGTCCTTGAGTTCATCGAAAATGAACTGGTCTCTAAAGGTTTATCCCCTTCTTACCAGGAAATCTGCGATCACTTCGGTTTCGCATCGTTTAACTCGGTTCAGAACTATCTCAAACAATTGTCTGCTAAAGGTTATGTGGAACTTCCACAAAACCAAAAGCGGGCGATTCATATTTTACATTCGGCTAAGGATTTCTCGAAAAACTTAGAAGAACGTTTAAATATCGATTCTGAGAAATCAGATTCAAACACAACCGCCATCCCATTCATGGGACGCGTGGCAGCCGGTCAACCGATCGAACGCATGGCCGACAACGAATTCATTAATGTGCCTTCTGAATACGTGAAATCTCCTGGAAATTACTTCGCTTTAAAAGTTGAAGGTGATTCTATGATTGATGAAGGTATTTTAGATGGAGATTATTTAGTTGTGCTTTCACAAAAAGCCGCTAAAGACGGTGATTTGGTTGTCGCTAGCATCGAAGAAGAATCGACAGTAAAAAGATTCTTCCACAAAAAGAATCCGCAATCAGATACGAATGAAAAACAAATTGAACTTCGCCCATCGAATACGAAATTAAAATCAATGTGGTATCACCCACAGATGGTGGATGTTAAAGGTTTAGTTAAAGCTCTGTTTAGAAAATACTAAAAATAAAAAAGGCTGTTGAAAAACAGCCTTTTTTATTACTTCTTAATAAAGTCTTCGGCTTGCTGCCCGACTTCTTTTAAATACTTACGAACAATATCATAATCTGCATCGTTGGCCTGTTTGAAATCTGTGATGTGATACATATCAAACATGATCTTTTTACCTTCAGGAGTCGTTAAGTATTTCGTTAACGCTTCAGCCACTTTCACTTTTAATTCTTCCGGTAAATCTTTACGGAAAACTAAAGGATCATTTGGAATCGGTCCTGTGATTTGAAGGATTTTTACTTTCTCGTAAATATCTGGGAACTGAGTTCTAACTACCCAGCGTGCATCCTTCGGAGTTCCATCTGGATCTGGAGGAGTGTAGAACGTGGCTCCAGCTGCAACTTTCTTTTGATAAACGGCAGTTACAACCGCATCGTGGCTTCCGGCGAAGATCTTTTCTTTTACTTTAACTTTTTGCTCTGTCAAATAACGAAGTGGAAATAAATATCCTGAAGTTGAGACTGGATCCACGAAAGCAAAAGATTTTCCATTAATTTCTTTAATGGTTTTTGGACCATCAACGTGAGCAATAATCTGTCCGAAGTATTCATCACGGCCACGGTTCACTAATTTTAAGCGTGGAACCACATCATATTTTTCTTTTGCTAAAATATATCCGAAAGTATTCAAGATCGCCGCGTCTGCACGCTTTGATCCGAAAGCTTCGACCACAGCGATGTAGTTTGGTGGTAATTCAACAACCACAGAAATATTTAATTCTTTTTCTAAATATTTTTGTAAGGCTTTTCCTGTTGTATCTAAACCCATTAAATCTTGTGCGGGAATAAGATAGAATTTTAATGGATTTTCCTTGCTTCCGATTTCTTTCGATTTCGTGCAACCACTAAAGATGAATAAAGCAGTGACTATATATACAACAAAAATAAATGTCTTTTTCATAGGCGCACCTTACAAAAGACCTCGACCTTAATCAACCTCAAATAGCCCTACTTCCATTTCATATCTATTTTAATGTAACTGATATAGTTACCTTGACGGATTTGGATACGACCTCACATTCCCCTTAAGAAGATAGGAGCACACCATGTCAATGCCAGTTGGAGCTATCCCCGTTTTACCATTAAAAAATACCGTTATATATCCGAGTGTTACGCAGAACCTACGCGTAGGCCGCGATAAGAGTATCCGTGCTGTGGATTTAGCCGCACTCAAGAATAATTGGATATTAACTGTCGCACAAAAACATCCCGACCAATCCGTGGAGAAAACTGATGATTTACACGATATTGGAACGCTTTGTAAAATTGAATCAATTAAAGGCACACAAGAGTCCGGCTACTTTATAGTGGTTCGCGGTTATTACCGTATGAAAATCACATCATATAAAGCAGACAGTGAAATTTTTGAAGCTCACACAGAACGTTTAGATGACGTCGTCAATATTGATGAAGCTACGCAAGCAGCTTTACTATCAAGCTTACGCGAAGTTTCTAATTCTGTTTTACGTTTGTTACCGGGTAACACCGATCAAATTCAAGAACTGATTGCAGGGATTGAAGATGTTTCGTTGTTGTCTCATTTAGCTGCGGCGAACTCAGAAATCGCTTTGGCCGACAAACAAAAACTATTAGAGATGATCAATCTAAAAGATCGCGTGATGTATTTACTTAATTTACTTCAACAGTATAAAGGCACTTTGGAAGTCCAACAGGATATCCGCAGTAAACTTCATAGCAAATTAGGCCAAACACAACGTGAACACATTTTGCGTGAGCAAATGAAAACCATTAAAGAAGAATTAGGTGACGATGGCGAAGAACTTTCTGTGACGGAAGATTATCAAAACAAAATCGATGCGCTTAATTTACCTCAAGAGACTTTAGAATTAGCGAAGCAGCAACTTAAAAAATTGAAAAATTCGAATTCTCAATCTCCTGAGTATCAAATGATTCGCTCGCATCTTGATTTGATCTGCGCTTTACCGTGGAACAAATCATCTGAACAAAAAGACTTTGATATTATCGAAGCCGAAAAAAGTTTAGATGCCGATCATTATGGTTTAGGAAAAATTAAAAAAAGAATTTTACAACACTTAGCTGTACTAAAACTGAAAAAAGATAAACGCGGATCGATCTTGTTATTCATCGGTCCTCCCGGAGTTGGTAAAACATCTTTAGGACAAAGTATCGCTAAGGTGCTAGGAAAAAAATATCAACGTATTAGCCTTGGAGGATTAAGAGATGAATCGGAACTTCGCGGCCATCGCCGTACTTATATCGGTGCTTTACCTGGTCGAATTATTTCTTCGCTAAAAAAAGCAGGAGAAAACGATCCGGTGTTTGTACTGGATGAAATTGACAAAATGTCTCGCAGCTATTCAGGAGATCCGGCTTCAGCTATGCTTGAAGTTTTAGATCCTGAGCAGAATACGGCTTTTGCGGATCACTACTTAGATACGCCATTTGATTTATCTAAAGTATTTTTCATCGCAACGGCCAATAGCTTAGAAGGTATTCCATTGCCGTTATTAGACCGCATGGAAGTGATTGATCTTTCTGGTTACACAACATCAGAAAAGTTTCATATCGCCAAAACCCACTTATTGCCTAAGCAGCTATCGGAACACGGTATTGATCCTGCGCAGATTGAAATGACCGACGAGGTTATTTTAAGAGTCATCTCACACTACACGCGTGAAGCGGGCGTGCGTGAGTTACAAAGAAAAATGGCTCAGATTTGCAGGTACGCTTCTGAAAAAATTATCCGCGGAGAAACGACGATCAAGATTGATCTGAATACTCTTGAAGATGTTTTCGGACAAGAACGCTATCCAAATGAAGTCACTGATGTCGTAGCAACGCCAGGTGTGGTCACAGGTCTGGCTTGGACACCAGTCGGAGGAGATATTTTATTTATCGAAACCGCATTGGTCCCAGGAAAAGGAGACATGATTATTACCGGACAACTGGGCGATGTGATGAAGGAATCAGCGCAGATTGCAAAATCGTTGATTAAAGCTCGTATGGCGGTTCTTGCTCCGACGTTTGATTTCAGTAAGTTTGATATCCATCTTCATGTGCCATCAGGATCAACTCCAAAAGATGGCCCATCAGCGGGTATCACATTATTAAGCTCATTAGCTTCTTTAGTTTCACGCCGCGCCGTGAATCCTAAGATGGCCATGAGTGGAGAAATCACTCTTCGTGGTAAAGTGACTCCTGTCGGAGGAATTAAAGAGAAAGTTATTGCGGCTCACAGAGCTGGTGTAACTGAGATTATTTTGTGTAACAAAAACGAGAAAGATTTGAAAGATGTACCACCAGAAGTCACATCACAAATTAAGTTTCATTTTGTTGAAAATATTAACCAAGTTTTATCCATTGCATTAGGTGTCGATCTATTCCAATGGAATGAAGAAAGTTTATATAGCCAAAATAACTTAATTCCTTATAATAATAACAATTCACAAACATAATTTTGGTAGGCCGTTACTTTTTGCAAAGCGATGTGCCACAAAAAGTAACGGCCTACTTTTTAAAGGAATCACTATGGTAAAAATCGACGCTGTCTACCAAGGACAAAAACACTGCTTAGCGACTCACGAACCTTCGGGATCAAAATTAGAAACAGATGCACCAAAAGATAACCAAGGTCTTGGAGAAAAATTCTCACCAACAGATTTAGTCGCAACTGCTTTAGGAACTTGTATTTTAACAACGATCGCGATTGTCGTTGAACGCGATAATGTTGATATCAAAGGCGCAACTATTTCTGTAGAAAAAGTGATGGGAGACAAACCTCGCAAGATTGCTTCTTTAAAAACAACGATTCATATGCCGAAATCAATCCCTGAAGATTACCGTCGAAAAATCAACCAAACAGCGGAGGCTTGTCCGGTGAAAAAGTCACTTGCGGCTGATATCGAAACTCCGGTTGAAGTGATCTACGACCTTTAATTCTCTGCCACCGGGCTTGGGCACTTTGTCTAATCTTGAGACACTTTATGCTCATCAAATCGAATAAAACCTCTTTATAGGGGGTATAACATTCGCAACTACTCTGTTTGAACAAATCTCAATGTGCGGATTTCCCGCGCCTTGAGGCTAAAAAATTGGAGCATTTATGCGTAACTCAACCATCACTAAATCACTAACTGTCAGCGCACTGTCTTTATTAATAGGTGTTAATTCATTCGCTCAATTATCGCCAAGCGCGCTCAAGCCTGCGATGATCGCTCAGTTAAAAGTTTTAACAGCTCCTCAACAAGAGTTATTAAAACAAGGCGCGATGGGATACTTAGGATCTATCTTAAAAGATCCAATGGCTTACGCTCAGACCAAAACAATTGCTGCCAATAACATTCAAGATCTTTCACAAAAAGATACGACTAAAGAAGAAAAAGAATTACTTAAAGGTTTAGCTTTATTAGTGAACCAAGGAAATTTAGGTATCGTGATTGACCAACTCATTGAACAAGTTCGAAAAGAAGACAATGATATCGGTAAACAAATTCAAGCTTTACCACCAGCTCAGTTAGCTTACGCTAAAGGAATGCTACAAGCTTCTGTTGAAGCGACTTTACGTGTTCGTGGTTTAACAGCGGATTCAAAATCAAATGAGTATTTAGAATGGTCTGCTTTATCTAATAAAATGGTTGAAAGAATTTCAGCAGATCAAAAAGATAAAAATACAGCACCAAATATTTTATCATTAGCAAACACTAACTGGGTGAACACACGTCGCGTGGAAATCCTTGTAGATGGTCCTGCTTCGTTTACAAAGCGTGAAACTTTAATGAACAAAGCTTCTGATTCAATTAATATTTTAACTTGGTCAATATATGACGACATGACAGGTGCACAATCTGTTGATTTATTATTAGCTCGTAAAAAACAAAATCCTAGATTAAAAATTCGTGTGATCGTTGATGGCCAAGTAGCCGCGACTTCTGGACACGGTGATCAAGTTAAACGTTTAGAAGACAATGGTGTTGAAGTGATTCGTTGGTTCAGTACAACGAAACCTTTTGCGGGACAACACCGTAAAATGATCATCGTTGATAACAAGGACATGGTTGCTGGTGGATTAAATATGGGAGACGTGTACAGCCATAAAAATCCAGATTCAAGTGTTGCACGCTGGAGAGACACAGATATCTACGTTGAAGGCAGTGGCGCAGTTGAAGGAAATAAATTATTTGCTCAAATCTGGAATGAACAAGTGACTTCTAGAAAACTAAGCTACGCCCAAATTAAAGCTACACCAGTTAAGTCAACTCCGGCGGAAAAAGTCCAAATGAGCGTGATTAATCATGACCCGATTAAATCAACTCAAGGTTCAACGGTTATGATGACGATTTTAAAAACGATTCGTACAGCAAAAACACAAATCGACATCGAAAATGCTTACATCATTTTATTCCCGGCTTTAAAAAATGAACTTAAAGCCGCTATTCAAGAACGTGGTGTTAAAGTTCGTATCTTCACAAATTCAGGTGAAAGCGTGGATGAGCCTATAGTCAGTATTCCTATCTTACGTAGCGTAGCTGAATTTGCTGATATGGGCGCTGAAGTTTACGTTAAACGTGGTGCGACTCTTCACTCGAAGTTAGTTGTGGTTGATAACAAATTCTCGATGATCATGAGTTACAACCTTCACCCACGCTCTGAGCGTATTGAAGGAGAAATGGCCATCTTAGTTAAAGATGCTATCTTTGCTGAAAATTTACATAAAGTTTTCACGAAAGATACAACTCCAGATAAAGCTTACCGTGTGCGTTCTTCCTCAGAAGTTCAAATGCCAAGTAGCCCAGTGAGTGTTCCAACACTAAGACTTTTCTTCGACATGTTATAATTAATTATTGAGGAGTAAGTCGTCCGTAATTGCATATTTATTTTTATAGAGATTTAATTATTTTTTATTAACCGCTAAAATAATCTCTCTTGTCTCATAGATAAGGGAGATTTATGAAAAACTCATTCTTCAAATTAAGTTTTATAGCTGTAACATCCACATATTTATTCAGCTGCGAGCCTGCCAGCGTTAACTATGTCGCTCCTTCACAACCTAACTCCACACAAAGCGCTCAAGAAAATTCATGCTCTGTCACTCGCATTTCCGAATCAGAAGTTCGCTTAACATGCCCCGATGGAACAAGCGAAATCATTCGCAATGGCACTGACGGTTCTAATGGAGCGGATGGCGCCAACGGAACTAACGGAACTAACGGCACCAATGGTACCAACGGACAAGATGGACAAAACGGCGCTGACGGAAGAAGTGTCGAAGTGATCGACCCCTGTGGGGCTGAATCTAAAATTGGGTTTGATGAAGTGCTTATTCGCTTACCTGATCGCACTGTCATTGCTTACTTTAAATTTGAATCCTATGAACATTTGACTCGCTTAGCTCCGGGACGCTCATACATGACGACGGATGATACGCAATGTACTTTCTCGATTGAGCCCGACGGAACAATCCTCGATGCACGAGGAGAAAAATACTAATTACTTTGTCCAGCATGAGTGTTCCTGTTAATTTTTAAACATGAACACTCATCTTACAGTTTGCTTAGCCGGATCGACCGGCGCTATCGGAAATCATGTCTTACGTTTTTTAAATCAGCAAAATAACGTTGATCAAATTATTACTCTCACAAGAAAACAAAATGCTTCTCCCCTGTCTAAAGAAAAAAATCTTGTGATTAATTTTGATCAGCTGAATTCTTTAAACATTAAAGCCGATGTTTTCATTTGTTGCTTAGGCACAACAATTAAAGTAGCTGGATCTCAAGCTGCTTTTAGAAAAGTAGATTATGATTACGTTGTAAACTTTGCGAAACTGGCTGAATCGGCTTCAGCTCAAAAATTCTTAGTGGTCTCTTCCGTTGGAGCAGATGAAAAATCGAATGTCTTCTACAGCCGAATCAAAGGCGAAATGGAATCTTCCATTAAAAAAATAACCATTCCCGCCATTGAAATATTCCAGCCCTCATTGCTACTAGGAGAAAGAACCGAAGCACGTCCTGGTGAGAACTTCGCTAAAATCGTAGCTCCACTCTTAAATCCATTGTTATTAGGTTCAATGAAAAAGTATCGTGCTATTGAAGCGTCTGATGTAGCTAAGGCTTTAGTTGCAAGAACCTTAGTGAAAGATACAGGTCTAAAAACATACGCCTCAGACCAAATTAAAAAATTATTTTAAAGCTTCACGGATATAGGCTGAAGCCTGATCCATCATCCAAACAACGATCGCGATCACCACGATGATTGTTCCCACTTCAGGCCACATAGCTTGCCCTTGGTATTTAATCAACATCGTACCGATACCACCACCACCGACTAAACCGATAATCGTTGCCATACGCACGTTGATATCCCAGCGATAAACAGTGAACGAAATGTAAGGTAAAATAACTTGAGGCACGATCGCATACCAAATTGTTTGCAACTTGTTAGCACCACAAGATTGAATGCCTTCAATCGGGCCTTCATTTACAGTTTCAACCATTTCAGAATACTGCTTTGTTAAAGAAGCAATCGAGTGAACCATCAAAGCTAACATACCAGCGAACGGTCCGATACCTACCCATACCGAGAAGATAATCGCCCAAACTAAAGCTTCCACTGAGCGAGTCACGTTCAAGAAAGTTCTTACAACAGAATAAATCATAAAAGGAATAGTTCCTTTCATCACATTTTTCGCTGCTAAAAAACTTAATAAGAAAGCAAACGGAATAGCTAAGAACGTAGCCAAGAAAGCCATAAAAATTGTTTCGATAATATTCAAAACCGCACGTGGCAAAACTTCCCAGTTTGGATTAAAGATACCCGCGAAAAGTCTTTTTGCACCTTCAAAACCATCTTCGTTTGTTAATTCATAAAGAGAGAATTTAGTTTTAAATAATCCCACAACGAATAATACAAATACCGTCACGAATAAATGCCAACCCCAGAACGTCTTATACCAAGGCTTAGCCTCTTGCTTTGCTTTTTCGTAATCAGGTTCGAATAGGTTTTCACCCATCGTTTTAATTTTCATAGAATTTAAAATCTGACTGACTAAAGCACCAAACAACATCGAGCCCACAAAGATTGCTGATACAACAGGAAGATTTAACATCTGATCTTCCGTCGGAGATAAAATTAAAGTCAATGCCACACTAATCAAGATGGCGATTGAAATTCCGTCTAATAAAGATCTTCTGAATATGTGTGATTTCATAATATCTCCTTAGTTAATGTGAACTTCTTTTGCGCCTTCGCCGTAGATTTTTTCAAACCAAGCGTCGTCGATGTTATCAGGGCTTCCTTCGAATACGATTTCGCCGGCTTTCATCGCGATTACGCGTGTAGCATACTGACGAACTAAAGAAAGGAAATGGAGATTACAAACTATTGTGATACCCAATTCTTCGTTTACCTTTTTAAGGTAATCCATCACGATGTGGCACGTGGCTGGATCTAAAGAAGCAACTGGTTCATCAGCTAAAAGAATTTGTGGATTTTGCGCTAAGGCGCGAGCGATAGCTACACGTTGCTGTTGTCCACCCGACAATTGATCGGCGCGGATGTGAGCTTTATCTTGGATGCCTACTAGTTTTAAATATTTCATAGCTTGGTCTTTATCTGCTTGAGTAAACAAACCTAAAAGACTTTTGAACGTCGACATATAACCTAAACGGCCCATAAGAACGTTACTTAAAACTGTATGACGTGGAATTAAGTTGAAATGTTGGAAGATCATTCCAATTTTCGTACGCAAATCGCGAATAGTATTTAAAGTATTAATTTTTGAAACATCAGAATAAGTATTTGTTTTAGAATCCATGAAATGAATTTCACCACTGGTTGGATCATGAAGACGATTTAAACAACGAAGTAACGTTGATTTTCCTGATCCACTGAGTCCGATAACAACCAGGAACTCACCTTTTTTAACATCGAAGCTGACTCCCTTCAGAGCTTTCACTCCGTTGGGATAAGTCTTAACCAAATTTTTAACTTTCAGAATGGGTTCCCGCATATTAAAGTCTTTCTAAAATTATTTTTTCTGCATCATTTCAGCTAAATCTTTACTCTCTAACATATCACGAACAGCTACGTAATCCGCGTCTGTCGATTTTTTCACTTCAGTTACACCGTAAACCGCTTTGTAAGCCGCTTTACCGTCTTCTGTATCAACGAAGGAAATCATCGCATTCACGATTTTATCTTTCATCTCGTCAGAAAGTTCTTTTCTGAAAACGATCGGATCATTTTTAATAGAATCAGATAATGATAAGATGATAACTTTTTTCTCAACATCTGGGTACTGAGTTAATACCAGACGACGTGCGTCTTCCATCTTATCGGCACCTTTATCATCTTTAGACGGTGGAGAATAGAATGTTGCACCGGCATCAACTTGCCCGTTATACACCATCGACACAACATTATCGTGTTTACCAGCGAATACAGTTTCTTTTGCAGCAATCTTTTTATCATTTAAGGTCTTTTGCGGAAGAATATAGCCAGACATTGAAGCCGGTTCGACGAAAGCGATCTTCTTGTTAGCAAGGTCTGCAATCGTTTTGATTGAGCTTCCCGCTTTAACGATAAATTGAGATTGATAAGTATCAGCGCCGTGTCTTAATACTGTTAAACGCGCTTCGGCTCCGTATTTCTTATGAGCTAAGGCATATCCAAAAGTATTGATCGCAGCTACGTCAGCACGCTTTGTTCCGAAGGCTTCAACAACGGCGATGAACGATTGAGGAATTGTGATTTCGTATTTATAAGGAGTATTGGCTTCAAGATAATTTTTGAATTTTGCAGAACTGTCTTCGATCACTTTGGCATCAACTGAAGGAACGAAGTGAAGCTTAATTGGATTCTCTGCAGTTCCGAGTTCGGCAGCTTTACGAGTGCAGCCAGAAAACGCCACAGTAGCTAAAAGAATTGAAGAGGCAACGATACTTAAAAAATTATTTTTCATAAATTTTCCTTATGGTTGTTATAAACTTGATGCGAACCTAGCAAAAGAAATTCTCAAAACCAAGGTGTTTAAAAATAAAAAAATGCAGATAAAAATAATTTACAGCAGAATAAACTCGAAAAAGTGATCTATGTGAATGAAAGGACTCATCTCTTATCGAACTGATTTTTTTGGCGCCAGAGAACCTAGCACCAAAATTATTTTTAAAATTAACCGAAGCAATTGTCAGGATCGTGTTAGGAAATCAAAAACAGAGTGATTTTTACTTTATTTTTGTAATTCTAGAGGGATTTCAAACTGACCTTGAGCATTTCTTTTTACAAAGAATGTCGCAATCAAATCACTGTGTTTAAACGCTCTTCTTAAATGAGGATACAAGTTATTTGGATCTTTTCCCTCGTAAACAAGCTCTGAACCTAGAATATCTTTACGAGAAACAAACATAACATATTCATCTTGAACAAAATACTTATTCATAACGTAAGAAAGCTGAGATGGTTTAGCACAATGAATGAAACCTTCCGTCTGCAAACTGTCTGTCACAAAAAATCCTTGATCTAAAAAGGCTTGATACTCTTTTTTAGGAACATCACAAACCACATAATCATCACCGCTATATAAACCTTTATTCATAAGAGCACCCGCTTCCTTATCTGATAAAATAATACCTGTATTTAGAAAATGACTCCACTCAAAATCAGCCAATGGTGCATTGTAAGCACGTACTCTCACATCAGCGGCCCCGTACCGTAAAGACTTCACATCGATTCCTGAGTTTTCAAAAGCTTTATCCACATTTACCGTGTGATGAACTTTGTCATCAATAAAAATAATCTGTTTGAAATGTGAATTCTTTAACTGGTCGACAATGCTCTTCAACACCAAGCCTTTATTGTTCATCGGACCTACAAAAACTACTCCTGATTTGTAAATGATCTCATTCGGATTTTGATCTCGCTTCACAATATCGGCGACTTCATCTAATCCAGTTAAGTTTAAGCTCACACTTTTCAGTAGATCTAGCGTGCGGTCGACAATATAAACCGGGCGCGCTGTTAAACCTAAAGTAGGAATATTCATCGATTTCAAGTCGTTGAGAATACGAGCCGTATCTGATTCTACTGTCTTAACCTGAGTATACTGCTGCACCAATGCAAACATAGACACATGCATTTCAACTGCTTGAGCCTTTTCAAATCCCGCAGCGATCAATTTTTTCCCCATGGCTTCACCCCACTGATCACTTCCTAAAGTTTGCACCGGCTCAATCACAGTGTTATCTAAATCGGTCACTACCAAAGTATCTGCAGTTACATACTTAAGAACATCTCGATATGAATTCGTTTCAATAACTTCAGCCTGAGCTTGAAAAGTTAGGGTTATTAATAAGATCGCTACTATCATTTTCATAAGGTCTCCTTTATGTGTATTTAAGTGAAGATGCTTATACGAAGTGTCTTTAAAGTAGTAAAATTAATAAAAATAACATATTATGTAAGTATAACTTACTTAAAATAAGGGTTTAATATGAATATATGGCATTTGAAGTACTTTTACGAAGCGGCAAAGGCTGGCAACATTAAAGCAGCCTCTGAAAAGTTTTCTATTAGCAACTCCGCCGTTAGCCAGGCCATTAAGTCCTTAGAGACTGAGTTAGATCTCGAACTCTTAGTTCATAAAAAAAGATTTTTCGAACTCACTGAAGTGGGCCAAAAATTTCTAGCCAAAGTACCTACCCTTATTCATCAAATTGAAAGCTTCAAAGAAGATTTGAAAAATATCGACGACGAACCCGAGGGAACAATTTTTATTGGGATCCCTAGGAGCCTGCTTTCAATTGAATTTACCGACAGCCTTTTAAAGATTAAAAAACTTTATCCTAAATTGAAATTCAAAATTAAATCTGGCGTCACCTCAGAAATTAAAAAGAATTTAAAAAATGAAGACATTAGTTTCGGAATCATCATAGACGATGAAGAAGAATCTGATCATTTTTCATCAGCTGAAATTAAACGTGGCAAATTTTTACTGATCTCAAGAAATGAGGAATCTAAACTTCAAAATACAAACTTAATTGTAACTGATACCAAAAAAATTGAAGTTGTGGCTCTTCTTCATGAAACGAAAAGACGTCACCTTAAGACAGAAATTGAGTTCGAAATCAATAGTTGGTCTGTCATCAAAGATATGGTTAAAAAATCAAACTTGATTGGCTACGTTCCTGATTATGTCGCCAAGAGTGATCTGGATAAGAAAAAGTTATTTACAGTCGATGATACATTTAAAACATTTCACTACTCTATCAAAGTTATTTGGCCGGCTCATCGAAAAATGCCTCGTGCGGCCATATTACTAATTGATCAAGTGAAAAAAAATCAATTTTAAACTACCGTTTGCCGAAAATTCCGCCTAGCAAGCCACGAATGATTTGCTTACCAACTTCATTAGCCATAGTACGGGCCGCTGTTTTAACCATAGCTTCACCTACGGATTGACGGCTCGAAGTTTTTTCAACTTTCGGTTTACTTGCCGTCACTTTAACTTCTTCTATTTCTGTTTGATTTAATTTTTGAATTTTTTCATAAGCAGATTCAGCATCTACCGTATCTTCATATTTTCCATAAAGAGCTGATGCAGAAATAAATTTCTGACGCTGCTCTATACTAATAGGCCCAATCTTCGATTGAGGAGGAACAACTGAAATATTTTGCGTTATTCCCGGAGTTCCTTTTTCATCTAGAACTGAAACCAATGCTTGACCGACCGCAAGCTCTGTTATGACATCTTCTGTTTTAAATTTTGGATTAGCCCGCATCGTTTGCGCCACCGTATCGACACTTTTTTTATCTTTAGGAGTAAAAGCACGCAAAGCATGTTGAATACGATTTCCTAGCTGAGCCAATATTTTTTCGGGCAAATCCAAGGGATTTTGTGTCACAAAATACACACCGACACCTTTTGATCTAATCAGGCGAACAACTTGCTCAATTTTTTCAACTAAAGACTTTGGCGCATCGGCAAATAGCAAATGAGCTTCGTCAAAAAAGAAAACTAATTTAGGTTTATCTAAATCGCCGGCCTCAGGTAAGTTTTCAAAGAGTTCAGACAACATCCACAATAAAAAAATAGAATAAAGCTTAGGATTCATCATCAATTTATCTGCAGCCAAGATATTAACATGACCTCGTCCACCGTGAGTAGTCTTCATAAAATCTTTGATGTCAAACATAGGCTCGCCAAAAAATTGTTTTCCGCCTTGATCTTCGACTGCCAAAAGTGATCTTTGAATAGCTCCGACACTGGTTGCAGAAATATTTCCGTACGTCGTTTGAAACTCTTTCGAATGATCAGCAACGTATTTTAAAAGAGCCTGCAAATCTTTCAGATCTATTAGTTTCAAGTTTCTTTCATCAGCAATTTTGAACGCAAGCTGAAGCACGCCCTCTTGGGTATCGTTCAAATTGAGCAAACGAGATAACATCAATGGACCCATATCTGATATCGTCGCGCGAATCGGATGACCTTGCTCTCCAAAAACATCCCAGAAAATAACCGGTGCGGCTTCATAATTAAAATCTTGAAGTTTAAGTTCATTCACTCTTTGAATTATTTTAGGATTTTCTTGTCCCTCCGTAGATAGCCCAGACAAATCTCCTTTTATATCAGCCATAAATACAGGAACTCCTATTTGAGAAAACCCTTCAGCCAATTTTTGCAGCGTAATTGTTTTACCAGTCCCGGTAGCTCCCGCAACTAAACCATGGCGATTCGACATAGCTCCTAACAAATAAGTTTCATCTTTTAAAGTTTCTGCATTTTTACCGATTAAAATTTTATTTTCCATAGTGATTCCCTCAAAATTATAATGTTTAATATTAAAGTAAATATCAACAAAAGGATGACTCAATATGGGTATTTTAGATCCCCTCTTCAAAAAAAGACCACGACCACCGAGTTATCAAACTCTGATATCTCGCAAAATCGGAAAAACCATCGCAGCTTTAATCTTAGCTGGCGCGGCAGCACTGTTTGGATTAAAGAATAAAAATGCAGAATCTACCCAAGGGCTAACGGTTGCACAGAAAAAAAACGTAACAATCGAGACAATTAAATCCGATACCAATTACGAAGTCTTAAATGCGATTAAAAATTCGAAACCATTAACCTACACCGTCATTAAAAATGCTCAAGTCGTTAAGCTTTTAAGAAATGATAACAAAGGCGCTCGTCATCAACGCTGGATTGTCCAAATTGAAGGCGGAGTAAACATAACCGTTGTTCACAATATTGATATCGCAGAAAAAGTACCGTTATCAGTAGGCGATACCATAGAAATCGCAGGAGAACTTGTTTTCGGTGATCGTAAAAAAGACCCTATTCTGCATTGGACACACGAAGATCCTCGCGGAAAAAGAATCGCGGGATATGTTCTTTACAATGGAGAAAAGTATGGACCAGCAACTGGTCCATAAGACACTTAAGGAATTTTAGAATTATTCTTCAAACCAGAATTCGAAGCTTGTAATAAAACAATCTTGTAACCTTTTTTGTATAAAGCCGTTAAGAACGTCGGTAATAATTCAATCGTGCGCTCATGCACATCATGGAATAAAACTAATCCACGGCCACGCTGATCTAACTGATTTAATGTTTCTTGCACAACCTGGGCATTGGTGCGAATCGACTCGTCAGCATTGATCTTCTTCCAGTCATTTGAATCGACTGACCATAAGAAATTCGCTTCGCTATGGTCTTTTAAAAATTGATTCATATCTGTCGTCGTTGAACCGTAAGGATATCTGAAGAAAGGATCAATCCATCCAATCGCATTAATAATCGTACGATTCGTATCGGAAATTTGTTTGATCTGTTGATCAAAGCTCAAGGTTTTAAAATCGGAATGATCCCAAGAATGGTTACCAATCGAGTTCCCATGAGAGGCTACGTACTTTGTAATCAACGGATAAGCTTGAACATTTTGTCCTAATTGGAAAAAGTGAGCTTTAGCTCCGATACGATCTAACATATCCACAACTTTTTTAGATAAAGTCGGATGTGGTCCATCATCAAAAGATAAGATCACTTCTTTAGTCGACGTATCACCCGTTACAGCTGTATAACCAGCTGTTAAATCACGATACTGAACCGCAAAAGGAATTTTAAAATTTAAATCTCCAGGTGCCGTACTTAATCCTTCGTTACGGGCTTTTTTAATTTCTTCGATACGAGTTAACAAGCTTGTTTTACACGATGAAATCATTGAAGCAAACTGAGGATCTTGAATTTCATCTTCACAAATTGAAATCTCGGCATCAGTACGAGTTTTTAAGGCTTTACACAACTGACCAGAATCCGAATTTTTTTGAGCCTTAATAAAAACCTTACGACAAGCATCTTCCGCCTCACCGGCATTTTTAGCCTGTATGTGAGTTTGCACAGCATGATCTAAATCTTCTTCGGCTGATCGAGCACATCCAGCGAAAACTAGAATCGCGATCACGTACACAGACAAGGCTATAAGGATTTGATTTTTCATAGCGAAAGTATATGAAAAATCATGATTTTTTTCCGCATATAAATGCCGTTTGATAAAATCTACAAGTCCGAACAAATTTTGTTCGTCTAGACTCTAGACAATGATTCTAACAATTGCCGTCTCTTGTAGGTAAAAGCATTTTTAAGTATGCCCTATTAGATTTAATAGGCACATAAATCGCATTTAGCTCTCTATAACAATGAGGTGCTTTATGCGACTAAATATTTCATATTCATTCACGTCTTTAATCTTAGGGGCTATCGTCATCTCATCGTGCTCCCGTGCCACCTACAACGAAAAAACTAAAGAGCTCAATATCGCCGAAAGACAGACCGTAGAACAAAAAAACATGGATATCGAATTAGACCAGTCTTTACAAATGAGCGAAGGCGAAGTGAAAATATTCTCGATAAAACTGGCAACTCCGGCCGTAGTCGACGCCACTGTTCTATGGACCTTATATAACAACGAGATCAAACCTTCTGATCGCTTCAAACAAACTGAGGGCGCTACCACCGTAAAAGCTGGAGAGACATCTTTATCCATTGAAATTCCAGCTCATGAAGTTGATCCAGCCAAACAAGGCGATCAGATGTTCACTGTTTTGCTAAAATCTCAAGAGGCGGGCCTCAATGCGGTCCTTGATCTTAAACTCATCGATGTGGTTATTAAAAACGAACGCGCACTTCCAACAGCAACTGAATTAAAATTAAATTTAGAGTTATCTAAAGAAAAACGCGAAGCGATTTTAAGACTGAATGAAGAAACTGATACAGACATTATCGTTGCCGTAGAAACTCAAGATATCACAGCTATCGCGCCAAAAGACTACACGCCGATCAAAAAGACCATTATCATTCCTGCCGGCCAACAACTGATGAGCATACCTTACCAAATTTTAGCTAAGCCGTGCGAAAAAGAAAAAGCTTTCAAGATTATTATAACAAATATTTCAGGTGCAGAAGCTTTAGCGAAAGAAGTACAAATCACTATTCCAGCTGACCCTAAAGTCAGCTGCGATACGACTCCAACAAAACGTAAACCAAAAGCTACCTGGGATTAAGCTATCTTTTTCCCATCGGTAAATCGATAACTTGAACATTCTTAGTGATCGTCGAAGAAATCTCTTTCGGTAGAGATTTCTGAATCACATCAATCAAAGAATTTTTGATATTGTCACGTTTGAAATAAGCTGAATGAATCAGACTGACTTCACGAGTTGGAACCGGGCTTGAAAACTCTTTTAATTTTTTTGTCCCCATTAAATCAGCTGCAGCTAAGAATGGAAGCAATGTAAATCCATTTTCTTCATCGACCATCCGACGTAAAGTTTCAAGACTTCCACTTTCAAATTTAACGTTCTTACGTTCATCAGTGATTTTTTTTCTGTTTTTACAAATAGCTAAAGTCTGATCACGGAAACAATGACCTTCCGTTAATAACCAAAGATCTGCTGAATTCAAATCACTTTGCTGAACTTTGCTTTTTTGAGAAATTAAATTTTTATCAGATGTATAAAGCAAGAATGGTTCGTAGAATAAAGGATGAGTAATTAATTTCTCGTCTTCAATCGGTGTCACCAACAAAGCCATATCTAAAGTGTTGTTCTTAATTTTTTCGATGATTTCATGAGTTTGTAATTCATGAATTTTAATTTGCAATTGCGGATGTTTTTCACTGAACTTACGAATAAACAAAGGCAACAAATAAGGTGCTAACGTAGGAATTACACCCACTTCGATTTCACCTTTAGCTACACCCTTATCATCGTTGATAATTTCTTGAAAACGTTGCGATTCATTTAAAATCACACGCGCCTGAGTAATCAACGTTTCACCAATTTTAGTGGTCTTAATCGGCTGCTGAGAACGATCAAAGAAAATCACACCCAACTGCTCTTCTAACTTTTGAATCTGCATGCTTAAAGTCGGTTGCGTGATCTTACAGCTTTCAGCTGCCAGTCCGAAATTTTTGAATTTATCGACCGCAACAATGTACGTGAGTTGTGTGAGTGTCATGACTGGAACCGCCCTTTATTTAAACAGAAGTGGAATCGTTATCATAGAACTTGATTTCGATTTCGGAAAAAGCAAGTGCTTGAATAAATTTAACATCTGTTTATAAAAGATTTTTTCGTCTGATTGATTATTCTCTAGCGATAACACAGTGTTAGAGACGAATTTACAGGCCTGAACACGACCGGCAGCACTGATATTCAACCTTAAAGACATCGTTCCATGCAAAGGGCCCAACTGAGAAAGGATCTGATTCAAAAGATCAAACTGCGGCGTAATGGCCTTTTGGACCTGCGCTGTCGATAATCCACCAACAACATAGGGACGAGGTTCAACGAACCAACCGTGCATCACAAGGCGCGCTTCCATAGGATTACGCGTTCCTTTTACTTCCGTCACCCCGTGAGGCAAACGAGGATCAAACACCGTCAATTGATTAAATAAGCTCGGGATACGATCTACGAACGTATTGTATTCATGATCATTTTGATCTTGAAACGAAGGCCAGTAATTTAACGTCTTAGGTTTTAATAATAAAGTTTCCCCGCCTTTAAATTTATTCGCCAAAGCTCCTGTTGAAGGAGTTAAAGAATAAACAAAAGCCCAAGGACCATGAGGTACATCTGAATGAAGGTTTTGATAACAACCATCTACGTAGTAACTTAACCACGGTGGCGAGATGTCGTGACAACCTAAGTTTTCGCGTCCCCACTGCACAAGTGATGAATGAAAATCAGCATAAAGATTTTTAGAGAAATAATGAAAAGCTGGTGTACGAATCAAATGATATTGGTCTTCGAAGTACCAGTAATCCCAAACGAAACGTTTTGAATCTGTTTCGCGTGGATTTCTAAAATTATTTTCAAACTCAGCGCGAAGCTTTTTCGACTGAGCATAAAAGTTTTTATAAACTTGAAAATGATTCACTGAGAATTAAGCCTGTTTTACTTTTTGCGAAATTGTACCGAAAAGATTTTGGCCGTGACCATCTAACATTTCGATTTCGATCGTATCGCCCACTTTCATGAACGGCGTAATCGGCGCACCTGTATTGATATGTTCTAAAGTTCTTTTCTCAGCTAAACAACTTGAACCCATTGCTGGATCTTCGTTGGCTACAGTTCCACTACCAATTAATGTTCCCGCTGCTAATGGACGAGTTTTCGCCGCGTGTGCGATCAATTGTCCAAAGTGGAAATGCATTTCTTTCGCATTGGCTTTACCGAAGAATTGACCGTTGTATCTAACGTGTAATGGTAAATTTAAACGACCATTCGCCCAGTGATCTTTGACTTCGTCTAAAGTTAAAGCGATCGGAGATAGAGCTTTGTTTGGTTTACTTTGGAAGAATCCAAATCCTGCCGCTAATTCCTCAGGGATTAATCCACGAAGACTCACGTCATTTAAAATCACAAGTAACTTAATATGTTTTAAAGCGTCCTCAGGCGTTACACCCATTGGAACATTATCAACGATAACTCCAACTTCAGCTTCGAAATCTGTTCCGTGAGAAAAATCACGTTGAGGAATATCTTCATTCGGGCTCAAGAAACGACCGCTTTCCGCCTGATACATCAACGGAACCGTTAACAATGTTTCAGGTAAAGCGGCTTTACGTGCTTGGCGTACCAATTTAATATGATGAATAAATGCTGAACCGTCAGCGAATAACCAAGTTCTTGGTAAGGCTGATTCAAATCCAGCAAAATTTTTAATTTCAGTTTTGTTCGCGATCTTCCCGCTATTTAATTCTTCAGATCTTTTTTGCAATAAAGGTTCAACCTTTGACCACGATTCCATAGCCGAAAGTAAGTTTTTACTGATGTCTGATGCTGGAGTATAAAATTTGTTATCGCGACTAACGATAACTAATTCACCGTCAAGACTTGCTGAAGATTTTAAAGAAGCTAATTTCACGTCGAACCTGATTTCTGAAAATAATTAGTTAAAAGTAAACATGAAGTTAGCGCCGATACCACGAGAAGCCGTGATGCCGTCAGCTAATTTGCTGCCGATAGTTTCGAAGAAAATGTTTACGCCCATGTTTTCTTGGAATTTGAATGCCGCACCAAAAGTGATGGGAACGATCATTGATTGAACACCTGTTAAAGATCCAACACTCACTTCGTCTCCGATTTTAGTCGCAAGAGTTGGTCCGATGTAGATTCCCGCATAGTCTTCTAATTTAAACATGAAGTGAAGAGGGATATCAGCATAAGTGATTTTTCCTGTTACATCATCAGCATTTGTTCCGAATTTAAAAGTACGCTCAGAGTAGAATAAACCTGTACGTAAACCGAAGTCTTCGTTGAAGTTAAGTACAGTTGATCCACCGATTTGCCACCCTAAAGATTGCTTGTTACCAGTTGAATTGTCTCCGTCCATTGAATTCCATTTGAAACCACCCTCTAATGAAGGCATTGAATAAGATACCGCTCCGAAAGCTGTTGATAATGACAAAGTCGCCGCTAAACAAACTAATAAATTTTTCATGTATTTCTCCTCTGAAATGACTCTCTATTTATAGTCATTTTTAAAGGCGAAGCCCAGAAAATACATGACTTCCATAGCTCAGAGCAGCAATGGTTGGCCAATCAACACATCTCACCCACCATAGGTATATGGAAAATATTACGCTTTATAACTACTTCAGAAGTTCAACCTCGTATCGTGCTAGAATTGCTCTTCATTTAAAAAAATTAACTTTCGAATATAAACCTGTTCATTTACTCAACAACGGTGGTGAGCAAAACTCCGAACAGTACCGAGCCCTTAATCCGATGGGTGGCGTACCCACATTGGTCCACAATAACCACGTGATCGCCCAATCTTCAGCAATCATTGAATACTTAGATGAAGCATTCCCTCAGTCATACCAACTTCTTCCAAAAGATGCCGTGACTCGCGCTCATATCAGAGAATTCTGTCAGATCATCAACGCTGATACTCACGCTTATGGAAATTTAAAAACATTAGCTTATTTAAATAAAAATTTCGCCATGAAAGACGATCAAAAAAGTGCATGGTTGAACTATTGGATGCATGAAGGCTTATCGGCCTGTGAAAAAATCTTAGAAAAAACTTCAGGAAAATTCTGCTTCGGAGATCAAGCTTCTGCAGCAGACGCTTTCTTAATCCCCGCCGTCACAACAGCGCAACGCTTTGAAGTCGATACAAAAAAATACCCTAACATCACGCGTGTATTCGAACACTGTCGTACGGAAGAAGCCTTCATTAAAGCTCACCCGTTCAGACAAATCGACACTCCACCAGAATTAAAAATTTAAACAAGGAGCTCCCTATGAAATTCATTTTATTCTCTGCACTTTTAACAGGATTATTAGTTCACGCCGAAACAACAGTCAAAAAAGAAACTAAAAAAAATGGCGATGTTAAAATGACGATAACAACAAAAGATAAAAATTCTACAGTTTCTTCAACTTCAGAAATATCAAAAAAAGAAATGGACGAAGCGGCGCCATTTTACAAAGCGATGTCTGAGTGTAAACCCCACCAAATTAAGCACACAGATGGCGATATGGCAATTGAAGCTCAAATCCACGGTTTTGAAAAAGATAAATGTAAAGTGACTTCTAAGGCCTTAATCAAAGACAAATTGGTAAGCCTTACAACATGTTTATTAACGGCAGAGCATAGAAAAAGCGTTAAAACGAACGGTTTAGAAAACTATTCAAAACTAATGATGGA
>CAZXZW010000017.1:24563-32890 GCA_964645745.1 uncultured Bdellovibrio sp.
TAGTTTCTTCCGATAAATAGAAAACTCCATTTATCAATCACTGGAATATATAAGAAGACCAGCATAGAAATGTTGGTCCACATAAAGAATGAGAGCCAATTTTTAGTTCCGTTGCTGTTATAGAATTTAAAGAATTGCTGAATCAAAACGAACGCGAATGGCAAAACCACCAAGGCGTAAATCCAACTTGTTAAAATAAAAAACGGCGATGCTAAAGCTACACCGGCGTAAGCAAAAGTATAAAGACCTATATGGAAATATGTTCTTTCTACCCCAACTGTCACTGGCAACGTCGGAAATCCACCTTTACGGTAATCTTCGATAAACTTTAACGAGATCAACCAAAAGTGTGGCATTTGCCATAAGAACATAATCAAAAATAAATAAATCGATTCAGAATTGAAAACATCTGGATTATTAACAGCATATCCAATCGTTACAGGAAGCGCTCCAGGAATAGCTCCCGGAACGGCCGCAAACACCCAGCGCGGCTTCCAAAACATCGTGTAAAGGCCATTATAAAAAACAACGGAAGCCACAGAAACCCATCCTGCAGCAGGAGACAATTCGAATAATATATTCATCCCGACTAACAACATGCACAGCGAGAAAATTAATCCCGCTAAAGGCTTAACTTTGCCCGCAGCAATGGGACGGTTTTGTGTACGAGGCATTTTTTGATCAAGTTTATATTCTTGAACTTGGTTTAAAGCCAAACTGCCTGAACTTAAAAAATAAAGACCTAAAAGAAAATAACCAAAGTGTTTAATAGAAAACGTTGATTCAATAAAAAAGCCGGTCGCATATCCTGCAATACCGGCTAATAATACAAAAATCACAATCCCAAACTTAGTAAGTTGCGAATATAATTTAAACACTTCGTCTCAATAACCTATAAAGGCGAAACTTGAGCTACACGCGACCAAATATCCATAGCGGTAATTGTGAATAACAACGCTAAGAAAATAAAGCCCATAGCAAAGATCACGCGATTAAGAACGACGTCATATTTTAAATGCATGAAGTACGCCATAACTAAGTAAGCTTTTACAGCTGCAATCGCGAATGCAAAGAATGGAGCTACTCCACCCAAGTGACCGCGAATCGCATGCACAGCAATCGTTAAGAAAGTTAAGAAGAATAAAGCTCCGGCTACTTTGATGTAGACGCTAAGCGGGGTAATGTGATGTTCGTTTGCATTGTGTCCCATGTAATACTCCTCTTTCTATCCAACCAAATAAAGTAATGGAAATAAGAAAATCCAAATTAAATCGACGATATGCCAGAAAATACCAACGCCATCTAAAGCTGTGTAGTAGTTCGGTTTGAAATCGCCGCGTAAGCAACGAATCATACACCATCCCAATAAACCCATTCCTAAAAGAACGTGGATACCGTGAAGGCCCGACATACAGTAGTAGAAACCAAAGTATAAACCTAAGTTTGTACTTTTAACTAAAGGTTCACCAGCCGCAGCTAAGTGTTCATTTAATTTAGCAAGATCTAACATGTTACCAGGGTAGATTCCCATATGGAATTTATGCGTGTACTCAAAGTATTTGATCACCATGAAGATCGCACCACAAAGAATCGTGATACCTAAGGCCGCCGCTGCTTTTTTCATTTGATTCACTTGGCAGTAATAAATTCCCGCAACAACAGTGAAAGAAGAGAAGATAAGAACTAGCGTATTGATGAAACCCAATCTCCAATCAAGGAAACGTGCACCTTCAGCAAAAACTTCAGGATACATCATGTGATAAATGGCATATCCCACGAATAATCCACCGAACATCAAGATCTCAGTTACCATAAATAACCAGATACCTTGTTTAGCAGCATCAAATTGATGTTCTACATCACGGTAGTGAGTTTGTACGGCTACGCCGTCGATGATTCTACTTGTACTCATATGGCCCCGCAGTTACCACTGGTTCGTGGTCGAAGTTTAAAGTAGGTGGTGGAGATGAAGTTTGCCACTCTAAAGTTTTAGATCCCCATGGATTAGTTGGAGCTTTTTTACCCTTCATTAATCCATTAATAATTGTATATAAACCGATTAAGAATCCTGTCGCGATTAACCAAGAACCTACCGTAGAGATACGGTTAAGTGGTTGGTACGCTGGGATATAATCGAAGTAACGACGTGGCATTCCCATAGAACCCAAAATGAATTGAGGGAAGAATGTAACGTTGAAACCGATGAAGATAAATACGAACGATAACTGTGCGGCTAATTCGTTGTACATTTTTCCGAACATTTTCGGGAACCAGTAGTAAAAACCACCCATGATCGCCATTAATGTTCCACCCACCATCACGTAATGGAAATGCGCTACCACGAAATAAGTATCATGGAAGTGAACGTCAATTGCGAGGGTTGCCAGCATAACACCAGTGACTCCACCGATGGCGAAGAGGAATAAGAATCCCATCGCAAACAACATTGGAGAAGAGAATTGGATTGAACCTTTGTACATTGTTGAAACCCAGTTAAACATCTTAATCGCTGTCGGAACCCCTACTAGCATTGTTAAGAATGAGAAAACTGTTCCGGCTAATTCTGATTGTCCAGAAACATACATATGATGTCCCCAAACGAAGAATGATACCGCTGCGATACCTAATGAAGAGTAAGCAATCGCTGTGTAACCAAAGATCACTTTACGAGAGAATGTTGCGATCAATTCAGAAACAACACCCATCGCTGGTAAGATCATGATGTAAACCGCAGGATGCGAGTAGAACCAGAAGAAATGTTGGAAAAGAACCGGATCCCCACCTAGTTTCGGATCGAAGATACCAACTCCGAAAGTACGCTCCATCGCTAATAACAATAATGTAATTGCTAAAACCGGAGTTGCTAATACTTGGATAATTGCCGTTGAGTAAAGAGCCCAAACGAATAACGGCATACGGTGCATCGTCATTCCAGGAGCTCTTAATTTATGAACCGTTACGATAAAGTTTAATCCTGTTAAGATCGAACTCATACCCATGATGAAAGCCGCTACAACCATCATCGAAACCGCTGTATTAGAACGGATTGAATAAGGTGTATAGAATGTCCATCCCGTATCAACACGTGAAGTGAACATCGTGAATACAGCTAAAGCTGCTCCGGCCATCAAACAGTACCAGCTTAATAAATTTAATTTAGGGAAAGCGACGTCTTTCGCTCCGATTTGCAATGGAAGGAAGAAATTTCCTAAGATAGCTGGAATCCCCGGGATGATAACCATGAAAACCATGATCGCCCCGTGATATGTTAACACTTGGTTATACACATCACCGTTTTTTAAAATTTCACCTACGTTGGCTGCCGCATTGTAAGAGAATAATTCTCCTCTTAATAATAATGCCGCGATACCACCAAGAAGGAAGAAGAACATAACTGAAACGAAGTATAAAATTCCGATACGCTTATGATCTAATGAAAAAAGCCATGATTTTAAACCATGTTCCGCTGTTATGTAGTTGTCACCACCGTGTGCTGAATGTCCCATAGATACCTCTACTTATTACTCTTAATGTATTCGATTAATGCTAAAATTTCTTTTTCAGATAACTGACCTTGGAATGGCGTCATTGCTGAACGCGGTCCGAAACCTTCTACAACCATAGCTTGTGGGTTTAAGATCGATTCACGGATGTAGTTTTCATCAGCTACAACAGTTTTACCTTCGATATCTTTAACTTCGTGCCCAAAGATCCCTTTTAAAGAAGGACCGATTTTTACTAAGTCTTGGTCAGCATAGTGACAAGCTGTACATTTCATATTGAATAATTTTTTACCGCGTTCCGCTAATGGCAACAAAGCTGAGTCAGCTTCTTCTGTTAACCATTTGTCGAATTCCGCTTGAGAAACGACTCGTAATTTAGTGATCATGCCTGAGTGAGAAGTTCCGCAGAACTCAGCACAGAAAACATGGAATTCACCCATCACTTCAGCTTTTAAAGATAAAGCCGTGTAACGCCCAGGAACAGCATCCTGTTTAATACGGAATGTAGGGATGTATAATGAATGGATAACGTCAGTTGAACTTAAGATAAGTTTAACATCACGGTTAACCGGGATAACGATATCGCCAGATTTAACTCCATTTTTGTATTCCGCAGTCCAACTCCATTGCTGGCCAGTTACTGAGATCTCAAGAGCATCTTTCGGCATTGTACGCATATCGTGATAGATGATCCATCCCCATGCGAATACAAATAAGAAGATAATTAATGGAATAACTGACCATAAAATTTCAAGACGAGTGTCATGAGAAATGTAAGCCGTTTTATCATTATCTGATTTACGTTTATATTTTAACGCGAAATAGATCATTCCACCGATTACGATCACACAGGCGATTAAGCTGATGATAAGTAAAAAGCTATAAAGACTATCTACACTTTTTGCAATTTCTGACCCTTGCGCTGGCATGAACGATTGAGCCTCTGCGACTTTGTTCACCAACTGATTCTTTATAATCCACCACAACATGGTTACACTTTCTCCCTTCGCGCTTTAAACAACACCGGTAACAACCAAATAGCCAATAGCAATATCATGAAGCCACCAGCGATTTGCATCACACGGAAAACTTGCAATCCATATTTAGATTGGTGTTGGTCAAATTTAAAACAATACAATAAAACTGAATCCACGATATTTCCGACTTTACCGTTTGCTGTTTCATTCAAAGCAAATTTCATGTCTTGTGGATTAAATTCGATACCATGAAGGTAGCGAGCAATTTTGCCATCTGGAGCAACCATGATAGCGGCAGAAACGTGAGCCCATTCACCAGCTTTTTCATTCCATTTATAACGAAAGCCTACAGAAGACATTAATTTATCAACCGTCGCCTGATCTGCCGTTACAAAGTGAAAACCATTTTCTGTTCCAGGACGTCCGTAAACTTTCATGTAGTTAGCTTTTTTCTTAGCGCCCAAACCCGCTTTGTCTGGAGCATTTTCAGAAGCATCAAAACTAAATGCTAAAACCTGAAACTTATCACCTGGATTCCAATCGATTTTTTTAAGTGAATCGATAACGCCGTTAAAATGAAAGCTACAAAGACCCGGACAATTATAATAAATCGGGCTTAATAAAACGGGCTTATGAGGATGAAAAAAAGAAGAAAGAGGAACGACTTTTCCCGTCTCATCAGTGACTTGCAAATTAAGATCGATGTGCTGACCGATTTTTTCATCAATACCCACATTCTTGATTTCCTCAGGAACTGAATCAGATGTTGTCGATAAAGCTTTTCCATCATAATCCGCTCCCCCACGTGGAGACGTAGTCTGCGCAAACACAGTCGTGTTCACGGCACAGATTAAAATTAAAATAGAAAGAGCTCTATTCAACATGAAAAGTTGTGATCCTTAATTACTCTGCAGTTTTTGCAAAGGTAGCAACGTCTTCTGGTTTATCTTTAGATTTATTATTCGTGATTGTTTCGATGAAGTGTAAAACAGCCCAACGTTCGTAAGGTTTTAATTGAGATTTAAAACTCACCATCGCTTTGCCAGCAATACCATCTTGAAGAACTTTAAAGTGATTAATCATGCCTTCACCTTGAGTCCATTTACCTTCAACTAAATTTCTTGCGTTTGGAACACCACCAACTAAATCACCTTTTTCACCGTGACAACTTGCGCAGTTTTGCTTGAAAATTTTAGCGCCGGCTTTAACGATGTCATCATTAGGAACCCAAGGTTCTTTTTCGGCCGACAAATTGTAAATAGGAGCATCTGCCGATGGCGGAACTTCAATTTTTTCGCCTAAATCAACACCCTTGTTTAATGTCACCATATAAATAAAAAACACGGTTACAAAAACGATTGAACCTAAGAACAAATACATACCAGTTTTATTGTGAAAATCCTGATTTTCAGCCATAGTAATCCCCTAAAAATTTCTTATAGAAATAATTTATATCGCAATTGAGACTTTCACGCAATGAACTACTTGAACATCAATTCATATTGTCTTGTTTTTTCAGCGATTTTTATGTTGCACAGTTTAAATGCAATGGTTTAGCAAAACGTTTTGTTGCGCTATTTTACGAGGATAATTTTTTCTGTGATGTCATCTTTGGGTTTTACAGGTTGAGAGATCTTCTCGACGGATTTTGATTTTTTATCAGCACTAGTTTGAGGCATTTTCTTCTCAGGAAGCTCTGAATTCTCCTCAACACCAAATTGAGCTTTAATTTTTTTATTTATCTTGCGAATTCGACCATCCAAAGTCAGAGAATTTTCCATCTGGTCTAGCGATTGCTCTTGTTTACGACTGTATTGTCGTCCTAAAGCTTGGCCTTTTTCAGGATATTTGATCTCGAAAGCATTTAGCTTCTGATTATAATCTTTAACCAAATCCTGCAATTTTTGATGGTTCGAGTTTAATTGATCAACTTGATCTTTACCGATACGACCTTTGTTGTTTTTTTTACTCACCAACAATTCGGTCACGATGGCCTGTTGAGCATCGAGCTTAGTTTTGGCCGAAACGACATCTGCCTGCATCTTCATCCACGTATCATCTTGCTGACCCGAGAACTCTGTAGATTCCTGAGGAGCGGCTGCAGGGGCTGCCTCGTGCTTTTCTTCATTCGCCATCACATTTGAACTTAATAGACCTATAATAAGGAGAGATTTAAAAAAATGCTTAAAATGCAACATTTTGACTCCATTCGATCTCAAGATCTAAGAATTGGATTCGAGATGCCAATACAAAGGCTTGAATGGGATTTAAACTCTTTAAAGTGACTTCACCATTTTTGATCTGATTCAAAATATCCTGAGTTAACCAGGCAAACTTCGAATCTTCGATAGAGTCTTTGAAGGCTTGCATCACTTCTTTTGTATCCAAACCTTTAATCACAACATCGTAATTAATACTCGAAATGACTTCTTCTTGGTTACCGTAATCAGCGATTTCTTGAGCCACAGCTGCAAAGCCCGAACTACTGACAGCTCGAGGCTTAGCCACCTCAACAGCAGGTGTAGGCGACTCTGCTTCTGTTAAATTTTCTAAATTAAAATCACTATTGAATTGATTATTAAAATCATTATTCAAACTCAAATCGGCTTCCACGTTTTCTTGAGCAGCAGGAGGTTCAGAAAAAGATTCATAAGTTTGAACAGGAATATCAATTGCTGGAACATCTTCTGATGAGTTCCCATTAAAATCAGTCGTGAAAGATTCTTCTGTGGTCTCAACTATCGGCAAAGCCATATCGCCGTATTCAGGTTGACCATCAAAACCCACAAAATACACAGCCACGCATTTGGGACACGTGTACAATGCTCCGAACTGAGCTTCAGTCACTGGAACATCGTTTTTACATTGCGGGCATTGCACGATTCAAATCCTTTCGGAAATTATCTTACTTATTTTTTCTACGTTCAGAACGGTTTTGCGGACGATCTGATTGACCTTGCGGCGGACCCGTTACGATTCGTCTTTTTTGTGGTTCATTACTTTGTACTGAACCACCACTGCTTTGACCCATCTGTGAGAAACCTGATTCAACTTGCGTTGGATCAGAGTAATCTAATTCATCCATATCTGTTTCTTCAGGTCTTAAATTTTGCAAAGCTTGTTCAGCTCCTTCAGCAACTAATTGTACGCGCATAATTTTTTCTAAAGTTTCAGATTTGATCACATTGTTTAATTGTTCGAACGCCTTGAAAGCTTCTTTTTTATATTCAATTAATGGATCTTTTTGTCCGTAAGCACGAAGATTGATACCTTCTTTTACTTTATCAATTGTATATAAATGTTCTTTCCATCTTTGATCGATCGAATTTAACATGATCATTTTAGAAATTTGTTCAAAATAAGGCCCCATCGATTCTTTTTGATGAGCGTAAATCTTTTGAACGCGCTCTTTGATCGCTTCTAAAATTTTCTCAGATGAATTCAATTGAGTTGTATCCAATTGGAAGCCAAATTGTTCCATCAAAGCTGTATTTAAACCTTCGATATTCCAGTCTGATTGTTTAACACCTTCAGGAATATTGTTATCTAAGATCACAGATACAACATCGCCCAGCATATCTAAGATATTTCTTTCAATATCTTTACCATCTAAGATTTGACGACGCATCTTGTAGATCGCATTTCTTTGCATATTCATCACGTCATCGAAATCTAATAAATGTTTACGAATATCGAAGTTATGTCCTTCAACTTTACGTTGTGCGCCTTCGATCGCATTCGTCACCATTTTGTGAGTAATTGGTTCGTCTTCGTCGATTTTTAACATCGTCATGATTTTTTGAATACGTTCACCATTGAAAATACGCATTAAATTATCTTCTAAAGA
>CAZXZW010000018.1:0-5376 GCA_964645745.1 uncultured Bdellovibrio sp.
AAAAATACTATTTTTTTCATATAAGATCTCCTTCTTTTTGATAGAGTTCATGCTATTCAAAATTAATATTGAGGACAATTGTCAATTCTACGGTCAAGACTTTTGTCACGTATTCAAATATGGAAAACCTGTTTAAAATGACTACGCCACTTCTCAAAAAAATCACGCATCGTTACATCACTGACATGATTGCAAACACGATCTGTTTTTAAAGAGGTAATACCGCAAGAAACAATTTGTGAAAAAAGACTAAGATCGTTTGCGATATTGATACTGATACCATGCTGACTCACACCCTCTTTGATTTCAAGGCCGCAGAAAGCAATTTTTCCATATCCTGTGTAAAGTCCAACATTTTCATCATCAATATATGATTCAATATTATAATCTTCCAAAGTAATTTGTGTAATTTTTAAAAGTTTACAGACAAATTCTTTAACGCCTAATCCTTGAGATCTTAAATTCATAATCGGATAAATTACTAACTGACCTTCTGAGTGAATGGTCGCTAATCCTCCGCGTGTTGATTGCACAACTGGAATACCACTCACAGTTATAAGATCATCTGACTTCATCCGACGACCTAAAGTAATCACTGCAGGATGCTCTAAACCCATAATGCTAATTTGATTTTTATCTTTGGCTGAATGCCATAAATTTCTTTGAATCTGAAAAGCGGCTTCAAAATCCAAAGTTCCTAAATAGGTATGTTCTAAAGAAAAGTTATTGTTTGTAGGTTTCAACGCGATCACTTTCTTTAAAATTAGCACCTGAATGCATCACAGCTACGGCTCCGTCTTGTCCGAAGTAGCTGACGATTTCTAAAGTACCTTTTGTTTTTCCACGGATACGACCTAAATGGTATCCAATTTCCGGATCGTAAATTTCAGATCCATCTTCCACGACTTTAAGAATATCACCGATTTGAACACCTGAGATTTTTCCTACATTCAAATAGATTTTTTCACCGCGAATAGCGGCGATACGACCTTCCCATGTGATATCGACTAAGGCATCTTGAATTTGCGGTGTAAAATCAAGGAAGGCATCTTTAATTAAAACTTTTAATAATTCAGGGTTGCGCACGAAGAACTGGTCATTCGCTACACGCTCTACGACACGTTTATTATCTTCTTCTAATGTGACTGTTTTTACAGTGTTGAAAACTTCATTTTCAGTTCTCACGTTCACAATTCTCATACGAACCACCACTTCATAGATCGTCGAGATATTACGGACTAAACCAATTTGATCAGCAGCATTTTTTAATTTTACATCAATGATTTGTCCTTCGATGATCGAAGTAAAACCTTGTTTTTGAGAATCTTGAGCGATTTTTTTCAAATCATATTCGCCGTTTTTAATGTATTTTTCTGGTGCAGCTTTAAGCTGATCTAAAGGAATAACGATAACACCCGTTGTGCGAATAAGATCATCCACAAAAGCTGTACGAGCTTGTTCACGCGCATCCGAAGGACGAGCCGCTTCGTTTTTATCTAAGAAAGGTAAAATCAAAACACGTTTTTTAAGTTCAGTGGGTTCAGCTTTTACGCGGTAATCGACATCTTTAATCGATTTACGAACCTGAAGAGGTTCCGGCTCACCGGTTGGAGATTTAGTCGTCGTAATACAACTTTGTAAAGCTAAACAAGCTACCACTAAAATAAGTTTTGTTTTCATAATACCTCTCTTATTAGGATAGCATTCCGCTCTTAAATTTCAATAAAATCAGTACGTCCAAAAAGCTGACGAGCCTCTTCAAAAAACGAATCTGAGATCTCGATGTGCTGAGCTGTTTCTGGCGTCATTTCAACAAGACGATTGTCCATATTGAACACGAATTTAATTTCAGTTTGCCCTTTGAATTCTTGGATCAAAGACTGAAGTTGCGAGTACTGATCCTCTTTCAATAAGTCCAAACGGAATGTAATACGCTTCGTTTTTCTTAAGATATCATCAAACGGAGCCACGTTATCAACTAAGATTTTCACGGCTCCTTCGTTCACCTCAAGCGCTCCACCAATCAATAAAGGACGTTCATCTTTTAAATAATGTCCACACTTAGCAAACGTATCTGGGAAAATCACAAGCTCGGCTGTTCCCGACAAGTCTTCCACTTTCGCAAAAGCCATGCGAGTTCCTTTTTTCGTGATCATCTCTTTGTATTCAATGACAAGCCCTGTGATCACCACACGTTTTTTATTTTTATCACTTGGTGGCCATGTTTTCGGTTCGTCCACTTTCGGTGGCATAACGATCTGACTGAGTTCCGTGATAGAATTCGAAGCCCAAACTTTCGCTAAGTTTTCAAAACCTTTCATCGGATGATCTGAAAGATAGAAACCAAGAACTTCTTTTTCATAAGATAAAGACTGAGTTCTAGTCCAAATTTTCATATCTGGTAATTTGATTTCTTCTTTATTGTCGACCATGTCGAACATCGATACTTGACCACTTAATTTATCTTTTTGCGTTTCAACCGCGCGGTCTAAGAAATTACTGTAACCACTTAGTAACTGTGCACGATGATAACCGAAACCATCGAAGGCTCCAGCTTTGATCATCGATTCGATGACTTTTTTATTTACGCGACGTAAATCAACATGATCAAAGAAATCTTGCAATGATTTAAATTTCTTATCTTCTAATTGTTCACGGGCTTCAATGATAGCTTCAACGGCGGCTTGTCCAACGCCTTTGATACCACCCAGACCGAAGTAAATTTCTTCTCCTTTTACCGAGAATAAATAATCCGAGAAATTAATATGCGGAGCTTTGACAACTAATCCACGTTTCTGCGCATCTTTAACGTACTTAACAACTTTATCCGTGTCCGATAACTCGGTTGAAAGAAGTGCGGCAAAGAATTCAGCTGGGTAATGACGTTTCACCCAAGCAGTTTGAACTGTAATCACTGAGTAAGCAGCAGCATGGGATTTATTGAAACCGTAATCGGCGAACTTATACATCAAATCAAAAAGTTCATTTGATTTTTCTTTATCATGTCCGTTCGCAAGCGCGCCTTTCATGAAACGCGCGCGATGCTGATCCATTTCTTCTTTAATTTTCTTACCCATCGCACGACGAAGCATATCGGCTTCGCCGAGGCTGTATCCGGCGATCAATGAGGCGATACCCATAACTTGCTCTTGATAGACCATGATTCCGTAGGTCTCTTTCAGAACTTTTTCTGTGTCAGGTAATAGATATTCAACCGGAGCTTCACCGTGTTTACGTTTCGTAAACTCAGGAATATTCGCCATCGGACCTGGACGATACAATGAAGTAATAGCGGTTACGTCGGCAAAGCTTGAAGGTTTAATTTTACGAGTGGCATCGGTGATACCCTCACCCTCAAACTGGAACACCCCGGCCGTATCACCTTTAGATAACAATTCGTAAACTAAAGGATCATCCATCGGGATATCTTTTTCAAGAACCATGATGCCACGATTTTCTTTTACTAATTTTAAAGCGTGATGAATATGAGTTAAAGTTTTTAATCCTAAGAAGTCGAATTTGATCAAACCGATTTTCTCGGCATGCTTCATATCGTACTGAACCACGTTCTCGTCGGCGGCACCCTTATACATGGGAGCATGTTGAGTTAAGTTTCCATCGGCAATAATAACACCGGCGGCATGGATGCCCGCATGACGAACCAAGCCTTCCACTTTTAAAGCCAGATCAATCAACGTGTTCACCGTTGGATTCATCTCCATGGCTTCACGGATACGCGGTTCTGTTTCAATCGATTCAGATAAACTGATACCTAATTTATCTGGAATTAATTTACTGACCACATCTACTTCAGGAAAAGTCATTCCTAATACACGCCCAACATCTTTCAACGCGGCACGAGTTTGTAATTTTCCGTAAGTGATAATTTGAGATACCGATTCACGTCCGTACTTTTGAGTTACGTACTGAATCACTTCCTGACGACGATCTTGACAGAAATCGATATCGAAATCGGGCATCGAGATACGTTCTGGATTTAAGAAACGCTCAAAGAGAAGGAAGTTTGGTAACGGATCAAGATCAGTAATTTTTAAACTGTAGGCGACTAACGATCCTGCTCCGGATCCACGACCCGGCCCTACGGGAACGTCATTTTCTTTAGCCCATCCAATGAAATCTTGGACGATCAAGAAGTAACCGTTGAAACCCATGCGATCGATAATACTTAACTCATAAGCCAAACGCTCATGATATTCAGGCTTTTTATCTTCAGGAATAGCACGACCCAATCGTTCGAACTCAGCAAAGCGCTCATTCAATCCGATTTCAGAGCGGTATTTCATTTCCTCTTTAACTGTACGGCCTTCCGTTGTTGGGAATGTTGGTAAGTGGTAAATGGCTTTTCCGTTATCGTCTTTTAATTTAAATTTAACATTACAACGATCAGCAATTTCTAAAGTCTTCGCCACCGCGTCTGGATTATCGCTAAATAATTTAGTCATTTGATCTGAATCTTTGAAATAGAATTCAGAGCTTCCTAATTTAAAGCGATGCTCATCAGCTAAAGTTTTATTCGATCCAATACAAATTAAAACTTCTTGAGCCACTTGATCCGATTGCGACACGTAATGAATATCATTCGTCGCTACCATCGGCACACCTGTGATACGAGACGCTTCCATCAAAAATTTATTGATGTCATTCCAGGCTGGTAATGTTTTACAAGTTTCCAAGTAGAAACGATCACCGAAAATATTTTTTAAGTTTTTAATTTTTTCTAAAGCGGCGTCTGGTCCTTCTTTCAAGAACGTATCGACCACTTCACCGCGGATTCCTCCGCTCATGCAAATCAAGTTCGAATTGTGTTCTTTTAACGCTTCATAATCGATACGAGGTTTCCAGTAGAAACCCTCTTGGTATCCAATCGTCGAAAGTTTACAAAGGTTTTGATATCCTTGGAAATTTTCCGCTAATAAAACTAAACGCTTCGGACCTAAAGCGGCATCTGAAAAACGCGCGTTGTTATCTTGTTTTTTATCATGACGAGATCCCGGTGCAATGTAAGCGTCTAAACCCAAAATGGGCTTAACGTCTTTATCTCTGCAGGCGAAATAGAATTCGATCGCACCGAACATATTTCCGTTGTCTGTTAACGCTAAAGCGGGCTGTTTATATTCAGCCGCCTTTTTCGCTAACGCCTTCAAACGGCTCGAAGCTTCAAGTAATGAATACTCAGAGTGCGTGTGAAGATGAACAAAAGAAGAATTGTTTGTCTCTGACATTATTATTCCCACTCAATCGTTGCTGGAGGTTTAGAAGTCACATCGTAAACGATACGATTAATCCCTTTAACTTGGTTGGTAATTAAGTTCGAAACATTCTTTAAGAATTTTCCGTCTAAATCATACCATTCTG
>CAZXZW010000018.1:5386-32151 GCA_964645745.1 uncultured Bdellovibrio sp.
AAGAAGAAGTAGCAGGAGAAGGGACAGTTTCACAACATTTTTTATGAATTTTCCGTCGACATCATCCCAGTCTGCCGTCATACCATCAGAAGATGTCACGGCTCGAAGTGCGAGAACGTTTTCATAAGTACGACCGTCTCCCATCACCCCTACTGTTTGTACGGGTAAAAGAACACAGAAAGCTTGCCAAATTTTATTATACAAACCGTGTTCACGTAATTGAGAAATAAAAATATGATCGGCTTGTTTAACGATTCTTAATTTATCTTCCGTCACATCACCCATAATACGGATCGCAAGACCCGGTCCTGGGAATGGATGACGACCCACTAATTCTTCTTTTAAACCTAATTCTTTTCCTAAAAGACGAACTTCATCTTTAAAAAGTAAACGAACCGGTTCTACTAATTTTAAATTCATCTTCGCTGGCAATCCGCCTACGTTGTGATGAGATTTAATCGTTACGCTTCCACCAACTGATGAAACACTTTCAATCACGTCGGGGTACAATGTTCCTTGAGCTAAGAATTTAATTTGATCTTTATATGTGCTCAATTCTTTTTTGATTGAAGCATCAAAGACGTCGATAAATGTTTTACCGATCGCTTTACGTTTCAATTCTGGATCAGACAATCCAGCTAAAGCCGTTAAGAATTCTTTCTTAGCGTCTACACCTGTCACATTTAAACCGATGTCATGGTACTGTTTCAAAACATTTTCAAATTCATGTTGGCGCAGTAATCCGTTATCAACGAACACACAGTGAACGCGGTCTTTACCTAAAGTTTTAGTTAAAAGCGTCGCCACTACACTTGAATCGACCCCACCACTTAAAGCACAAAGTACGTGGTCTGATTTTCCAACTGTATTATGAATTAATTCTTCACAGTATTTTAAAGTCGATTGCGTATTCCAATTTTTATCACAACCGGCAAATTGCGCGAAAGCATCTAAAATATCAGAACCATAATCCGTGTGAGAAACTTCCGGATGGAACTGTAAAGCCCAGTAGCGATCTGAAGAGAATCCCGCGATGTGGTGTTCTGTTTCCGCTAAAAGCTCAGCGCCTGTCGGAATCTTGTTAACCACGTCTCCATGGCTCATCCAGACGAATTGTTCGCTAGGAATCACTTCGCTGATTAATCTTTTCCAGTTTAATTTTTTTAATCCGTATTCGCGTGTCGTTGATGTCGTCACTGATCCACCTAATTGGTGAGCCAATAACTGCATGCCGTAGCAAATACCTAATGTCGGAGCAATTTCTAAGATCTGCTTCACATCAATGTGAGGAGCGCCTTTATCATAAACCGAGTTCGGTCCACCACTTAAAATGATGGCTGAAGGATTAAATTGTTTAATTTCTTCAAATGAGGTCGTGTAACCTTTAATTTCACAGTAGTAACCTAAATCGCGCAAACGACGCGCGATCAACATAGTTACTTGTGATCCAAAATCTAATATTAAAATTCCATTCGTCTGAGAGGCCATTCTATTCCAATCTATAGTTCGGAGCTTCTTTTGTAATACTCACATCATGAACATGGGACTCTTTTAGCCCTTGTGAAGTGATTTGAACAAATTCGGCTTTATTTTGTAGTTCTTCAATGTTGCTTGCGCCCAAGTAGCCCATACCGGATTTAAGACCCCCAACTAGTTGGTGGATAATTCCTGCAGCGCTTCCTTTATAAGGGACTTTTCCTTCGATTCCTTCTGGAACTAATTTATCAAAATCAGTGACATCCATTTGGCCGTAACGATCTTTCGATCCGACTTTCATAGCTCCTAATGATCCCATACCACGGTAAACTTTGTAAGTACGTCCTTGGTAAAGCACAGTTTCACCCGGAGACTCATCCGCACCAGCTAATAAGTTTCCAATCATCACGGTGTTCGCACCTAAGGCTAATGCTTTAACAACATCGCCAGAATATTTAATTCCGCCATCAGCGATAATTGTTTTACCTTTAGCTTTAGCGACTTTAGCACATTTCATCACGGCTGTGATCTGAGGCATACCCACACCAGCCACCACACGAGTAGTACAGATACTACCAGGACCAACTCCGATTTTTACAACGTCAGCACCCGCATTGATCAATGCTTCAGTGGCAGATTCAGAAACCACGTTACCAGCACAGATAACGATGTCTTGGTATTTGGCTTTAACGTGCTTCACCATTTCAATAACGTTTTTAGAATGTCCGTGAGCTGTATCAACACAAAGAATATCTGCCCCGGCTTCAACGATAGCTGCGGCACGCTCGAATGAACTTTCACCTACGCCAATCGCGGCTCCGCAAATTAAGCGGCCCTTAGAATCTTTCGTCGCTAAAGGATAGGCTACAGATTTTTCGATATCTTTTGTTGTGATCAGACCTTTTAGTTTTCCATCTTTTCCAATCACTGGTAATTTTTCAATACGGTGCTTTTGCAAAATAGCTTTCGCTTCTTGAAGACTGATGCCTTCTGGAGCTGTGACTAAGTTTTCTTTCGTCATTAAATTTTTAATCGGTTGATTAAAGTTCGTTTCAAAACGAAGATCGCGATTAGTTAGGATACCAACTAATTTTCCTTGAACCGTAACTGGAATTCCACTGATCGAGTATTTCGCCATCATTTGAAGAGCTTCACTCACATAGTGATCAGGAGAAAGTGTGATCGGATCTTGAATCATTCCGCTTTCATACTTTTTAACTTTTTCCACTTCGAAAGCCTGTTCAGCAATCGTTAAGTTTTTATGGATGATACCGAATCCACCGTTTTGCGCCATCACGCGAGCGATTTTATTTTCGGTCACCGTGTCCATGGCTGCCGAAATGATCGGAGCATTTAAGTAAATGTTTTTTGCAAAGAATGATTTTGGTGTGATGTCCGTCGGAACGATTTCCGAAAACTGAGGGATCAACAAAATATCATCGAACGTTAGCGCTAATTCAAAAGGTCTGTTACTCATGATGTTCTCCGTACCAAGTTTGATATAATTTATAATTGTCTGCTGATTGTTTTAAAAATTTAATTTCATCTTCGTTCAATTTACGTTTAAATACCGCAGGACGACCTACGATTAAAGAATACGACTCAAACACCTTACCTTCAGTGACTAAAGACCCTGCTCCGACTACGCAATGATCAGGAACTTTAGCTCCGTCCATAACGATAGATCCCATCCCAATTAAAGTTTGATCTCCAATTTGACAGCCGTGAAGAACTACGTTGTGACCGATCGTTACTTCGTTTCCAATTGAGCAAGCATGCTTTCCGAAAGTACCGTGTAAAGTGGATCCGTCTTGAATGTTCGTATCATTTCCGATTGTGATGGGCATCACATCGCCACGTAAAGTAGTGTTATACCAAACTGATGAGCCTGAACCGATAGTCACATCACCGATGATGCGGGCTCCATCCGCGATGAAAACGCCAGACGATACTTGAGGGGTCTTACCTCGTGCTTTAATAAATTTATTGTCTGTCATTTCAACCCCCTCTGACTGAAATTTTAAAGTTCAATCAGTGATACTGTTTTTTTAGACTTTCATGTGCGGGCTGAGCCAACACATTCTTTACGCTGTCTGAAACTTCTGCCGTCATTGTTTTAGAACGTTGGATAAAAGAAGCTGTGGCATAGAACGGAACTTTTAAATGTAAACATAAGCTCATCGCATCTTCAGCTTTAAGCTTAAGACTTTGGAAACGTGGATGACCTGTCATGTACACGCGCACGTACTGGTGGTGCCCGCTAATTTCTACGAAAATACATTTATCAATTTTGATATCTAAGCTTGATAATAATTTTTCAGAAAAAGTATGCGGAGTTCCTAAAGCGTGATTCGTCGATGACTGCGTTAAGGCAACACCCGCTTCAATTTGATTAATACCAACAGGCAAAGTGTATTTACCTGAATCGTCTTTCAACAAAAGAAACGGACGAGTTGTATCGTTATGTAACGACATCCCGTACGGTTTAAGTTCGATGAGGTCCTGCTGAATAAAATCAACCTTTTCATCTTGTCCTTTGGAAAAGATGAAATCGGCATTCAATTCAAAAGGAATCATTTTGTCTTCAGAGGTCATTGTTGCAATTCTCCGCGGAACACACTTGGAAACGCTTGCGTAATACGAACCGGAACTGTCTTACCGATCAAGTCTGCGCTTCCCATGAAGTAAACTAATTTGTTCTGAGTACTGCGACCTTGCGCTTTACCTTGTTCGTTAATTGTTTCAACTAGAACTTGTAAAGTTTGGTTTTCATAACGCTTCACCATTTCGAAAGCGATTTTATCTTGGTGATCGAATAAACGATTTAAGCGTTCGTTCTTAACTGATTCTTCAACTTGGTCTGTGTACTGAGCCGCCTTTGTGAAAGGACGAGGCGAATACATAAACGCGTAAATAGTTTCGAATCCAACTTCTGTTAACATCGACATTGTATCTTGGAAGGCTTCTTCCGTTTCACCAGGGAAGCCTACGATGATGTCTGTCGATAAAACTAAGTTCGGGATAATTTTTTTCATTTGTGCAATCTTAGCTAAGTATTCTTCGCGGCTATAACCGCGGTTCATACGACGCAAGATTTCTGTGTTACCACTTTGAAATGGAAGATGAACGTATTCACAGATCTTATCTTGGTGATCCGCCATAACTTGCATTAATTTTTCATTGAAGTCCTTTGGATGAGATGTCGTGTAACGAATTCTTTCTACATCCGTATCCGTCGCCACTTTCTTTAAAAGATCTGCGAAGTCAGCACCGTCTTCAGAATTATATGAGTTTACGTTTTGCCCAAGAAGTGAAACTTCTTTCACGCCACGTTTTACTAAATTACGAACATCCATAAGAACGTGTGACATCGGGCGAGATTTTTCACGACCACGTGTATACGGTACAATACAGAATGTACAGAAGTTATCACAACCCTTAGCGATGTTCACGAAAGTTGAAACACCAGGATTACGAACTAATGTTTCAACGTGGTAAGGCGCACGGTGTTCAAACTTCGTTTGAATCACTTTTGTCTTATCCGTGAAAACTTGAGAAACTAAATTGGGAAGACTGTCGATATTGTCCGTACCGAAAACAAAATCGATCATCGGTTGATTTTTAATTAAGTTTTCTTTTTCTTGTTGGCCTACGCAACCACCGACTCCGATTTTGATGTTTGGATTTTTTTCGCGTAATTTTTTATAACGACCTACTTCAGAATAAACTTTGTGAACTGGTTTTTCACGAATCGAACAGGCGTTGATAATAATCAATTCAGCTTCTTCTGGAGTTTGCACCGGTGTGAAGTTTGCCATCTCAAGAAGTGAGTACATACGTTCCGTGTCGTTCACGTTCATTTGACAACCGTAAGTTGAAACGTAAACGCCGCGGCCTAAGCCGATATCTTGGTTCTTATCATTTTTAGCTGCTTCCGGCACTGTCGCTAATACGCCAGATTGAATACTTTGAGATTCCATATTTTATTCCAATTTTAGTTGTTATTTTCAGGATGTATGAGTTATAAAACACTTTGATTTTCAGTCAACAAATAGAAGACATTTATACTCTATTTTTGAAAGGTTTTTACAATGAATCCACGTTATAAATCGAATAAGAAATGGACCGAGTTTCCTGCTGATTTAACAGTCGGAATTAGCGATATATTTAAGCAAAATTTCAAAACTCACCTCGGAAATAAGACCGAAGTGCACGTTTCAGGGCGCTTTTACGAACAGGAAATCCTGGTTCAAGTAGGCCTTCACAAAAAAGGTGAACTTCGCTACAGCAATTTCGAAGTCTCTTTGGATCATAAAAACGAATCTGACAAAGTCATTGAGCTTGTCTACCTCGCTGTGGACGCTATTGCCAGCTTGATGATGGAGTATTTCGAAAACGGAGAAGAAATCGAACTTCCTTACACGTGGATGGAATACCCATTCAACGGTCACAAAGTTTGGTTACAGTTCTCGACTGAAAATCCAGAATTAAAAGATGCCGCAGATAAACTTTTAGGTGAAGCCGATGAAGCTTTATTGAAAGACGCCGATGAAGATCCTTCTACAGATGCGCTCGACGCGACTGAAGATGAATTCGACGAATTTGCAAAAAACTTAGAACCACAAATGTTCAAGTCAAAAAATAAAAAAGAAGACATGCACTAAGACAATAGCTAGACTGTAAGAATTCATGAACAACTTTAAAAATCAATTCTTCATCTGGCTTAAACATATTTTAGTTCTGTGCTTTATCGGCGCCGTGATTCGACTGATGTTCTACGCGGCCCTTTCTCCTGCCGATCTTAAATTTTCCGAACACCCGACTGATATTCTAAATGCTTTTCTTCGCGGATTGCGTTTTGACTTAAGTGCCATTTCTTATATTACGATTCTGTTTATTCCATTTATCATGTTTAAGAAAACTCCGACATGGGTAACCAATATCGGTTTTTCGATATATCGTTTATTCTTGTTTTTATGGATTGGAACAAGTGTCTTCGACATTATTTTTTATTCATTCTACACAGATCGCATTAACCTCATCGCTTTCGGACTGGTCGATGATGACACTGTCGCTGTGGCAAAAGGTTTTTGGAAAAACTATCCCGCCTTAGAAATTTTTGCCGTGATCTTTGTTCTTTATTTTATTGCTCACTGGAGCACTCGTAAGTTTTTAGCTTACAACCGCACTTCTATTCTTAATTCAGGTTTTAAATTTAAAACGTTTTTATTCGTTGTACTCTTCTTATTCGGTCGTGGAACTTTAAGCATGTTCCCACTAGGACCTGACTACGCGGTGATCTCGACGGTTCCGTTCATCAATCAACTTTCTTTCGGAACAGCTCACGCGGTTATGCGCGCAGCTAAATTACGAAGTGCTCAAAGTAGTATTGGTGCTAACGCCTGGGACTCCAATTTAAAAGAGTTTGGCTACAGCCGCACAAATCCTAACTCTGAAAATCAAGCCTTCGAAAATTTCTTCGGTAAAAAAATAGAAACACAAAGTCGTTTTGATCTGATGAAATTTAAAACTCCTGCTCATATTCAAAATAAAAATATTAAAAATGTGGTCGTTGTTGTGATGGAAAGCTGGGGCGCTTACGGTATCACAGCTAGCGACACTCCTGAATTTAATTTAGTTGGAAATATGCGTAAGCATTTCAACCAAGACTTCTTAAATTTGCATTTCTTAGCGAATACGCCGGGAACTGCAGGTTCATTAAGTTGCATTTTAGCTGGAGTTCCACAACGAGCTATCAGCCCTTTCCTGACTGAAAGTTCATATTTAAATACGCCACTCTCAACCTCTCCGGCGTTAACGTACAAAAAACAAAACTTTGAAACTCACTTTCTTTACGGTGGAAACCCCGGATGGCGCGATATTAACAAGTATGCCATTACTCAAGGTTTTGATTTTATCGAAGGCGAAATCGACGTTAAAAAAACTTTAGACGAGCACAATATCCCAATGGCGGGAACACACGATTGGGGTATTTACGATGAAGATCTTTTCAAATACATCAGCATCAAATTAAAAGAAAATACGGGTAAAAATAAACTTTACGTGGTGATGACAACCACAAATCACCCACCGTTTGAATTACCACCGAAGTACGATGTTAAAGCCATTATGTCGGAAGTAGACATCATTAAATATCCAGAGCGTACACGTATTATCGATGCGAATTTAGCACAAGAGCGTTTCAAAACCTATCGCTATTCAACGGATGCTTTAGCTGGATTCATGGACGACGTAAAGGCCACTGACCTTAAGAAATCAACGATTGTTGCAGCCACAGGTGATCATAGTTCGTGGTTAGTTAACTTTACCAGTGATGAGCGTTTTACAAAAGATACAGTTCCTTTTTATCTTTTCGTTCCAGACAGTCTTCGCAAAATTCATCATTTAGATAAAACTGTTTTCGAAACAAGCTTTGGTGGTCATATGGATATTTGGCCCACTTTGTATAATTTAAGTCTGCACGACTTGGATTATGATACTTTCGGTACAGATATGTTTATAAAAAAAGATTTAACTTTCTCATTGAATAACTCGCGCCTCATCGCAAGTCCAACAGCAGCCGTCTTTGTTCATAATGGCGATAAATCAAGTTACTTTGACAAAGATATGACTAAAACGGCGGACTTATTTACCACGGGTCCAACTAAAAATCCGGTTCATGAAGCTTTAGATTTAAAATATAAATCATTGATGGGATCTTTGGATTCTTACTTATACCATTCAAAAAAATCGACTGCGAAATAAAAAGGGTTATGGAAAATACTAAAAAATTTGGCCCCTTTACTCCACAAGAATTTAAAAATGCCTCTGAATGGCTGACGAAAAACAACGTGGACTTCGCACATTTCCGAGACGAAGAAGCTGAAAAACGTTTTTCTGAAAACACACCTGAAAATTTAGTGAATCAAGTTGAGTTCAGGACACAAACTTATTTGGGTTCAGTATTTTATATTGAAGCGAACATGAATCCCGCTACAGAAGAGGCTTTCAAGTTTGCAACCCACTTAACTCCAGACACTATTCCTGATAAATTTAAAGTGGCCCAGATTCCAGAAGAAACTCATCCTGAAATAGCTCATAATAAAAAAGCGATCTGGTCTAGAATTGTCTTAACGGCATTAGTGATCTACTTCATTTTACGCGTTTTAAAAAATTAAATCCCAATCGTGGAAAGATTATGGATAAGATTTTTATAAAATAATCTTATCTTTCCATATTGTCTCAATACTCTTTTGCGATTCTTAGTGTGTGACAAACACCTGTCACCTAACAAAAACAAAGGAGATACCATGAAAACACAAATCAACTTTCCACTCATCATCCTTGTCGTCACAATGGCTTTAGGATTTACGAGTTTGGCTCAGCAACAACCACCAGATGAAGCCACTCACCAAATCATCGACGCTTGCGCGGTTACAGCCAACATGCCTTCACGAGACAGTGGAACAAGGCCTACGACTGAACAGAAACAAATTTTTGAAGCCTGCTTAACTGAACAAAATGTGCAACTTCCGCCTCGCCCTCGCCATCGTCCACGCAACGAGAACTGTGAAAAAATATCACAGCCAGCAAAAGGGCAACAAACAACAGAAGGATCTTTAGAGATTGAATAATAGTAAGAAATAAAAAAGCCCTGATCATACCGCAGGGCTTTTTTTATTTTACAAATCAGGCCATAATTAGACTTACACGTAATAGCTATTCAAAATTAAACGTCTTTAAGTGTTTCACAAATTTTTCATAAACCACTTGTTCCATCGAGTAAAAACCAGCAGGTTTCTCAGAGAGCCATTTCCCGGCAACGACAGCTCCCGCACCAAAAGCCGCACGATTAATACTTTCATGAGTTAAACGAATCGTTTGATTCGGAAGTCCAAAAATAACTTCATGCTTTCCGACAATTCCACCCACTCGAATCGAATTCACATGTTTATGTGGCTCAAGCTCTAGACGATCTGCCAATCTCAAGGCTGTTCCCGACACTTCTTTTTTATTTCTAAAATGCTCTTCCACAATTTCAACATCAGCATGAGGAGCGATTTTTTTTAAAATTTTCGATGTGATCATCAACCAGTTAATACCTAATGTGATATTCGGAGAATAAAGCACTGCACTCTTCTCACTGGCTTTCTTAATCGTTTCAATATCGCTCTCTGAATACTTAGAGATCGCCGTGACAATACGAGCCCCCGTAGATGTAATCAAATCATAGGCCTTGCAGGCCGAAGTCGAAGAGAAATCAATGATAATATCGACAGGATTCTTCTTTAAAAAAGCCTCGGTCATATTTTCGAAAGCCACAAAGGGCGCAAAATTTTCGTCATACCCCAAACTATGACTCGCATAAGATAAATTGGGCTGGATATTCTGGCGACACACCAACTTGAGCGAAAGCCCTGGCTCTGAAGTGATTTCCTTAGCTACGGCCGATCCCGTTTTCCCAAATCCCAGCAATCCTACTTTTATCGACACTATTACCTCCAACGCAAAATTTTATTTTTGTTTGATAAGAAAATATTCTTCGAGAAAAATATTCGCCTTAAAATTTACTATTGAAAATAGTGAATGAGGGGTCAACCCACGAATGCTGAGATCCAATCTATGGACAGTACACATTTGATCTGAGAAAAAACTGGTCGTATGGCTGAAAAAAGATAAAAAAATCCCGATCCATTGCTGAATCGGGATTTTAAAATAGAATTTTTAATCTACAAATTAAAACTTGTAACCAACTCTTAATCCATAACCTGATTGTTTGTAGTTTTCTGAGTATTCAGTTTCAAATTCATAGAAACCACCTACATTGAAATTACCCACAACAGCCACATCAACACCTGCGATTGGGTAGAATACAACTGACTGTTCATCTTTAAGTTCACAACTAGTTACACCATCTGCAGAGCATGATGTTGAAATTTTAGCAGAAATGTCAGCACCTAAGTACCAGCTAAGAATACCGTGACCCAATTGAGCTGCTACCGGTACGTTTAAAAATAGTCTTTGTGCCGTGCCTGATTGTCCGTTTGCTGCTTCTAATTTTGTATCTTTCATAGCTAGGATAGCACCAGTACGAAGGCTAAGCCCGTCTACCATTGGAACATGAATAACAACACCAGCATCAACACCTGTTTGATCTTTTGATGATAAACCTGAAGATACAGCTTGATTCATACGAGCGCCAACTACAGCTGTTGTTGTGAATTCAAATGCGAACACTTGAGCAGAGGCTAAAATTGTAATAACTGTTAAAATACTTTTCATATTATAGTCCTTTGTTTTTATAAATAATTAAATTCTAGAAATCGTAGCCGACTTTTACGCCGTACGCTGATTGTTTAAAATCTTTAGCGTATTCTGTTTCTGTTTCGTAGAAAGCACCAACTTTTGTACCTTGCATAACTGTCACGTCTACACCAAGATTTGGTTGGAAAACGATATCTTTTTCTTCTGTTAAGCTGCAGTGAGTTGCTGACACATTATTCGTACAGTCAGAAACCAATTTAACACTCATATCAAATCCAGCATAACCTTGAATTGTGTTATTCAAAACATATACAAGCGTTACTGGGATATCTAAGAAGTAACTAACATTTTTAGTTTCAACAGTTCCTGTCGCGATATCTTCTACAACCGTTTTCTTTGCTGAGAAAATTCCACCAGTACGTAAACCAAAACTTTTATCACCCATCAATGTAGTAATAATACCAACAGATGGAGAGAATTGATCTTGTGATTTCACACCAGTACCAAACGCCTTATTCATGCGAAGACCAACTTCACCTGATTTTTTAACAGCAGCAAAAGAACTTACTGAAGCAAAAAGAGCTAATACAACTAAAATATTTTTCATAATTTATCCCTTCAAAATTATTGTTTTAAAACTTACATACACTTGGTTCAACGGTCAAATATCATCACAATATTTAACCGATTATTTTTCCCTAGAAATCACCATCATCATCGATAACTGGAGCGTCCGCTACACCGCGAATTTCGTCCGCAAATGATTGCGCATCGTCGTCGGCTTGATCATTATCACCCATTGCTGATTCATCGATTTCTAACTCTTGAATTGCCGAATGGAAATCTTTTTCAGTTTTCATATCTTTCTTGATCATCTCAAGGAATTTATCTGGATAACGACTCGTTAAATCTTCGATATATTTTTCTAACTTGCCATCAAGTAAGATACTTTTTCTGATTTGGATTTTTTTCCATAATAATAAATAGTGATAACGGCAGTAACCTTCAACATTTGATACTTGGTCACAGTCACGTACACGACAAAGACGACGTCCCTCTGAATCAGTTAAATAGACTTCCGTTTCTTTCTCTTCCGATTCTTCATCGTCTGACAAATCATCGTTAAGATCTTCATCTTCTTCTTCAACGGCCTTAAGATCGTCTTCGTATTCGGCGATTTCTGATTCACCAAAGTCGTCATCGATCATGTCGTCATCAAAATCGTCGTCTTTCTTTTCAACTTTTTTAGCTTTAATTTTAGCCTTGGTTAAAGGCTTAGCTTGCTGCTTAACGTCAGCCTTTGCTGGTGCAGCGGCTTTTTTGTCAATTTCTTGAGCGCTTGCTTTTGCAACAACAGGAGTTTTTGCTGCTTTTTTATCTACTACAACAGGCTTAGCGGGCTTTGCTGCAGGAGTCTTAGCTGCTGCTTTCGCAGGCTTAAGAACCACTTTAGGAGCTGCTTTTGCAGATTTAGCCGTTTTAGCAGGCTTTACAGCCTTCTTTACTACGGGTTTTGCTGCTTTTTTAGCTGCTGATTTTGCTTCATTTTTAGACTTCGGTTTTGTTTTCTTTGCCATATGAAATCAGCGTTGCTGGAATTTCTTATTCCTGTCAACGGATTTAATAGAAAGTTTTTTTTACACTTTAAAGCAGATGGGTATATGATCCCAAATGTAATTTTCACGAAAGGAAATTTTATGGAAAATGTAGTTATTGTTTCAGCTCAACGTACTCCAGTTGGAAGCTTCCAAGGTCAACTTTCAAGCTTAACCGCTCCTGCTCTTGGAGCAAAGGCCATCAAAGCCGCTTTAGAAAAAGCGAACTTAACAGCAAATGATATCGACGAAGTCATCATGGGAGAAGTTTTAACTGCAGGTGTGGGACAAGCTCCGGCTCGTCAAGCAGCTCTTGGTGCTGGAATTTCAAATTCAACTCCTTGCTTAACGATTAATAAAGTTTGTGGATCAGGTTTAAAAGCTGTGATGCTTGCTGCTGATTCTATTCAATTAGGAAATACAAAAATTGCAGTCGCTGGTGGACAAGAAAATATGTCTTTAGCTCCGCACTTATTAGAAAATTCTCGCGGCGGATACCGTATGGGTTCAGTGCAAATGATTGACTCCATGATCAAAGACGGTCTTTGGGATCCATACAATAATTTCCACATGGGAAATGCAGCTGAGATTTGCTCTCGTGAATTCTCTTTCACTCGTACTGCTCAAGATGAATTTGCCATTAACTCTTATAAAAAAGCGCAAGCCTCAATCGCAGCGGGTTTATTCAAAAATGAAATCACTCCGATCGTGATCGAAGGCAAAAAAGGTTCTGTATCTATTGATACAGATGAAGAACCAGGAAAAGCGATGTTCGATAAAATGCCAGGATTGAAACCTGCTTTCGAAAAAGAAGGAACAATCACAGCAGCTAACGCTTCTAAAATTAATGATGGCGCTGCTGCCATGGTATTAATGTCTGAATCAGAAGCTAAAAAACGTGGAATCAAACCTTTAGTTAAAATCGTAGCGTCGGCTACATTTGCTCAAGATCCTAAGTACTTCACGACAGCTCCTGTGGGCGCGATCAAAAAGTCTTTAGAAAAAGCGAATTTAAAAATTGAAGATATCGACGCTTTCGAAATCAATGAAGCTTTTGCTAACGTAACTATGGCCGCTCAAAAATCTTTAAACATCCCAATGGAAAAAATTAACATCCGTGGTGGAGCTATCGCGATCGGTCACCCGATCGGTGGATCTGGAGCTCGCATCTTTACAACATTAATCCATATCTTAACTTCGACAAATGCAAAACGTGGCTTAGCTACTTTATGTATCGGTGGCGGTGAAGCGGTTTCTGTTATCATCGAGAAAGTTTAACCATGTCTAAAAAAGTTTTCGCCAATGCCAAGGAAGCCTTAGCTGGGGTTCAAGACAACATGACTTATTTAGTCGGTGGTTTTGGACTTTGTGGTATTCCTGAAAATTGCATCGAAGCCCTTCGCGATTCAGGCGTGAAAAATATCACGTGCGTTTCGAACAATGCAGGCGTCGATGATTTCGGTTTAGGTTTATTATTACAAACTCGTCAGATTAAAAAAATGATGTCTTCATACGTTGGTGAAAACGCCACGTTTGAAAAACAATTTATGTCTGGCGAATTAGAACTTGAATTCTGCCCACAAGGAACTTTAGCAGAACGTCTTCGTGCCGGCGGAGCTGGTATCCCCGCTTTTTATACTCCGACAGGTGTTGGAACTAAAATCGCGGAAGGTAAAGAATCACGTACGTTCGACGGACGTGAATTTATCTTAGAAAAAGGGATTGTAGGAGATTTCGCTTTTGTTAAAGCTTGGAAAGGCGATAAATTCGGAAATCTGATTTACCGCAAAACGGCTCGTAACTTTAATCCGATGGTCGCTACCGCAGGAAAAATCACGATTGCGGAAGTGGAAGAATTAGTTGAAGTAGGAGAATTAGAGCCAGATCAAATTCACACTCCGGGTGTTTTCGTTCAACGTATTTTCAAAACTTCGAATCAGCAAAAACGTATCGAACAACGTACGGTAAAAAAAGGTTAAGCTATGCCATTAACAAAAGAACAAATTGCTAAAAGAATTTCTGACGAAGTCCAAGATGGTTACACTGTTAATTTAGGAATTGGCATTCCGACGCTAGTTGCGAATTACATTCCTGAAACGAAAACGGTTATGTTACAAAGTGAAAATGGACTTTTAGGCATGGGACCGTTCCCGACTGAAGATAAAGTTGATGCGGATCTTATCAATGCTGGAAAGCAAACGATCACAACATTGCCAGGAGCCAGTTTCTTCTCAAGCGCTGATAGCTTTGCCATGATTCGTGGCGGTCACATTGACTTAACTGTGTTAGGTGCAATGGAGGTCGACGAAGAAGGTAGTATAGCCAACTGGATGGTTCCAGGAAAAATGGTTAAAGGCATGGGAGGCGCTATGGACTTAGTGGCCGGAGCAAAGAACGTGATTGTAGCTATGCAACACATGGATAAAGAAGGAAATTCAAAACTTCGCACTCGCTGCACACTTCCTTTAACCGGCGTGAAATGTATTAAAAAAATCGTTTCAGATCTTGGCGTGATTGATGTGACTTCTGAAGGATTTGTACTGCGTGAATACGCTCCGGATTTAACTCCGGAATTCGTAGTCAAAGCGACTGAAGGCAAAATCAAAGTGGCTCCTGATTGTAAAAAAATGAATGTTTAAAAAAAAGACTGATGGAGACTTTATGAGAAATATTATTTTAATTATTTCCTTAACAGCATTAACAAGTTGTTCAGGGTCTTCATCTGGTAGCGGTCCTGGTTTTGTTAAACAAAAATCAGGACAAATTCACAGACCCAATCCTGGCGTCGGTGTGATTTCAGTTATGGGAGATAGTTTAGCTTACGGAACTGGTTCAACGGATAAGTCGGTTACACCGGCTGGATGCTTAAATCAGCTCAACAACGTGGGAATAAATGTGACAGCGGTTCCCGGCTACACCAGCACAAAAATCTACGACACTTTAGCGAAAACTCTGGCTCCAAAACCTAGATTAGTTTTCGTGAGTTCTGGCGGAAACGATACGATGATTAATGAAAATCATCCCGGCGAGTATCCTGAGTCTAAAACTTTACAAGAGATGAATGATTTATTTGATGTATTGATTTCACAAAATAATCTTGTGGTGTACTTAGGTTTAAACCCACCCGTGCCCTATGCCACTCGCCTACCTAAGATCAGTCAACTGGCCACATCAAAAGGTGTGATTGTTGTTGATGGCATGAATGGCTTATGGATGGACCATAGTATGATGTATGATCAGATTCACCCGAATAACGCAGGTTACGCGATTATGTGTAACCGTATCTTAACGGCGGTTAACCCTTATTACCCTTAAACTGTAAAAGACCCTGACGGGTCTTTTTTTATATTCTGAATTTTATTTCAAAGTGAATTATTTTACGGGTTTCGTGTTCGTATTAATAATTTTAGCTTTCGGAGCTACTAGGTCTTAAAGGGTTTTAGCTACGTGGTCCCAACCTACTTTAACAGCTAGATCGTAGGATTTGAGAGCGTAATGGATTCTTTCGGCTTCACTTGAAAAATCAGTGAACTGAAAATAGACGTTTTTCGGGAAATAGGAAAAATGAACAATCGGTTTCAAGATTAAAGGCAAAAGCCACTTCTCTGAAAAGCCCCCACACACTTTCGTAACCATTGGACTGACACGTGTATCCTGCTCATGAAGTAAAGCTTCATGAAATAAAGCTCTTTTCTCTGTTTCGTTTAAGCTTGGAGCTAAGTGCATTTTGTTTAATGATGCTAACAAACGGGCCGGGACAAACTGATCTGCCCCTGCATAGCGACCATAAATTTTAGAAAAGTAATAATTCGTGTACGTATCAATAAAAACAAAACGGTTCACATTTTCCAACTGAGTGGAGAACGTATTGGTCATTTCACTCAGACGGTTCACTTTAGCCAGATCTTGAGATTCACTCATTCGCGTGATAACCGAAAACACACCACTCGCTGTTTGAGTCACTCCGAATAAATTTTTAGCAAACTTAGCCCCATGAGCCGCCACTAAAGAAAAGGCGTATTTGCCTTTCGAGTCGACATACATCTGTTTCAGATATTTGATTCTTTGAGCGATATCCTGCGGTCTTCCTGACAACACAGTGGCCTGTTTTTGAATGTTTAAATAGGCCGCTTTAAGGTCCACTTGAGGTGAAACTTGAGCCTGGGAAACGATCGAAAAAAGCAGCGCGAAAAATATAATTTTCATAGGGAAAAATGTATATCATGGCACCCCCAGTTTAGGTGAAAATACAGAGAGCGGATGGAAAGAATATAGGACTGTAAAGACTGTTTACACTGGATTTAAGGCTTAAGATTTTAGTCGAGCTTTAAGTCGTAACTAGTTGTTATAACTTAACTCCCTTGATTGGAAAATCAATCCAGGCTTCTGTTTTTGGAAATCCTTTCGGACGAGGCTCAACTAAGTTTTTATACTTCAAGAAGGCCGTCATTCCACACAGAAAAGCCTCGAAAGCATGACTGTTTTCAATCATACTTTTAGCGTCTTGATGATAGATAAAAGCGACGTTTTTTTCATTCAAAGCGTGGATGAATTTATCACGAGACTCATCTCCGCCGAAAGCCGCTCGATGGTCTTTTAAGGTCGATTTCATCAACCCTAAACTCTCCCCCAAACGCCACATCGTCAGCTTCGGAAAGACTTCAATACATTCTAATTCTGGTGGCAAATGATTCTTAATGTAGATCGCTCGTGCCATCAACGGAGCCGAGTTAGCCCCCATGGCATGATGAATATCAAACTTTTCTTCAAGCTTGGTTTGCAAATGCATTTCAACGGCCCTCTGAGTATAGGGCGTAAAAAGCTTGCTCGGTTTTTTACCTTTTTTGTTTTCACGGTAATGTTTCCACATCCATTCGATGTGGGGCTCTTTGCATAATTCAAAACCGGGACAACGGCATTTACAAGTCAGACAATTCGGAAGACTTAATGCCGCATCAAAAGCGACATACTTTACACTTTGATCATCTTGAAGGATGAGCTCACGGATCTTAAGATCCCCTGAGATTTCCTCTTCGGATTTAATTTTTTCAAACAGGCGAGCTAAAAATATTTTCTTATTCTGAGGATAATACTCAAGAATAGCCACGCAGGCTTTGTCCGATTTTCCACCGGCCAGTGATACACCTATAAATCGTACGACATCAGCCATTTTAGCGGCTGGAGGTCTTTGGGACTTATTGGTTTTGACTTTAGACACTGAAACTTTTCTTTTTCGCATGCCTCAATCACTTTCTGGCGTTGACTTGGAGCGACCCACACAAGGACGCAACCGCCTCCACCTGCTCCACATATTTTAACACCAGTCGCTCCATTGGCTATCACTAATTTTGATAAATGTTCGATTTCTGGACTGGTGAAAGCTGGTGTTAATTTAATGCGTTCAGTATATTCACGCTGAAATAAATCTGATATTTCGTGCCAATTTTTCGCTTGAATCGCCTGGTACATATCTTCTGAAATATCTTTAATTCCTTTTAAAGCATTTAAAACTTTAGAATCATTTTGCGTGCAAGATTTTAAAACTTCGAAATTATTTAAACCGCTATGATGAGTCTTACCTGTATAAACTAATAAGAAATTATCCACTAATGGCGTATCCGTTACATCAAATACGCGATCTGTAATTCCTTCTGTACTATAATCTAAAATAGATAACCCACCACTAACCGCCGGATAGTAGTCTTGTGTCCCCGTCGGCGTCGTTAAAATTTTCGATTCAATGTTATGCGCACAGTGAACCATATGATGAATATCTTTAAACTTGAAATTCGTCATTTCACTAAAAGCCTTCATCATTGAAATCATAAGACTACTGCTACCACCAAGACCTCCACCAATTGGGCTTTCTGACTTCGTCATTAAATGAAATCCTGATTTCAGTTTGTCTTTAAAAAATTCAATAGTTGCGCGGTAAAGTAAAGTTTTTGGATCTGATCCATTTAAAAATTCAGATAAGTTCGCAAACTCCCATTTTTGATTGTAATCCAATGACTCGATAACGATCTTTTGATTTCCCGGAGTCGGATCCAAATCCACTAGAGTCCAAATATCAATCGCCACATTGATCGTACGACATTGACCTACGAAATTAAATAACGGCCACATGTCCAAAGTTCCACCAGATAAATCTACACGTGTTGGAGATTTAATTTTTATCATTTTTGATCCTTCATAAATTGCTGTGCACTTAAATTAGAAAAATATTCCCAATAAGACGTATCATACTCGATGTAATACGTTTTCTTTTCTGAACCTGAAATTTTAGCCTCAGCATAGAGTTTTTTATCAGTCGTATTCAAAGAAAGACGCAAAGACCAAACTAAGCTTTCACCAGACATTAAAACTTCCATGACAGGCTCTTCAAACTTAGCTTTTGATGATTGCGTGACGTAGGATTGAACCGTTAGATTTTTAACTTTAGAAATAAAGGCCGTCACTTTAGCTTTATCCAGATTTTCAACTTTTAAGACATCAAACTTATGATTCAACGATTTAATTTGAATTTGAGTGAACTCTTCATTCTGATTTTTGAATACGTGCTTATCTTGGAAGAAAATCATTTTATTCATGACCTTCTTATCCAAATCCGTATTTAAAGTGTAAATGTCTTTATCATCATTCAACATATAATAAGGCTGACCTTCAAAATTACGACGCTCACTCATAACAATCACATTGGGGCGACTTAGATTATCAACAATCGTAATGTGCGCTACAGGCTTATCAAAACGAAACTGATCCAGCGTTTGTCCTGGCACTAAAATAACTTTTTCAAAATCAGCATATTGAAATCTTTCCGTCAGATCCTTCATGTATTCTGAATCCGCAGGCATAATATCATTTTTAAAAATCCAACCTTCAGAAGTCTTTTTTAAATCTAAAGCTTCATGAGATTCATTGATCGTTCTTTCAATAGTCACACCAGTGATTTGATCTGCTTGTACCGAAAGACGCACATATTTAGCAGCTTCCCTTTGGTCTTCACTTCTTTCTAAATAGAAAGTGGCGATACCCATGGCGACAACTAATGAAAATAAAATAATGAATTTCTTATTACGCATGTCTTCTTCTAAACCAAATAACTAAGCTTGCGATCAGGAAAATAACCGGCATCGGAAAAAATAATCCCACTAATATATACTTAAAGTACGTATTAAATTCAGGTCCTGGCATTTTAATTTTAGTGGCTAAAGGTTCTTTAGGCGCCAATGAAACTAAATCTGTTTCCTTAGCTAAGAACGCGACAGAGTTAAGTAATAAATCTTTATTACTGGTTTGATTGAAAAACTGATTATTAGCTAAATTTACATCTGAGAAAATAATAAGGTCTGTTTCCTTCTGAGAAGATAAATACTTTCCCTTAAAGTGTACACCCAGATCAAAACTTCGAGGCTTACCTTCATAATCTGTCATTTCAACCTTAGCTAAACCCACCGTTTGATTGGACGTCTTAACGATAACCTCAGCTTGGAAGTTAGGATTAGTTTTTTCCTTCGGTAGCAACGGATGAGGTCTAAAGAACAACACAGAACGATTGTTACCAAAAATCTCTGTGATAGGACTTTCACTTGAGAATGAGTTTGCTACCGTCGCTTGATCTGTGCTCACCATCGGTCCATTCGGCGTACTTAAAATATTAAATACGAATTCTGATCCCAGCATCCAACCAACGCCGTCTAGAATATCTGATGGACCAGCTACTGATCCACGGGCCGAATCCATCAAGATCAGGATAGGACGACCTGCACTTAAATAATTATTAAGCAATGTGACTTCTGATTTTTGATAAGGCTCAACGGCTCCGCCAATAATTAACAAGTCGGCGTCATCAGGGATTGAACCTGCTGAGATTAAATTCAAGCTTTTAACGGTGTAAGAATTTTTCTCTAAAGCCTTTTTAAAACCAGCTATCGCATTTTCATCTTTTTCATCTTCAATACTACGCTCGCGATGACCTTCAACGAAATAAACTATTTTAAACTTAGCTCGAGTGCTTTTAATAATCGCGTTTGTTACGTCTTGCTCTGAATAAGCAATACCCGACATACCTACAAACTGAGTTTCAATACGGTTCATTTTACCTTTGTAAGATACAAAAGCTTCCCCTGTACCTTTTGTGGCTCCGAATAGTTCTGTCATCGTCGGGTTCGAATTCATTTCAACTGAACTGACTTTGATTTTCGGTGAATAGGTGTCAAACACTTTAGCCAAATTCAAAAATGATTTTTTCATTTGATCGGCATTTTGCAATCCGTCTTTATAGAAGTATTTAATTTCAAGATCACTATCTAAATGATCGATAATTTTTTTAGACTGTTCTGATAAAGTGTATTGGTTGGTCATCGAGTAATCAAAAACTCGTACAAACTTCACTGAGAAATAATTCATGAAACCCAAGATACACAAAGTCAGAATCAAAACAGATCCCATACTTAAACCGTGCTTTGTGGTTTTTAATTGTGAAAATTCCCCTAAAAGTTTTCGTTCGGCATATCCCACATAGCCTATACCAGACACACCAAAGATCAAAAGAATCCACATAAATGGCATCCATGTTTGAAGTGCGAAATACATTCCGCCCAAACAAAGCAGAAAGAATACGGCTACGCCTAAAATCAACTTATGACGAGAATTCATGTTGATCTCCAGCGTGATGATTCAACCACCCGTTCACAAAGAAAGCAGAAGAAAAAGATGATGCTAATAAAAAATACGATCGAACTGGTCTTAAACACACCATCAATCATCAATTGCAAATGCTGATTAACTGAAACTTGCTCAAAGATTTTTTTATAAATTACGTTATCTGTAAATTCCGCAATTCCACCAAAAATCCATAAGCCTAAGTTAAAGACGATACCAAAAATAAAGGCCACCATCGTATTATCGGTTAAGCTTGAAGCAAATAGACTCATGGAAGCGTACACAGCTCCGACCATAAAGATTCCGACTCCCGTGAGAATAGTAGGTAAGAATTCAAATTCAAACATACGCGCTGAGAAGAAGATATAAAGGAAAGCTAAAAGCTCTACTGCAAATAAAACGCTGATCAATGACATGTATTTACTAAAGACGATTTGCCAAGATGTAATCGGTGACGTCATCAGTAATTCAAAAGAACGATTTCTTTTTTCTTCGGCTAGTAGACGCATAGCTAAAGCTGGCGTGAAGAAAATGAACAACAAATTAACTAAAGATAAATGTTGAAGAAAAACCGCGTAATGAATATTTAACTGCTGAGGGTTCGCCCCCATCTGGTACATCCCGTTTGATAATAACGTCGCAAAATTTTGAATCCCCATCGAGAAGGTGATGCTAAACAATAACGTAGCCACAAACGCCATCAGGAAAAATAAGGGGCTGGTAAAGAAACCTAAAAATTCTTTTTTAAAAATAACCCAGACGGATTTCATATTTGCGCTCCTTCCTTGTTATTATAGGTCAGGCTTAAGAAAACGTCTTCGAGATTGTTTTCATTAACAGACATCTCTAACAATCCTGCTTTGTTTTTAATAATACATTCCAGAATAGATTCCGTTGTCGCTTCGTCATTTTCGATTTGAATCGCGTACGAACGAGAGCTATTTTGATTTACACTAATAACGCCTTTAACATTTTTAAAATCCGTCGTTAAGTCTTTGTCTTGGCGAAGTTTGATATTTAAATGCGTCTGCTGCTTGCGAATGTTTTGAATATTATCAATCGAATCCTCAAGAATGAGTTTTCCTTGATGTATAATAATAATCTTATTACACGTCGCCTGCACTTCAGATAATATATGCGTCGATAAAATAATAGTGTGGTGACCTTTGAGCTCATTGATCAAATCACGAATTTCAGCGACTTGTTTTGGATCAAGCCCCACTGTGGGCTCATCCAAAATAAGAATTTCCGGATTAGATACCAAAGCTTGCGCGATTCCCACGCGCTGCTTAAATCCTTTAGATAAATTTTTAATGATTCTTTTACGTACGTCTTTTAACTGCGTTTTCTCTAGAGCTGATTCAATATTGCGTGCACTGTCCCCAGCGGGTACAAGCTTAAGCTCAGTGACATACTTTAAATAATCTTCCACGGTCATATCTAAATACAAAGGTGGATTTTCTGGTAAATAACCAATGCGCTTTTTAACTTCCAGTGGATTTTCAAAAACATCATAACCACAAACCGTGGCTGTTCCTGATGTGGGAGACATAAAGCCTGTGATGATTTTCATCGTTGTCGATTTACCTGCCCCGTTAGGACCTAAAAGACCAACCACATCACCTTTATTAATTTTAAAACTAATATTATTAATAGCGAAGCGCTCACCGTAAGTTTTAACTAAGTTGTCTACTTGAATCATATACTTATAATCATAGGTAAGAACTAAATCGTAATCAACATTTCACGCGCGTTGTGATATGTAACGCGCCCTATCTTATCGCCCTTAATCGGACGGACATGACGACATTCCACGATGACAACAGTGGTTTTCATCCCGTCCACGTCTTTACTTTTCGATCCTTCTTTGACCAGCCACTGGGCCGACTGACGAAGCATCTCATCACTGATCTTTTGATCCTTATTTTTTTGAATAATGGCATAGGCACTTGGGAAATCTTTTAAATGAATCCACAAATCCCAGGATTTAGACTGACGAAGCAAACGCAAATTGTCCGCCGCTGATTTTCCCATCCAGCAATTTAAACCAATGGCTTCATCCAAAACCAATTTTCTAAAATCCCCGTCTGTTTTCTTACGAACTGCTTGGAACTGTTTAATCTGAGCCTGTCTTTTGATGTAACTTTGAAAACGCTCTTCACTGAGATCTTCTAAAGTGGCAAATTCAGCTTTAATAAATTCAGCACGTTTTTTAGCTCCGGCAATTTTAGAGGAAGCTAGTTTTGCTTTGGTAAAACAGTTTTGTATATTCCAGGATACACTTTGCGAATGATTCACGATTTCCATAAGATCCTCGGGAATATCTTTAAAGCCATAGACTTTAAGATGCTCTCCTAGTTTCTGGTACAATTGAATTTTAGGATTATGAATTTGTTCATTCAAAGCCACCAAGGCTTTTTTCTTCTTCTCAATATCTTTGCGACGTTGATTCACCCACGCATCATAGGCCGAGATCGAAGCCTGTTGGAATTTCTTACTTTTAACATTATTCAATTGCTCGTGCTGGTGCAACCACTGCTTCAACATATAATGAACCGAGCGAGACTCAATGTCTTCTGGTAAAGAATTACCTTCAGCAGTATTCGCTGCAACCGGCGGTAACTCTTTAGGCTTATTCCATGACATCTTTTTTTTATCTACAAAGGCTAAAAGATTTGGCTGTTTAGGAATCAATCTAAATTCAATCGAATAAGTAGTGCTGAATTCCAACTTCAACACACGCCCCATATTTTCCACAACGGCGACTTGAGACACGATATTATTTCTGAAATGTGAATTCAAAAAAAGCCCCATGGGCTTCGTAGACTTTAGTCTAGACCAAGGATTGGTATCAAAGAGTCCGACAAAGGGATGCTGTGTATCTAAATCAAAAACCAACCACATCAATTGAGGCTTTTTATCGAAGCGATAGAACCCCAATACCACACCGTTATCATTCGTGGCGATCTCTTGAAGCTGTGCTCCCGTGAGCTCTTCATTGAAGTACTCAACTAAGGATTGAAATTCTAGAAAGTGCGGGCTTTGCATAGACGGCCAGTTATACCTTTCTCTAGATTACAAGCTAGACTCTACAGTCTGCAAAAATATTATCCGAGATAATTTCCATGAAATCAATGATTGCCAACTTAATTGACGAAGAAATCTTAAACTCTCATTTTCTATTAGAATCTGACGCCGATTTTATGAAAAGAATCTGCAATCATATTTTTCAAGAGATCAGCCATTTAAAAACAATGGCCCCTTCTGAACACAGCCAAGAAGTCTTCGAAGAAATCGAAGATCAAGTGCTTGAAGTGTTTAAAATCAAAACTTACGGTTATTTAAACCTTCAACATTACCGCAAAGTACATGGGACCAAAATGACACGTATCGGGTAATATTTGATATCCGTATTCGGTCGGTTCAATAAAAGATTGTCCGGCCAAATCCACGTCCCTTAAAATTTCAACATCACGACGCTTCTTTAGCTTTTTAATGATTTCATCATTTTCTAAAGGCGATATCGAACAAGTCGAATACACAATTCGACCACCCGGCTTACAAGCTAACCACCCCGACGACAATAGAGAATACTGACGAACTGCTAAATTACGACTGCGCTTTTCAGTCCAAGCTTGGAATTCAGTGCTGTTTTCAATCAAATGTCTTTCACCAGAACAAGGAACGTCACACAAAACTTTGTCGAAAGTTTCCGGCATTTTCAATCCGTATTGATTTCCGTCTAAACCTTTAACGTAAACATTTTGGCGTTGATCTTTGGGAATATAATCTTGAAACACACGCATCAATCGTTCACGACGATCTTTAGATATTTCATTACTAACTAGCTGACCGGTTGACTTCAATCCTTCCGCTAAAATTAAACTTTTTCCACCTGGAGCTGCACACATATCCAAGACAAGATCTTCCTCTTGAACTTTCAAGGCGCGCGCTACCATGATACTAGCTGGATCCATTTTATAGAATTCAGTTTGCCCTTCAGTAAAGAAGGCGCTTTTACGTTGTTCATGCTTAACAGGTTCATTCAGGGCTTTCCAGATAGCGGGCCAGCGTTCTTTATAGATATTAGAAAAAAAGCTTTCAAATTTCTCGTTCATATTTTTATTTTACCGCCAAAATCGCCATTGCTTCAATGTAAAAAATGGCCCATAGTTAATCTATGAGAATGAGTTCGATAGACATTGGTTCCAACGCCATAAGACAAGTTATAGTGGAAACAGATCGTGAAGATTTAGCCACCAACCAATGGATTACACTTAAAAAATACCGCGCGCCTTTACGCCTAGGTGCCGATGTTTTCGAACATGGAAGTATCCAGCCAGAAACCATTAAAGAATTGATTTTGGTTTTCAAAAAAATGGCTAAATTTAATAAAAAATATAATGTGCAAAAAAGTATAGCGGTGGCGACCAGCGCGATGCGTGATTCAAAAAATAGTACGGCCATTATTAATCTTATTAAAAAAGAAACTGGCATCAAAATTACAGTTATTACAGGAACAGCGGAAGCCAAATACATTCAGCAATCCATCATTAAATCTAATTTAATTAATTTTGATAATTCACTCCTCATCGACATCGGCGGCGGTAGCCTTGAATTAACAGCCGTGCGAGAACTTCAAATTAAAGAAGCACAAAGCTTTCCTTTAGGTGTTGTTCGTTTAATGAAAAAGATCCACAAAAAGACCACAACATTAAATGACGAAGTAAACAAGCACATCAACCCGTTTCACAAAAAAGTAAAATCCACTGAGTTTTCTATAGCGATTGGGACTGGTGGAAACTTTGATGCCCTATCTAAGTTGAAATTGGATTTATTAAAAAAGACACCACAGACCAATCTGACTTTAACTGAAATTAAGTCGATTCACACACTATGGAAAAAACTCAGCTTGAAACAAAAATTGGCTTTAAATATTCGTAAAGATCGCGTCGATGTCTTAGATATCGCGCTGCCTTTGATTATTTTAGTTTTAGAAAAATTTAGTATCACAAAATTAAAAATTCCAAACACAGGACTAAAAGAAGGCGTCATTCAGTCTTATCTGTCTTGATCTTCTGATTCCTGACTTGAAAGATAATCATCTTCTGTCAAATTCGTTTTAACCAAAGCCTTATCCATCATGACTTGCTGAACACCCACATCTGTTGGTTGTTTACGTTTTTTCACATAAGATCCATCACTGTTCATCGACCAAGTTTGAACCTTGTCATTCCAGTAAGTTTGCAAGATATCCCACAATTTTTCTTTAGCTTGGCGATCATAAACTGGACAAATCGCTTCAACGCGTGCATGAAGATTTCGATACATCCAATCTGCCGATCCGATATAAAAATCACCGTCGATAGGATCTTCTTTGCCATTTCTAAAGTAAAAAATACGTGAATGCTCTAAGAAGCGACCTAATGTAGATTGCACTTTCATATTCTTACTGAACATACGATCTTCGGGCTTAACACAACAGAAGCCACGTACGATCAATTGAATCTGTACGTTAAACTGAGAAGCGGCATACAACGCTAAAGAGATATCATTTTCTTCCATGTTGTTAAACTTCGCCATAATTTGCGCAGGCTTACCACTTTCAGCATGATTGACTTCACGACGAATCAAATCTTTAAATTTTTGGAACATATTAATCGGAGCGATCAATAAATGTTGATAATCTTTTTTCAAAGATTTCCCTGTTAAGTAATTAAAGAAAGCCATCAGCTCTTGAGTAATTTCAGGGTGACATGTTAACAA